>NZ_JBSFUR010000040.1:0-56835 GCF_053591895.1 Streptomyces sp. NPDC002867 | reverse complement strand
CCGTCCGCAGGTCAGCGCGCTGCGGGTGGGGAGAAATGTGAGCAGGTCTGGGGAACCCCTGAGCACCGGGTGGGGAAATTCAACGAGCCTCATCACCTCACGGATATCTGCTGGTCTTAAGGCACGTTGGGCACGTACGTGACGTCAGAACTCCCAACCTCGTTTCGGCCGTAACGAGGTCGCACATCGAGCGTTGCCCCTGGTCGGGGACCTCGGCGGCCCGGTCGAACCGAGGTTGGGTCACCGTGAGTACGACGTACGAAGCATCCGGGCTTGGTGGACACACGCAACTACCGGAAGTGTTTCGGTCGAAACAGCTTCCTCGGTCATGGCAACACGACATTCCTTTCTTGCCTTCACCCGCGATCAGCTGCCTGAGCGCTGGCCGGTAGCGCGTGGATCATTGCCAAGGGGGCGTCGGCGTACCATCCGGGTCCAGGCCGTAGGGCCACAGCCTTTCGAGCGCCTCCCACAAGTCGTAGTCGACTTGGGCCTCGGCGTTGCCGTGGTCGGCGGCCTGCCGGGCCAGGGTTTCGGCGCCCTCCCGGTCCCCGGCTTCCTCCCGCATCCAGGCCAGGTCGTAGAGCGCGGCGGTGTTGCCGTGGCCGGCGGCCTGCCGGGCCAAGGTTTCGGCGCCCTCCCGGTCCCCTGCCTCCTCCCGCATGCGGGCCAGGAGGTCCAGGGCACGGGTGTTGCCGTGGTGGGCGGCTTGCCGGGCCAGGGTTTCGGCACCTTCCCGGTCCCCGGCCTTCTCCCGCATCTGGCAGAGGCCGACCAAGGCGCTCGTGTTGCCGTGGTGGGCGGCTTGCCGGGCCAAGGTTTCGGCACCTTCCCGGTCCCCGGCTTCCTCCCGTATCAGGGCCAGGTGGTACAGGGCGCGGGTGTTGCCGTGGTCGGCGGCCTGCCGGGCCAAGGTTTCGGCACCTTCCTGGTCCCCGGCTTCCTCCCGCATGCGGGCCAGGAGGTGCAGGGCGCGGGTGTTGCCGTGGTCGGCGGCCTGCCGGGCCAGGGTTTCGGCGCCCTCCCGGTCCCCGGCATTCTCCCGCATGCGGGCCAGGTGGTACAGGGCGTCGGGCATGCCGTGGTCGGCGGCCTGCCGGGCCAAGGTTTCGGCACCTTCCCCGTCCCTGGCCTTCTCCCGCATCTGGGCCAGGTGGACCACGGCGTTCGTGTTGCCGTGGCCGGCGGCCTGCCGGGCCAGGGTTTCGGCGCCCTCCCGGTCCCCAGTCTCCTCCCGCATCAGGGCCAAGTTGTAGAGCGCGGCGGTGTTGCCGTGGTCGGCGGCCTGTCGGGCCAGGGTTTCGGCGCCCTCCCGGTCCCCGGCCTTCTCCCGCATGCGGGCCAGGGGGGCCAGGACGTTGGTGTTGCCGTGGTCGGCGGCCTGCCGGGCCAGGGTTTCGGCACCTTCCCGGTCCCCGGTCTCCTCCCGCATCAGGGCCAGCTCGGACAGCGCGTTGGTGTTGCCGTGGTCGGCGGCCTGCCGGGCCAGGGTTTCGGCACCTTCCCGGTCCCCGGCCTTCTCCCGCATCAGGGCCAAGTTGTAGAGCGCGTTGGTGTTGCCGTGGTCGGCGGCTTGCAGGTAGAGGGTTTCGGCGCCCTCCCGGTCCCCGGCCTTCTCCCGCATCAGGGCCAGCTCGGACAGCGCGTTGGTGTTGCCGTGGTCGGCGGCTTGCAGGTAGAGGGTTTCGGCGCCCTCCCGGTCCCCGGCAGCCTCCCGCTCCCGGGCCAGGCTGTACAGCGCGTTGGGGCTGCCGTGGCCGGCGGCGCGGAGGCGGAGGTGGTAGGCCCATTGCAGGCGGAGCCGGTCTTCGGCTGCCACGGTGAGGTTGTACAGGTCCTCGGGGCTGATGAGGTGGGTGTGGGCGGCGTGCCAGAAGGAGGCGGGCGGGCACACGTGGCGGCGGGTGGTGCGGCCGTATTGCTCAAGGTAGTCGGCGAGGCGGAACACCGGCCCCGCCGGCCGCGGTGAGGGGGCGTCGGCAGGCGCGGAGGGGCTGGGTGGGCGGCGTTGCGGCCGGGGGGTGACCCGGCTCAGGGGGGCCTGCTTGCCGTGCACCTGCTCGGCGAGTTCGGCATATGCCTTCTCTGCCCAGTCTGCGGTGAGCTGGTTCCAGTCGGAGTCGTGAAGATAGTCGGGGGCGGCGTCGGTGAGGCAGGCCTGCGGCAGGTGCAGGCCAACGCCGAGACGGCGGGCGTCCATCGCCGCTTCCAGGAGTGCTTTGGCGGCCGGGCTGCCGGTGCGGTAACGCTCCAGGAGCGCGGGGCCTCCGGCGAGGTCCTGCGTCAGACGTCTGTCGGCGCGGGCGCGGGTGAGGGCGTCGGCCAGTAGCCGGTCACCGTCCTCGGCCAATGCAGTCGCCGCGGCCAGGGCGCGGGTATCGAAGGCATCGGGGACGCTCACGGTGCGTCCGGCGAGCAGCTCCCGCACCCGGCTGTGCGGATCTGGCCCGCCGGGGGCGGGCAGGGCTGTGTACTGCTTGAAGTAGTCGGGCCACAGCGTGCCCAGTACGAGGACCGGCCCGCGCTGCGGGCTGGTCAGCAGGTCGTGCACAGCTGCAGCGATCCGCTCACCGGCCGTCGGGTCACCGAGGTAGTGGTGGGCCTCGTTCAGCCACACCACCGTTCGCGGGCCGACACGGTGCAGATCCTCCAGCGCGGCCTCCGCCCGGGTGGGGTCGAAGGGATGCCACAGCCGCCACCCCTGCTCCGCCAGCGGCTGCACGGCCTCCCAGCACGCCCGCGTCTTCCCCGTCGAGGACTCACCCACCAGGACCAGCATCCGGCTGTGGCCCTGCTGCGCCTCCCGCACCGCCTCCGCCAGGATCAGGTCGTGCTCGCGGGGCACATAGCTGGGCAGTAACTGCTGCTCCAGCAAGCCGGAACCGTCCAGGACGGTACCGGCCGGGTGGACCTCCAGCGCGTGCGGATCCCACTGCCCGATCGGCTGGCCGAGCCCCGGCCGTTCGCTGTTCCCGCCACCGGCCGCGGCCCGCTGCAGCGCCTGCAGATCATCCACCGGCAGTCTCAGCGCGCTTGCCAGCGCCGTCACCGTCGGTGCCGACGGCACCGGCCCGTCGGCCTGGAACGCCTGCTGCACGGTCGTACGGCTCAGCCCAGTCCGAGCGACGAGGGCAGTCTTCTTCAGCCGGGCCCTGGCCAGCCCGCCCTCCAGCCTCCTGCGCAGTTCGGTCAGAGCCGAGTCCGGAGTGTGACCGGTCCGTTCGTCGTGCACGTGCTCGCCCCCGGGTGGTGAGGTGTTCGCCGGTGTTCATCTTCGTCCCGGCGCACCATGGCGCACACCGATTCCGAGACCTTCGTCCACGTCAACACCCCACCTCCTGACGGGAGCCTGCCGTGAACGTCGCCGTCGTCCTCCTCACCACCACACTCGTGATCGTCGTCGCGCTGCTGGCCGCCGTCGGCGCGGGCAAGCTCGCCCGCATGGACGGCGCCACCTACCCCGCCGCTCTCACCCGCGCCGCCGTCACCTTCGCCGCTGTCGTCACCCTTGCCGCCACCGTGGCCGGCACCTTCGCCACCATCCTCACCTGACCGCTCACGCGGTGGCCCAGCCACCTACCCCACCCGACTGCACTCAACAACTTGCCAGACATGCCTGAAAGCCACAGAACTACGCTGACCTGCGCTGGGGCCCAGAAGCCACTAGGTAAGAGGCGGCGACCTTCGACAGCTGGAACCTGACGCTCAGAGTAAAGGCGATGCTCACCACGCTTCCGGCAGGCTGCGGAGACGTCTCTCAGACGTCAGGAGCAGCCCCCGGTTGAGGACTCCAAGCCGACGATCCTCCTACTGGGGGTGCGTGTTGACCGACTCCGCGGCCAGCAGCCGCCGCGCCTCTGCGACCAGCGCGCCCAGCGAGGACAGAGGGGACTCGTGCGCCTCCTGGAGGAGCGGTTGCACTGGCGGCTCGGCAGCGTCGTTCACCAAAGCCTCCACCTCCGAGTCTCCCAGCGCCGGCACGTCGTGCAGCGCCTGCCGTGCAGCCGGCCGGAAGGTCTCGACGTCCTCCTCCGACTGCGCCGCGTAGCTCTCTCGCAGGAGCACCAGCATCTCGCGCGCCCGCCTTGCCTCCACCCCCACCGCACGGTCGAGACGCACCTGAGCCCGACGGGCCTCCCCGCGCAGCCCGAGCAGGACGTAGAACTCTGAGACGGACTCGCGGAGTCTCTCCGCATGCCGCACGATTGCCTCCGGCGTGACCAGAGACAACTCGGCCACCTCGTAGACCAACTGATCGACCTGCGGACCGATCTGCGCGATGCCGCTCTCCGGGTCCGAACCGTCCGGCCGGGGAAGGAACGCGGCGGAGATCTTCGCATGTGCCTGCCGGGCCGTCACCACTACGCGGGCGAGTAGCTCCCTCCGGTCCGTGTGCAGAGCCGCCAACCGCTGTGCCTCCGCCGTGATCCACGCAGCGTCCCGCGCCGCCGACGCCTGCGCCCTTCCGGCACGAGACTGGAGCCACGCCCCAATCCAGTTGCCAGCGATGCCTCCGAAGATCGCGATGAACGCCACCATCACGGTGAACGCCTTTTCGTTGCTCCCTACCAGCTCTATGAGATCCACGGCCCCATACTGCCGTCCGCCGAACAGCGCCTGAGACAACCGATCGGGTGCCCTTGGCAACGGTGGCCGCCGGTGTCGACGTCGTTGTCACTGGCCCCGGCCCGCCGCAAGCACTGCGGCCAGGAACAGCGTGCCGAGCCCACGCACGGCGGCCGATTCCCGTAGCGCCGGGTGTTCGTGGACGACGTAGGCGACAAAGGCGAGCGACAGCAGCCCTTGACGATCTGGTATAGCAGCGGGTCACGGGATGGCTCCCAGCGCACCGGGCGGAGGCGGATCGGTCGTGGTCATAGGGTCCCGATCTGCCGTAACGCCACTCCAACACGGCGCCGGTGGGAAACAATCGTGGCCAGCCGGCACCCGCAGAACGCCGCTAGCCGAGAGCGGAGACGCACAGCGTGGACGAGGTACAAGAGCTGCTCGCCGAGTATGGCGAGTGGGCCGGGGACGACACCGCGCCGGCTCGGGAGCGGGCCGAACGGCTCGCCGTAATCGTGGCGGGACTACTGCGACGTAGCGTTCCTCATAGCGCCGTTCAGATCATTGACTTCGAGGGCTTGCCTGCGGCGGTGTCCTTCGACCACGAGGGACGGGACTACGTCGTCGGCCTCGTGGTGGACAGCGGGTCGGATCGGGGACGCAGCATCGCCCGCTCCGTGGAGAGCTTTGGCATTCCCCTCCCGCCGAAGGACGTGCGCTTCGTGTTCATGCCCTGGACCGGGACGCCGGAACCGGTCGAGGAAGATCTCATCGACCGGGTACAGCCTGCTGGAGTGGTGCTGGATCGCACGCACCTGGACGCCGCAGTCGCCAGCCTTGTGCCGCTCGCTGACCTCATTCGCGACGTCTTTCGTCGGCGCCAGCCCTACCTGCCGCTCGCCGACTTGGTCGTCTCGCCCTCGCTCCAGGGCCCTCCCCTGACCATGACCCCACCCGACCGGCTGACCGCTCCGAGGAAGGTGCCGACGCAGACGTGGGCGGGTGCCACGTCGGAGGTTCTTCTCGTCGGTGAGTCGACGCAGGCGCATCCGATGGGCATGGCTTGGCGCGCTGCGAACTCGCTGCTCGTCACCTACGAATCCGGCCTGGTTGAACTCGACCCGTCGCGTGGCCGGACGCGGTGGCTCGTGGAAGTGCCCGGCTGCCACGGCGCACCGATCATCGGGCCAGCAGGGGACGTGCTGATCATGGCCGGCCCAGCCGTGATCCGTTGGCAAGAGGGCAGGCTGACGGCTGTCGCAGGAGGCTTCGATGCGGGCGCACAGCTGCTGGCCGGGCCTGGTGGCGAGCCGTGGGTGCTCTCGGGTTCCGGAGTCACGTACGGGGCCGGCGAGGGGACCTTGGCGCTGACCCGGGTCGGCCAGGCGGTCGGTGACCAGTTGCGGTACCCGGTCTCCTTCGAGGCGGCCGTGCGCTCGGCAGTCTGGATGGGCAGACGCCGGTTCTTTCTGGCTGCCAGCGGGCACAGTGCCGTCGTCGATCTCAGCCGCACCACGGGCCTCGGCCGGCAGGATGACTGGATCCGCACCGCCGGCCACTACCCCGGGCACGTGCTCGTCACGGGCACGGACACGGTGCTGAGCGCCTCGCCCGATGGTTCCGGCAACCGGATCACCCTGTACCGCACCACGGTGGGCGACGGGGCGAGTGAGCCGCTCGTGGAGTACCGCCTCGATCGCGTCCTCGGTCTGACGCAGCCCCCGGAAGCCGGCCCCGCCTATCTCCTGGCGTCGGTGCCCGACAACGACCCCGCGCACTTGCGGCCGGTCCTGACCCGTATCGCCGGGCACCGCCTCACACCCGCCGTGGCCGAAGCCGAACCGAAGCCAACCGGCTACGACCTGGTGAGCGGGTCGGCCCAGGGCGTGAAGAAGGACTACCGAATGGACCGGCTGCCGATGGACACAGGGGGCCAGGCTGACGTCTTCCGGGCCGAACACAAGGCATCGGGCACGGTCGTGGCCTACAAGCGCCGACGCAGGCAGGACTCCGGGTCCCGCCGCCGGATGGTCAGGGAGGTGACGATTGCCCAGCTTCTGGGGGGACACCCCCACGTCATGCCCGTGCTCGACTTCAGCCCCGCCTACGACTGGTTCGTCATGCCGATGGCGGAGGCCACTGTCGAGGACAAGCGCACCGAGCTGGAGAGCGATGAGGCACTGCGGGAACTCGTGGACGCCGTGGCCGCCGCGCTGGCGGAAGCGCACGAACACGGCTGGGTCCATCGGGACATCAAGCCGTCGAACATCCTGCTTCTCAACAGTCGCTGGACCGTGGCCGACTGGGGTATCGCACGACGCCCGCGCGGTGAAACGAGCGTCGACAAGTCCCTGACGAACGCGTCGATCGGCTCGATCGGCTGGGCCGCCCCGGAGCTGTCCACGGACCCGCACGACGGGGCCAGCCCGGCGAGCGACATCTACAGCCTTGGACGGGTCATCGGCTGGGTCCTCACCGGCACGTGGCCCCAGCCGAACGTCCCCCTGCTGCCTCCGCCGGGGCCGTGGCGCGGCGTCGTACGCCAGGCCACCTCGCAGGACCCGGCCGCCCGGCCCCAGGACATGGCGGCCTTCATCGCGCTCGTCGAACGGGAGACCTCTCCCCAGGCCGAGCTGCCCATCACCCGTGCACAAAGGCTCCTGGCGGCCGCTGCCGAGGGGGACGAGGACGCCGCGGCGCAGCTGATCGCCCTCGCCGTGAACCAGCCCGACAACTACGAGCTCTACCTGGATGCCGTCGCCCGCATGGACATGGAGACCGCCGAGCCCTCGCTTGTGGCCCACCCCGACCAGTCCATCGCCCTCGTGCGCGCCATGGCAGCGCAGGTCGACGGCGACCGCGGTCAGTGGCCCGCCTTCAGCGAAGCGGACCGGGCTATCAGGTGGCTGCTGCGCGTGGCCAGGACCGCCGCCCGGGAAGAGGAGTGGGATCATCTTGACGCCGCAGCGCAGGGCATGTGCATCTGGGACGCCCGCTTTGACCAGTGGAATCCGCAGGCCTCCATCAAGGGCTGGCTGCGCTCACTGTCCGGGAACGCGGCAGAAGTCGTCGCGTCGGTGCTGCGCGAACACCCTGGCAGCGCCCGGCACTTCTGGGAGCTCGCGGAGGAGCGGGGGGTCGACATGGGTCTGCGTGAAGCCGTCCAAGCAGCCCTCGCGGCGAACCGGGCTGACCAGGACTAGAAGCGATCGTGCAGGCGCCGCGTTGACGACCTCCGAACACGAGGAGCGCACGGCAGTGCGTACCTCGGATTTCGACGGCCGCCGCGGCATGTGTCGCTGAGCTGGCGTTGTGGCCAGATGGTGCGATCCGCAACCAGGTCGGCCCGGCAGCTGCTCGACGACTTCCTCTCCGACCTCGGCCGGGAGCGCGCGGCCCCGGGCCGAGCGGTGAAGTGGAACAGCCGGTGCTGACACCGGTAGGAGGGGCGGCCATCCGGTCTCCGCGGTCCAGGACTTCAGGGGCGGAAGCCGATCACGCCGAAGCCCGGCCGTCCCGCCGCGTGACGCATCCAGCCGAGACACTGCATGACGGCTTCCAGGACTTCGGGCTCCAGCGGTGGCGCCTGGCCCGACTCATCGACCGCCCGCTTGGTGGCCTCGAACTGCTCCAGCGCCTGTGCGATGTGGTCAGGTGACCACTCGCCGCAGCCCGGCGTGAACGTGTACGGAAGAGGATCAGGCAGATCGCTGTAGCTGAAGTGCTCGACAGACACGGCGGTGATGCCCAGAGCCTTCAGGCCCTCATCGACCCTCGACAGCCAGTCACCCCGGTGCGGGGTGAAGCAGTCGTTGTCCAGGAACGAGCCGGTGAGCGAGCACAGCCGCTCGTAGGCGTAGCCGTACTGGAAGGCGTCATCCTTGTTCTCGCTGAAGGGCCCACCGTGGATGACCGCACGCAGTGCCTCGTATGCCTTGGGGGCGCCTTCCTCGATTGCGTGGCTGAAATAGTCGTCGTCGCGGGCGAGGTCGTCCTCGAACCTGGTGCGGATTACCTCCAGCAACTGGTCATCGCGGGATCCGACCAAGGCACGCGTAGCGGCCACGTCGAGCAGGTAGACGCTCAGAGAAGAACTCATGGGCCGAACCTAAGGGAAGCCTCTGACACCTGTGCGTGGCCGTGGACGGGCGGCGCGGGACCACGGCATCGGAGCTCGGCAACGTCGACCAGTCCTCACAGGCGCGCGATCTGCGAAATCTATCCACAGGCGATCCGGGTGAGACTCACGGCCTCACGATGGAAGGAGTCCGTGTGCAGACCACCCGCGTCCACCTCACACGTGCCCGCCGCGCCCTGATCGCGGTAGTGGTGATCGGTGCCGTCATCGTCGCCGCGATCGGCTTCGCGGGGTCGTACGCCGCGGTCCGGGAGCTCGCCGAGCGCAAGGGTTTCGGCTCCTTCTCCCTTGTCTTTCCCATCGGAATCGACGCCGGCATCTGTGTGCTGCTCGCGCTGGACCTGCTGCTGACGTGGATGCGGATACCTTTCCCCCTGCTGCGCCAGACGGCCTGGCTGCTGACCTTCGCGACGATCGCGTTCAACGGCGCCGCAGCGTGGCCCGACCCGCTCGGCGTGGGCATGCACGCCGTCATCCCCATCCTCTTCGTCGTAGCCGTCGAGGCGGCCAGGCACGCGGTGGGCCGGATCGCGGACATCACGGCCGACAAGCACATGGAGGGCGTGCGCCTCACCCGCTGGCTGCTCTCCCCGGTCCCAACCTTCAGGCTGTGGCGGCGGATGAAGCTGTGGGAGCTGCGCAACTACGAGCAGGTGATCAAGCTCGAGCAGGACCGGCTGATCTACCAGGCCCGCCTTCAGGCCCGCTTCGGCCGGGCCTGGCGACGTAGGGCCCCGGTCGAGTCGCTGATGCCGCTGCGCCTCGCGAAGTACGGCGTGCCGCTCGCGGAGACGGCCCCGGCCGGTCTGGCCGCCGCAGGCATCGAGCCGGTGCTGCTGCCGCCGGCCCCGGCGCAGCCGGAGCTGGCGCGCACCGCAGAGCTGCCAGCCCCGCGGGATGCGACACCGGTCTTTGACGGCAGGGGCGCTCAGCGCGGTGCGGCCGACGAGCGTACGGCGGAGCCGGAGCTCCGAGAGATCGAACCGGACGATCCGACCACCAACGACGAGCGCGAGGATCAGGCCCACGCGGCGGCTGACGCAGAACATGCCGCCCCTGGCGGTCTGGAGGCACGGGGCATGGACCACGAGCGAGGAAGGCGAGAAGAGAGAGCGGACGACGTGGAAGCGAACGGCAAAGGCGAAGCCAGCCGGGCCGATCGGCACACGCAGGCCATGGCCGCGATGAAGAACGCCGACGCGGTTCGCTTTGCGATCGAAGTGCTCGACTGTGTGGAGACGCCAGTTCTCCGGGAGTGGCTGAAGCGGCATGGCAAGGACGTCAACAGTGGCCAGATCTACAAGATCGCCAAAGCTGAAGCGCAGGAGCGTGCCCGTATGCAGGAGGGACAAGCCGAGCTCGTGGCAACCGCAGCCGCGTCCTGAGCTCGTCCGAGAGGCAGTGTTGCAGCGGTGCACGGAGCTGGCCGTGCAGTTCCTGTGCACCCGCGCAGCGGCATGCAACTGCAGCTGTGCAGGCGGCCGACTGCGCAGCGCAGCGCTGCTCGACCGAATGCTCGGGCTGCTCGAGTCGGAGTGAGGATCATCTGGCGGCCGGCTGGGTGGTGCGACGCGAGCCGGCTTGTGCACGCTTCGGCAGGGCCCTTGCAGTGGAAGCCCGGGCGCTGCACCGGCTGGGTCTACGGCGGGGACTCGAGGCGAGGCAGTCGTACGGACGAGCTGCGGCCCGCAGCGGAGTCTGTGCATTCCGCGGCCGGCCCGGACTGCACCAAGCGTCCTGAGCACTTGTCTGACTGTGCACCGGGGCATCGGGAGCAGCAGATCGGCACGTACTGCATCGCCTGCAGCGCTGCACAGGTCGCTTCTGTGCAGCGCGGGAAACAGTCATGCAGCCCGCGTGCCGCTGCACGTCTGCTGCACGCAGCCCGTGCTCGCTGCCGTGGAACCCGCCGATGCAGCGACCTCGCAGAGCAGCGCTCCATCGGCGAAATCTATCCACAGGTAACTCGGCTTAGCGTGCTGCAAGATCGCCGCCCGTGACCGACGGCGGCACCCCCTGTCAAGGAGACCGGCGATGGCGCGCAGTGAGGTGGACAAGCAGATCGAAGAGGCCATCGAAGCCGCCCTCTTCGGCTTCGGACGGTTCCTGTCCGGGAGGGACATGGACGGTGTCCGACGCACCAACGCCACCTTCCTCAAGTCCGGAACCTCCGTCCTCGACGGAGTCGACGGCCGGGTCGGACCGATGTCCTACCGGCCCGGATGGCAGCGCGCTGCAGCCCGCGTAACCGGTGCCGGCGCGATCGCAGGCGGCGGCTGGTCCTACTGGATCGACCCCGAACAGACCCTGGAGGCTCTCCAGTACGGGGCGGCCGGTGCCGGCGGCCTGCTCCTTGCCGGTGGAGTGATCCACGCGGTGCGCACTCGCGGCCGGCGGGAACTCATGCGCGAGTGGATCGAGCCCCTGCACCTGGCGCTCGCCGACCCCCTCGGCATACCTCCCGCCACCCGTCCCCGCTCCTACCTGCACATCCCGCAGAACTTCTCCGACGACGACGCCGAGATCCGCATCGATCTGCCGGTCAATCTCAAGTTCAACGAGCAGGCCGTCACCGAGATGGTCGTCAAGAAGCTTGCGCTGCAGGGCGTCTCTTTCAGCTGGAAGTACGACGGCCGGAGGCCGTACGTGACGGTGAAGAAGGTGCACCGCCCGCCGAGCAAGGTCATATTCAGCGACCCCAAGGTGAAAGAACTCGTTCAGAAAGCACCCGAATCGGCGCCGCTCATCGGACTGACACGAGGACACAAAGTCGTCTCGGTCGACCTCGACGCCGAGTCGCCGCACGTATTGGTATCGGCGGGCACCGGCGGCGGTAAGAGCGTCATCCTGCGTACCATCGCCTCACAGCTCATTCATTACGGCGCCCGCGCATACATCCTCGACTTCAAGCGCGTTTCGCACCTGTGGGCGCGCGGAGTGAAGAATGTTGAATACTGTCGCGATATAGCTGACATTCACGAGGCGCTGATATCGCTCGGAGCCGAAGGGCAACGACGAATTCACAGGGCAGAGCAGCTCGGAGATGACGCGGACCCGGCGGAGGTTGGTCCTCGCATCGTGATCCTCCTCGAAGAGATCAACGCGACGATGAAGCAGCTCACTCGCTACTGGGAGAAGATCAAGGAAAAGGGCGATCCGAAGATCTCCCCGGCGGTTGACGCGCTCGCAGAGATCCTTTTCATGGGGCGCGCCGTTCGTCTTCACGTACTCCTCGTTGCGCAGTCGGCCACAGCGCGTGCTCTTGGCGGCCCTGAAATGCGTGAGAACTTCGCCACCCGGATTCTCGCCCGCTACACCCAGAACGCATGGCGAATGCTCGTCCCAGAGGTGCAGCCGGCTCCCAAGTCCACCCGGCATATCGGTCGCGCCCAAGTGGTGCTGGGAGGCTCCGCCCATGAGACCCAAGTGATGTTCATGACGGATGCAGAGGCGCGCACGTGGGCGATGGGCCGCACCCCTGCGGAACCGTCTGCCGCCGGCGACAGGGACGAGGCCTCACAGGCTCACAGGCTCACAGGTCAGCCTGTCCTCCTGGGGAAACAGGGGGATGACCTCACAGGCTCACAGGGCGAACAGGGTATTTCGGGCTCCCTGGGGGAGGGTGCCTCACAGGTGGACGGGACAGCCCACAGCGGGCAATCGATGGAGATCGCAGAGGACGAGTCGCCCGGGCAAGCCGTCTTGGAGCCAGACTCCCAGGCACACGAGAACCCTGCGGATCAGGCGCACGTCGAAACACGTGGCGATGTCATCGACGATGTGCCGATGAGCCTTCGGGACGCCCAGGAAAAATACCTGCCGGACATTGCACTGACGGCGCTTCGCCGGGCGCGCGCCGACGACCCGGCATTCCCAGCGCACGTGAAGAAGAAGGGGCAGTTGATGCTGTACCTGCCGAGCGATCTACTCAAGTGGGAGCGCAATCGGCAACGTTCAGTGACGAGCACGCCGTACGACGAGACCGTCGACTTCTCCTGACTGCTTGCGGCGAACACGAAGGGCCCGCACTCGGTGCGGGCCCTTCGTTTTTGTGAGCGATTGGCGAATGGTGCCTCGGCTCCGAGAAATCTATCCACAGGTCATTCGGCATAGCTTTTCTTCGTGGGGTTCTTGCGCAGTGCGCGACGGGCCTTGCTGATGCATTGTGCCTGGCCGGGCATAGCCCCGGCCGCAATACGGCCGAGGAGTCCGAATGAGTTGGTGGCGGAAGGTCTTGAACCTTCCCAAGAAGAGCGCCGCTGGGGGTGACGAGCTTGCCGAAGCCCTCGCCGGCCGATCGGATCATGCATCCAAGGAAAAGAACGATGCACGGCCGGTCGAATCACGGGAGGGAAGTCCCCTGTGGGCTGAGGAGGATGAGCGTTCAGGGAGTGTCATCGCGCGCCGGACCGGTCGCCTCGTGGTGTGGAGTGTCATTGGCCTGCTCGCTTTCATCGGCGTGCGCAGCATCGTCTTCCCACCGGATCCGCCGGTAGCTCAACAGCTGGCCGACCCGCAGGCCGAAGCCCAGAAGGACGACGTGCCGGAAGCCGCCGCGCAGCAGGTCGCCGCCCGCTTCGCCCGCTCGTACATGACGTGGAACGAGAAGGATCCGAAGTCGCGGGAGAAGGAACTGGCTGCAGATCTGCCGAAGGGCGCGGACGCCCAGGTCGGATGGGACGGGCAGGGAGTTCAGCTCGTCGCCCAGAGCATCCCCGGCGAGGTCGTGCAGACGTCGCCGCGGCGCGCCCGGGTCTCGGTCGACGTGCGCGTCTCCTCGACTGCCGGCACTGGGACGAAGGCGCGAACCGTCTCGTCATGGCGCCGACTTCAGGTGCCCGTGGGCGTCAGCAGCGGCCGTGTGCTGGTGACGGGGCAGCCGGCCCTCGTCGGTGTGGAACAGCCGGTCGACTGGCGCGAGCCGGAACCGCCGACGGCCGACACGGTGCTTTCCGGCACCACGCGGACGCCAGTCGAGAACTTCTTCAAGGCGTGGGTCGCCGGCACGGCTGACCAGGCGGCGGCGCCCGGTGCGCAGATCGGGCCCCTGGGCAGTGATCTGCACCTGCAGTCTCTCGACACGTGGACGGTGCACAGCGGCTCCGGCTCACGGCGTACGGGCGTGGCGAGCGTCCGCTGGAAGTTGGCCGGCGCGGAGCTGCAGCAGACGTACCGCGTGACGCTCGCCGAAGTCCGGGCGGACGGCGCGTCCCGCTGGCAGGTCTGGCACGTGTCGGCCCAGTAGTGCAGCCACACATCCGGCGGCGCCCCTGCCTTCGCGCTGCCCATCCGATCGATCCCTCGTATCACTACCCGACCAAGGAGAGTCATGGGCGGCAACAACGAGCTGGCCTCCTACCTCATCAGCATCGTCGCGTCGATCTTCGGCGCCGTCCTCGCGATACGCACGTTCGCCCACTGGGGCAAGAGCGAGTGGGGCAAGCTCGTCACCTGCATCCTCGGGGCCGCGGTCGCCGCGTACTGCATCTTCAACTCCGCCCAGGCCATCGCACTCCTCAGCTTCCTCGGCTCGAAGATCGCCACGATCTTCCCGGCCGCCTGAGCCGGCGGGTCGACGATGCGCGAATCCCGCACCTACACACGCCACTGGGATCTGGAGACCCGGCAGCACGAGCTGCTCGGGATCGACCTGGGCGAAGGCATCCCCCGCACCACCCTTCGCTACGGGCTCCTCTTCTTCGGCACGTGGTGGACCGGATGGCTGGTGCTGTTCGGCTTCCCCGCCCAGCCGGTCGTCCCCTTCTTCCTCCTGCCGCCGATCTGGCTGACGTACGCCGGCGCGAAGCGGTCCCTCACCTACTGGCGGCGCACGAACCTCTTGGTGTGGGGGGTGCACGCGCAGTACCTCCTGCGCGGTGTCCAGCCGGTGATCGGTCGCGGCCGGATCCCCGCGCCGCGGCTCGGGCTTCGCCTTCGGGCGCGGCGGCTGGGCGAGCGGATGCCGCACCTGCCGCAGGTTCCGGGCGCCGGAGCGCTGTTCGCGGCGAAGGGCCCGGATGCGGCCCACTCGACCGGCGCGCCTGTCCGTATCCGGCCGCGGGTGCGGCTGTACGGGCCGGACGCGGTGGCCAAGTCCCGTCGGCGGCTGCGTCGCACGCGCCGAGCAACCCCCGACCTGGAGACGTCATGACCGCCCAGACCACCATGCCCATCGAAGCGCTGCGCAGCGCGGTGCACCTGTCCGACGAACCCACCATCCGGGCGCTGCAGCACGGCGACCGGATCCTGCTCGGCCTGGCCGACGGCGACGACCCTGTCTTCCTGCCCGCTGAGCCCGCCCACGTCCTGGTCGCCACGGGCGGGGCTGGGGGAACTAGGGTCCGTCTTCAAAGATCATCGGATGGTGGATCATGGTGGGGTGATACGCCGTCATGAACTCACCGATCAGGAGTGGGAGTTGCTGGCTCCGCTGATACCGCGTGCTGCAACGGGCCGACCGCGTGTATCGGACCGGCAGGTCATCAACGGGATGGTCTACAAGATCCGGACCGGGATCTCCTGGCGTGACCTGCCGGAACGCTACGGGCCGTGGAAGACGGTCTACACCCGCTTCCGCCGCTACGCGCTGGACGGCGTGTTCACCCGGGCTCTCCAGCAGATCCAAGCTCACGCCGACGCGGCCGGCGACATCGACTGGCTGGTGCAGATCGACTCCACGATCGTCCGCGCCCACCAGCACGCCGCCGCCACCGGCCGAAAAGGGGGACCCACCGGCCGGACGAACCGGACGATCACGCCCTCGGCCGATCCCGAGGAGGACTGACCACCAAAGTCCACCTCGCCTGCGACGGCCGTGGCCGGCCCCTCGCGATCCTGCTGACACCCGGCCAACGCCACGACAGCATCTGCGCACGCCCCCTGCTGGAACGCATCCGCGTCCCACGCACCGGTCAGGGCCGCCCACGCTGCAGGCCCGACCAGGTCATCGCCGACAAGGCCTACAGCTCCCGAGGCTTCCGCGCCTACCTGCGCCGACGCGGCATCGCGCACACCATCCCGGAGAAGACCGACCAGCGAAGGCACCGGCACAACCGAGGCCGGCGCGGAGGCCGTCCACCGGCATTCGACCGGCAGATCTACCGTCGGCGCAACATCGTTGAGCGCTGCTTCAACCGGCTCAAAGGCTTCCGCGGAATCGCCACCAGATACGACAAGACCGCCACTTCGTACGAAGCAGCGGTCAGTCTCGCGTCATTCCTGCTCTGGGCAAGATCCGTTTGAAGACGGACCCTACTACGGTTCTGCGCTCGATCGCCGCGCAGGCCCTGCACCACGGCGCGCACGTGGACTTCCTCGATCTCGACCGTCGCCGCCCCTCTCACCGGTGGGCCACCTCCCTTCCGGGGGCCCTCGTCCACTCCCGTGTCGAGGACGTCGAGAAGTTCCTCGTCGGCATGCTCGACCGGCTGCGCAGTGAACACGGCGAGGTGGCCGACGACTGGAGCCAGCGCCGGATCATCGTCATCGAGCATGGTGAGCGGCTGCTGGACGCGCTGCGCCACCACTTCGGGCAGACCAACGCGGACACGCAGCTCGACGAGGCCCCCGCCGTCGAAGCGCTGAGCATCCTGCTGGAAGTCGGCCACCACAGCGGGATTCAGATCGTCGCCGGGAACACCCGCGGCCTGCCGCCGTACCTCGGCACCCACGCCCGCGACGGGTTCCCCGTCCGCGTTCTGGCGTACGCCGGCGACACGATGTGGACCCGGATCGCTCCTGAGGTCTGGCCCGTGCCGCCCTACTCCGTCATCCCCGGCCGCATGCACGCCGTCCACGAGGGCTCCGCCCGGCGCATGCAGGCCCTGTACCTGAGCGAGTCCCAGGCCCGCGCCTGGGCGCGTCGCTCCGTTCCGAAGGAGTACCGATGAGCACCGCGAAGACGACGAAGAAGGGTGCATCGCGCCTGGGCAGGATGCTGGGCCTGGGCGCCGAACGGTTCATGCCCGTACCGCAGCTGGTCGCGTTGGCCGACGGCCTCGTCGTCACGACCACGAGCGCGGAGGCCTGGTTCGTGCTCTCTTCCGCGAACACCGACCTGATGCCCGAGGAGTCCCAGGACGTCGAGCAGGACGCGGCCGCGCTGGCGCTCAGCAAGATCCTGCCCGGCTACGACTGCCACCTGAAGGTCGTGTGGTCGCAGCTGGACGGCGAGATGTACCGCACCGAAGCGCACGAGATGTTCACCGCAGGCGACATCGAGGCCTTCGCCTCAATGTGGGCCGCGCGTCTGGACGGCCTCGACCTGCCGCAGCGCCACCTCCTGCTCGGCGTGAGGATCGGTGAACGGTCGACCGCCGCGAACGCCACAGTGAAGAACACCGCCGCATCCGCACTCGGCCTGCGCCACACCGGCCTGCCCGAAGGTGAACTCGCTCAACTGGATGCCGCAGCCCGCAGGCTGGAGCGCCGGCTCGAGGCGACTCCGTGGCGTGCGCGGATCGCACCGGTCGAACTCCTCGCCTGGGCCGTCTCCCGCGAGTCCTACCGGCCTCAGCCGGCGCCGCCCGCTCTGCCGACGGTCACCGGCGCGTCGCTGGTGCGGCTGACCCAGTCCCGCGCCGTGCCGCACTCCGACCACGTCCAGCTCCTCGACGCCCGCGGCGCAACCGCGGCGTGGGTGGCCATGCTCGCGATGCCGTCGTTCCCCGAGCAGCTGTACACGCCGGGCGAGCAGGAGTGGCTGCGTTGCCTGTCGGAGATCCGCTACACCCACGCGTCGGGCGACGAGCTCCTGGTCTGCCCGGAAGCGAGCGTGCGGTTCTCGGTGTGGCGCAAGGGCGCTGCGATCAAGGCGGTCGACAAAGTGCGGCAGTCGGCAAAGGAGCAGCGGCGCAGCGCAGCCGAGGGATCGGCGGGCGAGACCCTCGCCGAGACCGAGGAGACCGAGGCCACGATGGAGGCGCTGCGGCAGCGGATGTCGCGCGACAGCATGACTCTCCTCGAGGACCACCCGCGGCTCCTGGTCGCCTCCACCGATTCGCTCGAGGACCTGCAGGCCCGCTGCGACGCGGTGATCTCACACTTCGCCGGATTGTCGATCGACGTCATCGTCGCCGCGGACGAGCAGCGGGAGATGTGGCTGGAGAGCCAGCTCGGAGACATGCTGCGCGTCGCCGACCTCGGGCACATCCGCGAGACCGACGCGCTGGCCGCGTCCATGTTCTGGGGCGGCAGCGAGGCCGGTGACGACGAGGGACCGATCGCGGGGCTGCTGACCGGAACCACACCCGGGGTGTGCCGCTTCGACATCACCGCAGGCAGTGCTCGCGGTGATGCCACGACCACGGCCTTCCTGGGCCGGTCCGGCCGGGGCAAGACGACGTCGATGATGCTCGCCACCCTCACGGCCGCAATGCGCGGCGCGTTCGCGTTGATGCTCGGCTTCAAGGGCGACGAGGGCGGCCTGGTGAAGGCCGGCGAGTACCTCGGGCTGAACGCGCACCACGTCACCTGCGGTACCAACACCCCAGGTGTGGCAGACCTGTTCCGGATGCTGCCGCGTGGCGAGGCGGCGCTGCAGGTGGTCTCTCAGATGCTGATCATGCTGCCGGAGCGCATGCGCGGCCAGGGTGTCGAGACCCACCTGCTGCGCGCGGCCAACGAGGTCGCCGAGCACCACGATCCCGCGTCGTGGCGAGTGCTCGACGTGCTCAAGGACAGTGCCAACGAACTCGCCCATGACGCGGGCCAAGCACTGACGGAGGTCGCGCGGACTCAACTCGGGGCGCCGGTGATGGGCAAACCGAGCGAGGGAGCTTCGCCGCTTCGGCCGGAGCCGGGCCTGTGGTTGGTGCAGGTTCCGGGCCTGACCATGCCGCAGGCCGGCACGCGGCCGGCCGACATGACGATGAACGAGCGCGTCTCGCTCGCGCTGATGCGCGGGTTGATCGCTTACGCGCTCAATACCTCCTCGCGGGCCGACCTGCGGAACCTGCCCAAGGTCATCTCGGTGCCCGAGGTGCACGTGCTGACCGGGACCGACGACGGGAAACGGTTCCTGGACCTGGTCGCCCGCATGGGCCGGGCACTGGACACGAGCCTGGCCATCGACAGTCAAGACCCGCACTCACTCCTCGGGCTGGACGGCGTCCTGGAGGCCATCACCACGGTCTTCGGATTCGAGCAGTCCACCAAGGTCCAGCAGGACGCGCTCGCCGAACTCTTGCGCCTGCCCGTCGGGGAAGCGAGCCGTGCCCTGATCCACGGCATCGGCAAGACCGCCCGCGGCGTCATCCGGCACGGTCACTGCATCGTCCGCGACCGGTCCGACCGGGTGGCGACGATGCAGTGGGACGCGCCCAGCGCCGAGCTCCTGCGTGCCCTGTCGACGAACCCGAAGGACCAGGCGGAAGACACCGAAGCGAAGCAACGCAGCGACGCTGAGGTCGAGTTGGAGCCGCAGGACGAGGGGCCGGATGCAGGCGCCGATTTCGTCAAGGCAGGATCGGAGGCTGCGTGATCACCCGTAACCACCGATCAAGGAGCTCGCATGAACCCGCGTATCCGCTGCGTCACCGCTGCCGTGCTGGCCGGTTTGGCCACAGCCGCCCTCGCCTCGTGCTCGTCGTCGAACTCGCCGTCCGACAAGTCGGCCGCCGGGCCGAGCACTACCGAACTGGTGACGAAGTCCGCCCACGACTACATGCATGCCTGGATGGCGGTCGAGCCGTCGAACGCCAGCGCGATGTGCAAGCTGCAGACGAAGGCCGCCCGCCCGAACTTCGACAAGGACGGCGGCACGCTGCAGGGCTGCATCGCCGAGCGCGAGACCATCAGCGCCGGCAGTTCGACCGACCCGTCCCGCGGTGCGCTGGACATCACCATCAGTCACGTGCAGGACGTCCCGGCCTCCGCGACGCATCCGGCCGGCAAGGGCGCCCTGGCCACCATGAAGCGGCCCGACGAGGACCAATTCCGCTACGCACTACGTCTCGTGAAGGAGGGTGACACGTGGCTCATCGAGCAGACGACCGACGTCGGCGAGCGATACGCGCAGACCGCCGACCCCGTCGCACCGGTTCTGGCACAACAGACGGACTGATCCGCCGGGCCCGACGGCGGATCAATGCCTGGCGTGCCCCGCGGCCGCGGACCCTGCTCCTGTGGTTCGTCGGAATCGTCACCACCTACATGGTCACCGCGCCGGCCGCGGCCGCCGACGACGGCAACAAGTACGAGCCGAGCGGCGTCGGCGACATGATGCCGTCGCCGATCAAGCCGCCGAACGGTCAAGGCACGCTCTTCGAGATGTACGGGCCCACCGCCTACCAGCTCGACAAGCAGCTGTCGTCCGACCTCACCGGCGGCGACCTCCTCGACCAGACCATGCACGGTGTGGCGTCGCTGCTGATGGACGCCCTGATCATGGTCGGCCGGGCGGCGGTCACGATCACCCAGTGGTGCTTCAACGTCGTCAGCCTGCCCGAGGTCGAGCCCGCCATCTCGCGCGCGATCGGCGCGGCCGCCACACCCATGGCGACGATGTTCCTGCCCACCGCCCTGGCGGTCGGAATGTTCATCGCCTGGGCACGCCGGTCGGACCAGAGCATGCTCGGCCAACTCGCCTGGGTCGCAGCCTCAGCCGCCATCGCCTCGACCTTCTTCACCTCGCCGCAGACCTGGGTCAACGGCGTCGACGAAGCACGCAAGGCAGGCGCGGGCATCGCCATGACGACGATCGACGGAGGCCTCTCAGGCTCCTCCAAGGACGCGATGCCGTTCCCCACACCCGAGCCCGCGATGACCGGCATCCAGAAGGACGACACCCTCCGCAAGGCCTCGGACGCCGTATGGCGCACCTACGTCGCCACACCGTGGTGCATCGCAGACCTCGGATCGATCGAAGCATGCAAGCGGTGGGGACCCGAACTCCTCAAGCGCGGCAACGACATGAAGGACCGCGAGAACTACCTGATCGACGCCATGAACACGGACACCGTCGGACACGAGGCGGTCCAGTGGCGCCAGGGCCACACCCCATCCGGCCGCATCGGCGTCCTCCTCGCCGCACTGATCACCGCGGTCATCTTCGCCGCCCTCGTGATCGTCCTCGCGGCCACCACCCTCGCCAGCCTGCTCGGTGCGCTGATGCTCCTGGTGTGTGGCGTGGTGTTCGCCTGCCTGTGGTGCATTCCAGGCCGACCGCGTCAGTGGGGGGTGTCCTGGTTCGAGACGCTCATCGGACTGACCGTCGTCAGCTTCACGTCGACGATGCTGCTGGGCAGCGTCATGATCGTCAACCTTGCCCTCGTCAGCCTGCTGGACGTGTACGGCTGGCTGATCGTCTCCATGCTGAACATCGCCACCGCGGCCATGGCAGGCAAGCTCAAGGGCAAACTCGACGGCATCGTGTCCGCCGGCGGCGCGCAGCTCGCCGGGCGTGGCGTCCTCAGCACCGTCGGCACCATGGCCTCCCGCTACCGCCTCGCCAGGCGGCTGGGCTCCAACGGCTCCTCCAACCGAGGCGGCGGCCGCGGCCTGGTCGGCATGATGCGACGCGGCGGCCGACTCATGGGAGGCCTCGCCGGAATGGGCGGCGCTCTGCGGGGACGCGGCGGGCGAAGCGAGGACTGGACAACCCAGGCCCCGCCCACGGCAGGCGGCAGCGGAGGTGCCAGCCAGAACATCCGCGTCCCCAACGCCCGGACCTACCCGCCTCCGCCCGGCTACCAGCAGGCGCCGGCCGGCTCGTACGGCAACCACGCAGCCACACGGCCCGGGCTGCCCGGCGGTCCAGGAGGACCCAGCAGCCGCGGCCCCAGCAGCCCGCCTGGCGGCGGGCCCGGCCCCGGCAGTCCTGCCCGGCCGCCCGTCGACCCCACGGCGGCACGCTCCGCCAAGGCAGACCTGGCCCGCCAACGCGCGGCCGCCAGTGGCGCGCGCAACGGATATCCGGTCCGCCCGGGCGCTCCCGACCCGTCCGGGATTCCGCACCACCCGCGCCAGAACGGGCCCAGGGTCGTCCGCGGCCAGGTCGTGGACCCGCCGAATCCCGTCGGGGCTCGGTTCAGGACCTATCCGCCGGCCCCGCCGCAGCGCTCCTCCACGACCAGGCCGCCCGCGCCACGGTCCGTGAGCCGCAGGGAGCTCCCGCCGGGTCGAGGGCCCGCTTCATAACCCGGGCTACGACCGGACTTTCCTGACACCCCCTCCCTTTCCTGTGAGACCCCCGCGGTCCGGCCGTCGGCAGACGGCCGGACCGCCCCGGGGCCATCTCGCCATGCCGCCATGCGCACTTACGGAGCCGACATGACCACTCCCGAGCATCCCCAGCCTTCACCTGACACCCGCGAGGTCCCGTCGACGAAGCGTGCCCGCCACGGCGATGCGCGTTCCGCCGCCCAGTGGCGACAGCTCCTACGCGACGACCCTCCGCCCGAGCACCTCGAGGAGTTGCCCTACTTTCGGCGCCGTCGTGCCCGGAAGGCCTGGCGCTCCGCTCGGCGTGAGGCACGCACCCAGTGGGTCAGGACCGAACGCCGGAACGTGCCGACTCCCGTCACCGTGCCGATCGTCGCTCTCGTCGTCGCGGGCCTGGTGGCCGGCGCGGCATGGCTGTGGCCGGACCAGGAGCACAACGGCGGACGCACCGACGCGGCCTCCGCCCCCACGGCCCCGGCCGCGCCGACCCTGAGCAGCACAGCCGAGCCGACGCCCTCGGCAAGCGCGACTGTCGCAGTCCCCGCCACGCCGGACGAGATCGCCCATTCCTTCGTCACCGCATACACCACACGAAAGCCAGCGCAGGACGGCACGCACGCAGCATCCGTCCAGCGCGCCTCACCGTTCGCCTCCACTGCCCTGGTCGACAACCTGCGTCGGCATGACGACCTCGACTTCAACCAGCTCGTCGCCGCGCAAGCCACCTCGGCCACACCGTCGCAGGTGACGATCGGCCGGCCACCGGCTGCAGACCGGCCCGCCCCCGACACGTCGATCCGGATCTACCGGCAGGCCACAGTACGCATCGACGTCGAAGGAACCGACGACTACAGCTACACCCGGCAGTTGACCCTCGAGGTGTCACGCGCCGACGTCGGCCAGCCGTGGATGGTCACGCGAGTCCTCGGCGTCGAGGAGACGCCGTGAGCCAGGACGTCGCACAGGTCGCCCTGCAGGCCGCCGGCGTTGCCAAGAAGGGGCTGATGCTCAAGGTCGGCGTCGCCGCCGGCGTTCTCTTCCTCGCCGGGCTGCTGCTGATGGGGATGCTCATGCCGATGCCCGCCGCCACCGCCTCCTCGTGCGAGGACACCGGTGCCGGCACGGGCGCCGTCGCACCCGACAGCGGCAGCCCGCCCGCCACGGGCAGCCTCCGTAAGCAGCAACGGGCGCACGCCAAGACGATCGACACCGTCGCCGAGCGACTTCGCCTGCCCGGGAAAGCAACCCTGATCGCCTTGATGACCGCCATGCAGGAATCGACTCTGCAGAACCTCGACCACGGCGACCGGGACTCGGTCGGCCTCTTCCAGCAGCGGCCCTCCCAGAAGTGGGGAACACGCGCCCAGATCATGAACCCGGAGTTCGCAGCCACCTCCTTCTTCCAGGGCCGCGGCGGCAACAAGGGCTTGGTCGACATCAAGAACTGGCAGACCCGGCCCCCCGGCGACGTCGCCCAGGACGTGCAGAACAGCGACCACCCCGAGCTGTACGCCGGCCACGAGAGCGCCATGCGCACCCTGGCCAGGGAAGCCGGCATCGACCTCGGCCGTGCAGGATCGGGTGCCGGCGGCAGCACCCCAGCAGCCGACGCCGCCGGCGATGCCCCCAGCACCTGCGAGGACGCCAAGCCCCCCACGGGCGGAGGCGGAACATTCACCGACGGCACCGCGACGTGGGAGCTGAACAACCCCCGCACCGTGGAGCAGGCCATCATCTGGGCGCGAGCGAACGCAGGCGTCAACTCCACGAGCCTGTGGTACCAGCGCTGCCTTGCCTACACCGCGATCGTCTACGGCTGGAACTTCAGCGGCGTCGACTACGCCATCGACCACTACACGGTCGTACCCGCGGACATGCGCCACGACGGCGACCGCAACCCCCCGCCTGGCGCGCTCATGTATTGGGACACCGGCCGCCGGGCCGGGCACATCGCCGTCTACCTCGGCAACGGGCAAGTGGCCTCGAACGACATCCTGCGGCCCAACTACATCGACATCGTCGACGCCGGCCTCTTCGAGTCGAAATGGGGAGCGAAGTACATCGGCTGGACGCCGCCCTACTTTCCCCGTGCCGGGTGACCAACCCCGCGCGCCCGCGAGATCGCGGCGCACGCAGAGCCGATCCGCCGCGCAGCGCCGCTCCCATCGCGAGAGGACCCCGAATCTCCATGACTACGCCCACCACTTCACGTGTGACCACGCCGACCGTTGGACCTGTCACCTACGGTGCCGTCCTCCGCCACCCGTACGTCCTGCGGCTCCTCGCCGGCACGCTCGTCGGCCGGCTCCCCAACACCATGGCGCCCATCGCCATCCTGCTCCACATCACCGCGGGCGGCGGCACCCTCGCCTTCGGCGGCCTCCTTGGCGCGCTGTACGTTCTGGCGTCCGCTCTTTCGCAGCCGGTCAAAGGCCGTCTGCTCGCCCGCTACGGACAGACCCGTATCTCGGGCGCCGCCGTCGTCATCAATGCGAGCGGTCTGCTGGCGCTGGCCGTCGGACACTCGGCGCCGGCCACGTTCGCCACGACATGCGTCCTGGTTGCCGGGGCCTGCACTCCACCGCTCGAGGCCGGCCTGCGTGCCCTGTGGGCCACGGTGATCGCGCGGCCGGCGGAACGCAGGGCAGCACTCGCCCTCGACACCGGGACCCAAGGGTTCCTCCACATTGCTGGCCCCATGCTGGTCGCTGCCATCGCCAGCGTCTGGGGCTCCGCATGCGCCCTGACCGCCACCGCCGCTCTTGGTCTTGCGGGCGCCGCGGTCGTTCTCACCTCCGCACCGTCACTTGCCTGGCGAGCCAGGACCGGCAACAGCAGCGAACCATGCAGCCCCTTGCGTCACCGAGGTCTTCGCGTTCTCTTTCTCACCCTCGCCGCGACAGGATTCGCGGTCGGAGCCTTGCAGGTCTGGGCTGTCACTCTCGCCGACGACCACGACATGGACCTGCTGTCCGGCCTCATGCCGGCCGTCTTCTCCACCGGGTCGTTCATCGGCGCGTACGTCTTCGGCCGCCGCACCTGGGCGGCCAGCACCGCGTCACAACTGGCATTGTTCACCGTCGGCTTCGCGGTCTGCTGGATCCCTGTATTCGCGACAACCGGCCCGGCGGCCGCGACCGCACTGACCGCCTGGCCCGGCGCCTTCTTCCCGCTCGTAGTCGCATCCGCCTTTCTGCTGGCAGAGCAACTCGCGCCCCAAATGGTCACCACCGCCTACGCCTGGCTGATCCTCTCTCTCGGAGTCGGCTCCGCCGCAGGGACTGCCCTCGCCGGCACACTCGCCCACCACCCCCTGGGTGGACCCGTGCTGCCTCTCGCCGGAGCAGCCGCTGCCCTGAGCGTTGTCCTTGCCGCCCGCGACCGCCTGACCCGACACGCTCCCGAATCTCCATGAACGGGAGCGGCCTCAGAACTGGTGCTAATTAGGGCAAATTTAGAGGTGCTTGCCGGATGTCGGGTGTCGCGTGCCGGGCACGGAGAGGCCCCCTGCGCTGCAGAAATCTATCCACAGGCACTTCGGCACAGGATGGATCACGGCCTGCGGCCTCGCGGTCGCAGCGAAGGCCCCTGCCGCTATTCATCCCACTGGAGAGGCGACCCCTTTCATGCGCAGAACCCGATCCCGCCTGCTGCGGCGCGTCGCGGCCTCCGTCGCACTGACGGCGGCCGCGGGCTTGTTCGCCGCGCCGAGTGCCTCTGCCGCAGACCTTGCAGCAGACGCGAAGTCGACCGCGACAACTCCCGACGCGCCCCAGCGCGCGGAACAGCCGGCCGTCGTGGAGGAGGCCCCAAACCCCATCGACACCATTGCCGACCTCATCGACCCCGGCGAGGACCCTCCGTCGACCGACCCGGGCGAAGGCACGGACCCGACCCCCGATCCTGACCCGACCGATCCTGGTGACGGCACGGACCCGACACCGGACCCCGACCCCACCAACCCGGGCGACGGGACCGATCCGACGCCGGACCCGGACCCGACCGATCCCACGCCGGACCCCGACCCCACGGACCCCGACCCCACGGACCCCGGCACCGATCCCACGCCGGACCCGGACCCGACCGAGCCGACGCCGGACCCGGACCCGACCGAGCCGACACCAGACCCCGACCCCACGGACCCCGGCACCGATCCCACGCCGGACCCGGACCCGACCGACCCGACGCCGGACCCGGCTCCCACGCCGGCTCCCGGAGACGGAGCGCCGAGCACCGGACCGGACAACGACACCCAGGCCCCGAACAACGAGCCCTCGGGCGAGGGTGACCCGGATGGCGCACCGACCGACATCGCGCAGCCGGTCGCTGACGACGCCCTGGCATCGACCGGTTCTGCAGGCACCACCGAGCTCGGTCTCGCCACAGGAGTCCTGCTCGCCACAGGCATCGCGGCCGTCGGCGCGGGCGTAGCGCAGCGCAGGCGCACGACTTCGGAAGCCAGCAGCAGCCAGTCCTGATCACCGCTCGTACCCGAGGCGTGGGGCCCACGCGCGCCCCACGCCTCCCGGGCTCGGCCAGCCCCCGCGCGGTCGGCACGCCGTTCAGTCCCGCTCACCGTCGATGGCCTGGCTCCCCGAGCGGGCGCCAGCGGACCTCATCGCCGTGCGCTACTCGCCCTGAACATCAGCGTGGCCGCTGCCCTCGACCCCACACCCATGAGGAAGAGTCGCCCATGTCCCACCCCATGCTGCTCGTCGTCGGATCGTCTCCCGAGCTGATGCGCCGCTACATGCTCGAGGCAGCCGCTTCCGACCACCCAGTGCTCCTCCTGGACCGGCAGGAACCGACGTGGCAGAAGCCCTACATCGTCGACCATGAGATCGCCGACCTGCACCAGTTCACCGCTGTATGCGCCTCGGCCGAGCGGCTGGCCCGGCGCTGGGACCTCGCCGGCATCGTCACCTTCGACGAGTACCTCCTCACCACGAGTGCACGGCTCGCCGAGTACCTGTCCCTCCCAGGGAACACATCGACGGCTGTCGCGGCAGCACGGGACAAGGCCACGAGCCGTCAGCTGTTCGCTTCCGCAGACGTGCCGTCCGCGGCCTTCACCTGGGTGCACAGCATGGAAGCCGCGGCTGCGGCCGCCGAGCGGATCGGCGACTATCCCGTGGTCCTCAAACCCGTCTCCCACGCCGGCAGCATGGGCGTGGTCCGCGTCGACGCGATTACCGACCTTCCCGCGTGCTGGGCCATCGCGTGTGAGAGCGCGGAGCACCAAGGGCCGGAGGGCCAGGGCGTGCTGCTCGAGGAGTACCTCGAGGGCCCCGAAATATCGGTGGAGACCGTGACGGAGCGCGGCGGCACCACGGCGGTAGCCGTCACCCATAAGTCCCTCGGCTTTGCCCCGTACTTCATGGAGACGGGGCACGTCGTCACCGCGTGCGACCCGCTCCTCAAAAGCGTGGCGCCGACCGCAGCTGCAGCACTCCGCGCCATCGGCATCACGCACGGAGTCAGTCACGTGGAGATGAAGCTCACGAAGAGTGGTCCCCGGCTCATCGAAGTCAACGCACGCCTCGGCGGTGACCGCATCGGCGAGCTCGTGCGCTACGCCACTGGCATCGACCTCGCGAAGGCTGCCGCAGACCTTGCTCTCGGGCGCACACCAGACCTGCAGCCGACCGTGGAGCGCTCCGCCGGCATCGGGATGGTCTACCCGCCTGGCTCCGGCATCGTGACGGGGCTGTCCCTGCGAGACGGCGACGACCGCCGCCTCGAGCAGTTCCACTGGCTGTGCGACATCGGCGACGAAGTCAGCCTGACCCCCTCTCCGCACACTCCCAACAGCATCCGCGCCGGCTTCGCCATCGCGACCGGAAAGACCGCCGACGACGTCCGCCGGCGCCTCGACGACGTCCTCTCACGGGCCCTGGTCGAAGTGCGGACGACCATGGCCCGGGCCGCATGATGCCCGCAGCCCGGCTGACACCGACACTCCCGTACGGCGGACGCCGGCTCACTCCCGCAGCCGCCTGGCTCACCGAACGCCTCAACGGGCCCCGCCCGCAGCTCGGTGTATTCCTGCCTGCCGGCTTCCCTGATGCCCGCTCCGACGTGATCGCGCTGCGCCTGTTCGCTGCCCACGGCGCTGGCATCCTCGAGGTCGGCATCCCCCACACCGCCCCCGTCTACGACGGGGCGCTGATCACAGCTGCCTACCAGGCAGCACTGGGCCACGGCACGGGAGTGGTCGAAGCGCTGGAAACCGTCCACCGGGCCGCGGTCACGACGACGGCCTCCGTCGTCGTGATGACCTACTGGGCTCCTGTCCGCGCCTACGGAGTAGACCGATTCGCCGACGACCTTGCCGCCGCCGGGGCAGCCGGCGCCATGATTGTGGACCTGCCGGACAAGCACGCCGACTCCTGGGTGGCAGCCGCCCGCGTCGCCGGCATCCACACTCCCCACTTCGTCCGACGCGACGCCACCAACGCTGAACTGTGTCAGGTCGCCGCCCGGGCATCCGGCTGGCTGTACGCTCCAGCGGCGGACGCACGTACCGGCTACACCGGGGCCCTGAACATCATCGAGCTGCAAACCTTCACCCACAGGCTGCGCAGCGTCGCCGCCACGACGCCGGTCGTAACCGGCATCGGGATCTCAACGCCGACAAAGGCCGCCACGGTGCAAGGGCTCGTGGACGGAGTGGTGGTGGGGACTCCGATCGTGCGGCCCCTACTCCAACTCGGCGCGTCCGCCGGCCTACGTGCCGCTGCGCAGAACGTCGCCGCGTTCGCCGATTCGCTGCACGCCGACTGAGCTGTCGCGCGCCACGCCTCATCTCGAACGCTTGTGCGGCACAATGTCGTTGGCGCCGCAGGTTTCGCTCGCACTTCTTCCCTGGCAGACAGTTGAGCCGCATGCCAGCCCGTCACCCAGCGCAACTCATGACACCAGGAGCACCATTGACCCCCACACCGACCCCACGCACGGGTGAGCCGATTCCGCATCGCCGGCAGCCTCCAGTTGCCCCCCTGCCCGACTTCCGGCACGTCTTCGTCGAACCCGTCTTCAGCGACCCGGGCGCGGCAGAGGTCGTTGACGAGGAGTGTCAGGAAGAACACCGGGCAGCCGACCGCCAGCGGTGACGCGTTGCCCCCATGCGGTTCGCCTGACTGTTCAACCTGCCACGGCAAGACGAACCTGGCCGTGATCCGATCAGATGAAGAAAGGTCTCCTCTCATGGCACTCCCCACCTTGACGCCGGAACAGCGCTCGGAAGCGCTGCAGAAGGCAGTCGCAGTCCGCAAGGAGCGCGCGGCAGTCCTCGAGGACCTGAAGAGCCAGAAGCGCTCCCTTCACGACGTGCTGGAGGGAGACTCGGGGGTCATCGGCAAGACCAAGGTCCGCCGCCTCCTTGAAGCGCTTCCGGGCGTGGGCAAGGCCCGCGCCGGCCAGATCATGGAGGAACTGCAGATCGCGGACGGACGGCGCGTCCAGGGCCTGGGCACCCGACAGCGGCAGCAGTTGCTGGAGAAGTTCCCCACGCCCGCCTGACAAGGTCTCCGTACGACAGCGGTGCGGTACTCGCTGCGAGGACGGAAGCCGCAGATGGCAGCGGCTTCCGTCCTCTTTGCACAGGCCCACGCCTTCTACCGGCGACGCCGGTGCCGGCTCCGGTCGGCGGGACAAGGCTGGACCCCTACCGCAGGCCGCCGCTCGTGTCGCCGAAGCGCGGCACCTCGCTCACCTGCATGTCGGTGCGGATCCGAAGAACCCGCACCAGGTGCCGCCACCGGCCGCCCGAGTCGATGGCTGTGTCCCCGCTGAACTCGGCCACCAGTACGGGCTCTACCAGCGTCGTGTCCAGCGGCTCCGCCCGGCCCCAGGCCGCGGAGAACACCGCCCCCGTCCAAGGGTGGTCCCCGACAGCGGGCGTCAGCCGGTCGGCAAGGGTCTGCCGGACATCCGCGGATACGGGCGTGCTGCGCCCGATGTATCGAAGGCGGTCGACGTCGTCGAAGCGGCCGAGGAGAACGCTGGAGGGCCGGAGAAGCGTCCCGGTGATGGCGCCCACAACACCCTCGCTGGTGCTGCGCGAGCGTACCTTCAGCCACCCCCGCTGTCCCGCACGGTAGGGCTGGCCCAGCGGCTTGGCGACCACGCCCTCGATCCCGGCGACCGCCCACCGTGTCATCCATTCACCGGCCTGGGCACGGTCGAGGGTTATCGGGCACAGCGTCCAAGGCGGACCCAACTCGAGCTCGCTGAACATCGCCTCCAGACGGCGACGGCGCTGCTGGTACGGAAACGTGGTGAGATCGCGACCGAAGGCCAGCAGGTCGAAAACCACGAAGTGAGCAGGCGCCTCGGCGATCTCGCGTGCCACGGTTCCAGCCCCGCGGTTCATGCGGCGTTGCAGCCGGTCGAACGCCAGCTTGCCTTCGCGGAAGACGACCAGCTCGCCATCGAGAATGACGTCCTGGTCCTTGGGCAGGTCTCTGTCGGCTGCCGCCGCAATGTCGGCGAACGACCGTGTCAGGTCGGTGCCGTTGCGCGACAGCAACCGTGTCTGCGTGCCGGCCGCCCGAACCGCCAGGCAGCGGAAGCCGTCCCACTTCGCCTCGAACCCGTAGGCGCCCTCGGGAAGCGACTCCACAGCCCGAGCGAGCATGACCTCCGGCACCTTGAGCACCATCCCGCTGTTCTACACCGAAGGCGGCCGCGACAAGCGGAGGCGTCGCTTCTTCCAGTGAGGAGGTGAGTCGGCCAGCGAGCGCGAACCAGCCCCCGGGCGGAAGATCAGCGCGACGCTATCGGGTGTCCGGCACGCTCGAGGTTTCCCCTTCGGCCTGATGTGAGGGGACACCGATTTCCGCCGCTGCCCAGCAACTGCTCTGGAGACCGTTGGCGCCTGCAGACCCAGGCGCACCCCGACGGCTGATCCGTGCGCCGCCCTCGGTGCAGTGCGGCGTGCTGTCAGCTCTTCGTTGATGTCCGGTGCTGCGCGTGCAATTCGGCGGCCTGCTTCCACCAGGTCTCCCGCACCGCAGTTTCCTTGCTGGCTTGTCTGCACAGTCCGCGGTGAGCGCCCATTCCCCCGGTCAGCGGGGTGTGCAGGTGCGGCACGGCAGGGCGCAGGAGGGCGGCGTACTCGGTGCCCCCGAGGAAGATGACGTGTGCGTCGTCGAGGCCGAGCTCAGCGGTGTGGTTCGCCATCTTCTCGGCGGTCACGGCCTTCGGGTCGCCGATGGTGACGTCGTAGGGGTGCAGCGGGCGGGTGAGCTCGACGAGACCGTGTCGCGCTGAGGCGATGCGGATCAGGGACTGATCTGTGAGGGCGTCAGCTGCTCGTCGCAGGGATGCGTGGTACTGACCCGTGTAGAGGTCGCCGGCCGGCCAACCCTGGCGCTGCCCCTCAGGGACGGGCCGTTTCCGCGATCCGCACGCGATGATCACGATCCGGCGGGGGCTGATATCAACGTTGCCGCGCAACCGGGCGTACTCCCGCCCGGCAGGGGTCAGGAACAGGGACCGGCCGGTGGTTTCGTAGGACACCGGACCCTGGTCCCAGGGCCTCGGGCGGATGTCGGCGTATCCGGCTTCGTACACGGCACGCAGCGTGGGGCCGCGGAACCACGGCTGCCCGCTCCAGTAGACGTCGTGGTCGTCCCTGCCCGGGACGCGCTGGTCGGGGCGGCGGGCGGCGGTCATCACAGCCTCGTGCTGCTTGCCCGGCAACTTGCGGGGTATGAGGTGCGCCAGTGCGGGGCCGGCGCGTGCTCGTGGTCCCGGCGCCACTCGTGCAAGGCTTGCCATCCGGCCTCCGTGATGCGGTGCACGCCGCTTCCATCGGGCGCCGGAGCGACGAGTTTGTCGGCGCGGAGGCGGGCCATTGCGGCGGCGTGGCCGGTGACGATGCCGTCGGTGTTGCTGTCGAGGATGCGCGCGCAGGTCGGGCTGAGGGTCACTGCAGAGTGTTCCTTGCGGGAGGTCGGGCCGGAAGGGGGAAGATCGGGCGGTTGTTCCTTGGGCGCGGGGCGGAGCCGGTGCGTGCCGTCTCCGCCCCGCGGACGGAAAGGGTCAGACGGCTGCGGGCTGCGCAGGACTCCGGTCACAGGGCGGTGCGGCGGCCGGGCGCTGAAGCGCTCCGTCTACGGGCCTGCTCGGCGAAGTGGCGGGATGTCCGTACCACCCGCTGGCCCGGGGCGGGAAGGGCTGGAGGCGTCGGGCGTTGCGGATCGAGGACGGCGGGCTTGCTGCAGTGTCCCGCCCGACCGGGGCCTCCACAGGAGCTGCGGTGCGGGCAATCGTCGGGTGCGGGACGGTGATCTGTTCAACGGGAGCCTGGTCGGCGGGCCCTGAGAGTTCCAGCAGCTCGTCTACCGTGTCCGGGACCCGCGGCGTCGATGTGGTCTGCGGGTCCTCGACGACGGACAGGTCGACGCGAAGCATGCGCTGCAGCTCCGCCTGGACCTCATGGTCGGCGACTTCCCAGGCGTTGACGCCGCCAGCCTCCGCCCAGACTTCTGCCGCGACCGCGCCTGCCTGCTCCCACAGTGGACGGGACGGGTCCCGGTGGCCAGCGTCGGCCGCGCCTTGAGCAAGGAACCCGGTCAGAGCGGTCAGGGTCGTGCTGCGAAAGTCCTTCGCGCGGATGCGCAGGGTCGTCGGGTCTTCGTACTCGAGGTGCCCCGACAGCTGGGCGAGCAGGGAGCGACGCCAGCTGCCGAAGGCGCGGGCAGCGCGGGTTGCCAGCCGCTCGAGGGCGGTCAGCACCCTGCGCAGCGATGCAAGGTAGCGGGCCAGGGAGCGCGGCTTGCCGTGCACCTTCAACCGGCGGTGGTCGAGGCTGCCGTGGCGTTCACCATTGCCCCACTGCTCCTCGTACACGCTCCAGCGCGGGTTGAGCTTGTAGGGCGTCTGGGCTTCGACGTCGTGAATGCGGGCGAGTTCCCAGGCGATGCTCTGGTGCTGTTCGGCGCGCTGGCGACTGGATGCCGGGAACGTCAGCTCGACGTCGAAGCGGCCCGGGCTGTACTCGTACGGCCGGGGGATCTCGACGTAGGGACGATGGGTCATGCGTGTCCTTCGTGCGTGTCGTGGTCGGGTCTCGGAGCGGAGCGGAGCAGGCCGGCGGGCCTCTGGGCAGGTCCGGCCGACAGCGGTTATGCGGCACGGGTGCTCACCTCTGCCGGGACTTGAGGGAGATAGGCGGCGAAGTGGGCCTCGAGGGTGGGGCGGATGCGCAGCCGACGGCTCACGCGTGCTTCCCGTGCGCGGAGCCGGTCGAGTTCCTGGTTCACTGCGGCGCGACTGGCGGCGGCCTTCTGCTTGCCCGCCGCGATACGCAGCGCTGTCAGATCGGGCCGGCCAAGAAGGTAGGGGCGAGCTCCCGCAAGACTGCTCCACAGTGCTGTGCGGTAGGACCGGGGGCACGCACCGAGGCCGGTGCTGTGCGTACGTCGCTGCACCCGCCGTGGCTCCAACCACCCGTTATCTGGCAGTCGTTGATGTGATCGCCTCGCCGGATGACGTGTCGGGGCAAAGATGAAGGTGCCCCGTTTGCGCCGGGCGCGCACGGCGTAGCGGGTCTGGCCGTGTTCGAGAACGCGGGTGGCCACGGAGAGGGACGGGCGCCCGGGCAGGTTAAGGGGCAGCGTGAGCTGTGCATCCTGGTCGCTGATCGTGATCCTCCTCGGCACGGCTGGGCAGTGCGGTGCTTGGACCGGGCGGCGGAGTGGGTCAGCGGGGCAACATGATGCGCAGGGCTTCGAGGTAGCTGGGTTCTACGGCGAGCGCGATCTCATCGAGCGTCTCTTCGATCTCGGTGCCGCCGAGGGCTGTCTGGTGGATCGTCGTGGTGCCGCCCCGATGGAGAACCAGTTCCGTCAGCGACCACGGCGAGGTGTCGGACTCGCTCACCCAGGGGAAGGTGACGGCATCGGGCAGCGGCTCGAGCGCCTCGCGGCGAAGGTGCTCGGCGATCTGCTCGCGCAACTGCTCCCAGAGCTCGTCAGGGGCGACGTAAAGGCCAGGCTGGTCGTCCGACAGCGGCTTTCCCTGACGGTCCCAGCCGCAATTGCCGCACAGGCCCTTTTCGCGGAGGTTGTGCTGGCTGCACGCGGGGTTGCGGCACTTCCACATCAGGCCGGCCGAAACGGCAGCGTCGCGAATGACGCTCCGGCCGGCGGTGTCGGAGTGTTCGAGGAGCGAGGCGAGTTCGCTGGTGGGCACACGGGTCCTGTCTGCTCGGGTTGGGGTGAGTTGCGGGCATCAGCCCAACGTCTCTTAGGACACTACAGGCCGGGTGCGCAAAGGGCAAGTCTTAAGAGTCGTGAGATATTGAACTGCTATGGCTGGCAGCGCAGATGGCGGCGCTGCATCGTGGCTGGCAGAGGGCGCTTAGACCTGGGCTTTCTCCTGCGCGGCGCGCATAGCACTGTCTCTGCGCAGCGGATCAGCAGGTGTGCCACGCAGGTCGGGGAAGCGTGGCAGAGGTCCGAGGCGACGGGCTCGTTGCCGTGCCCACAGGCCCGGCAGTTGGCCGTCGGTGCGCTCGCGCTTTCCGCGTGACGCTTGGGGCCGGGCGGAGGCACGCCAGGCCGTGCGGTGATGTGCGGGCAGGGGCGTCACCGCGGGTGTCGGGTGACGCGCTCGGATGCGGCGGCACCCGACAAACGAGGGACGCCCTCAGTTGTCGCGGCGAAGTTCGTTGCCGCGCTTGGTGATGTGGGCTCCGAGCGTAGTGCCGGAGCCGTCGGGAAGCAGCAGGGGATGGCCTTCTGCCTGGCGCAGGCGCACACGGTTCATGAGGTCGGCGAGATCGTCGAATGACATTCCCGGCTGCAGGGCCTCGAGCGCCAGGTCGGAAGGGGGCTGGAGGGGTTCACCCTGTTCCAGCCAGGCCTTGATGCGGGCGGCGAATCGTGCGCCCGGCTTCTGCTCGATGCAACCGGACAGGTCATCGGTCGGGGGCTTGACGACGACGAGGGTGTGCGAGTGGTCCATCGTGGCCACGATGTCCCAGTCGTACTCCATGCCGTCCCTGCCGACCGGGGCGAGGCCGACGATTCTGCGGGTGATCCGGCCGGTGTCGTCGGGCTCGGCGAGATACTCCAGCTTGTCGCGGACCGTGACCACAACGTGGCCGGGATAGCCGAGGAGGGCGTCGAGCATGTGCCGCTCGATGGGGCGCACTTCCCTCCAACCGCTCCAGCTGCCCGACGCCCCGCGCTTGGCTGCACGGTCGACCTGTTCGAGGACGCCGCCGGGACCGCTCCAGAAGTGGCTGAGTGTGGCGATCACGACGGTGTCGTAGCCCTGGTCGGCGCAGTGGGCGAGTGCGGTGATCAGCGTGCTCGGCGAGCAGTAGGCCAGGGGCGGGCACGCGTCGAAAGGGAAGACGTCGGCGTAAGCCTTCGCTTTGCCTCGCTGGGTATCGATGACGGCGACGCGGTTGCCGATCGACGTTGCCAGGGCGAGTGCGGTGTAGGTGGTTCCGGCGCCGGGCGCTCCGTCGAGCATGATCCGGGCGTACCGCTGGTGTCGGACCGCCGCGGTGAAGAGGAAGCGCTCGTCGCGACTGGCGTGCGAGGCAGACGTGTCCGGCTGCGGATGCGTGATGGTATCCGTCAAGGTTCCTCCGGGAACCAGTCGGGTGCTCGGGCGGGCCCCAGCACCGGCACGGCAGTCGAGCCGCGCATAGGTGCCGAGACCATCGCCTCATGACTCTTAAAACTATACCATCATTCGCTTGTTTCCGCAGCTCAGAACCGCTCCGTCTTGTTGTGCTCCTTGAGAATTCGATTGGCGGTCGGAACCCACCAGAAGCTGCGTCCGATCTCGTCGGTCCCGTCAGGCTCGGTGAACCGCTCACGGCTGAGGGCGACCTCGATCGACTCGTTGCGGATGCCCAGCTTCTGCGCAAGGTGATTGGTGTAGACGCGCTTTTTCCGCGTCGCCGGGTCCACGGTCGGCGCGACCGGCAGCCAGCGCCCTCGCCCCTTGTTGCGGATCTCCTCCACGATGTGGCCGGCAGAATCGAGGTAGCCGAGCGCCTTGCCGAGCGCGAGGACGACTTGCGCCGGGTACATCGGCTTCGAACCCTCGAGAACGTCCGCGCCGAGCGGAACACCCATCGCCTCTGCGACGGCCTGGAGGGCCGGCTTGTTCGTCGGCGCCTTGCCGCCCATCGCGGCCTGCTTCGGCGGCTTGTGCCACTTCTGGGCGGAGCTTCGCGAAGCTAGGCCGAGAGCTCGGCTGATGTCGCTCAGGCTGAGGGGTTCGGTGCGCTTGTTCAGGTCAATCGTCTCGTCGGGACTGGTCACGTCAAACTTCCTGTCTCTTAAGGCTTGCGTCGGGGATGAGGATACGTGAGTCAGGGCGATGCTTTACACCTTTTGGTTCGGCTGACCGCCCCCGTAGCAGTGACTGGCGGGGCGGTCGGCAGCGGGCCGGCGGCCCGCATGAGTTCGCCGCTTGGAGGTCTCGAGGCGGCGGTAGGCCACCGGTGAACGCAGCTACTCGACGGTCGAGCGCTGCGGCTGAACTCGCAGTGGCGACCAGGCCACCGTCCACGCGCGACATGCATTGCGGCCGCTCGGGAGTCAGCAGCCTCAGGCCACCGACTGTTTGCCGCGCAGTCCGGTCGGCGGAAAGGTGCGCCCGGCGCCTGACTGCAGGTGCCGGCGCTCGCCGCCGCCGCGCCCGGTTCCTGGAGAGAGGGGCTGGACCCTCTCAGAGCGCACGCTCCTGCGCTGCAAGGGAAGGCGGTCGTCCACCCGGCGCGGCCGTGGTCGGGAGCCGCTGCGGCCGCAGCCCAACCGTGCGGCCGGGCCGATGCCTTGCTCCTCGCACAGCTCCACGACCTCGACCGTGGCCAGGCGCCGGCCGAGTTCGGCGCGCAACTCGGTGATGCCGAAGTCGAGAGTCGTGGCGCCAACCGGACCCTTCAGGCCCCGGGTGTCGATCGCAACCCGGGCGTTGCCCAGGGTGAAGTTAGGGATCACACGCGTCCGCAGGGGATCCCGCAGGCGGGCCTCCCGGATGGCGTCGGCGGCCGCGTGCCTGTCGAGCTCGATGTTCGCGCTCATCCGCCGGACCTCCCGGTGCCGATTGCTGGTTGCCCGCTTTGAGTCCTTGTTCGTGGCCGGAGCTGAACATAGGCCGGCTCTTAAGACGGTACAGACCTCTCGCGCACCGTGCAAGTCTTAAGAGGCGGGAACCGTCGCCGCGGATGATGCGAGGAGGTCGGTACGCCAGGAAGATCGTCAATTCAGGAGAAAGCGCGATCTCCGCGCAGATTTGCCTCCCTTCATGTACGTTCGCCCTAGGCCCCGCGTCCCCCCGTACGCGGGGCCTTCACCTTGGCCCACCAGGGCGGGCGGGCCAACGACCGCCGAGGGGCTGGTGCCCGTCGGCCCGTTGCGCGTCTGGCCCTACGGCAGCTGCTCCGCTGCAGGGGGCAACGGGCGGTGGGCCTGGATCAAGGTGCAAGACAGCGCTGTGTCGCCCTCGGTAGCCGTGAGGACGTCGAGCTGGTCGACGACGAGGCCCTGTTCGGCGAGCAGCCCCGCCCATAGATCGGGACTGAGCACCCACATGTGGACAGAAAGCGGATCGCCGCCGGCCAACGGCAGGATTTCTGGCCGGGCGACAACCGACGTCGAAGGAGGTCGGCCGCTCGAGTTCGTGTGCAACGCAGAGAAGACCAGCCGACCGCCTTGCCTGAGTGCCGGCACCAAAGCCGGCAACAGGCGGTGCGGGTCGATGTAGGGAATGCCGTGGATTGAGTAGACGACGTCGTACGGCTCCGCCTGCATCAGGTGGACGACGGCATCGGAGTGGATCAGCCGGAGGCCCGGCTGCCGGCTGTAGCGAGCGACGGCGCGCTCATGCTGAGTGCGTGATGCTTCGACGGCATCAATGGGATATCCCAGTCGGGCAAGGTGGGCGGGGTACTTGCCGATACCGGATCCGATGTCCAGCACGCGGCGGTCCGCCAAGTCGCCGAGCACCTCCTCGGCGGGGCCCGTGGGCCAGTACCCCCAGGCGAGACGGTCGACGTCAGGGACCTTGGTGCCCCGGGCCGTGTGGTGAACCCCGTAGCGGTTCCAGGCGGTGGCGGTCTGCTCTTCGATGTCCAGCACGGGTTGCTCCTCGAGTGTGTGGTTCAGGGGCGGAGTGCGTAGCAACGGAGAACGTTTAGATCGGCAGTTCGGACGGCGGACCAGCCCGCGGTGAGCGCTTCGACCTCGGCAGGAGTGATCCCGAGGTTGGTGACGCGGGCAGGGCGATGGCGCTCACCGCCGACCCGGACAGGCTCGCGGCCTCACTGCCGAGCAGATTCCGGAAGGCCGGGATCGCCCAAGCGGAGGTCCGCGGGGGCCGGGCAACGACCGTCATCCCGCCTCACCCCCGCCTGCCAGCTCCGGGGCGACGACGTTGGCGTACCGGCGCCCGGCGGCGAAGTGGCGCAGGACCTCGTGGGTGAAGGGGTGGCAGTCGGTGGGCGGGCCAGCGGGGTGGACCCAGACCAGCTCGCTGTGGGTGCCTGGCTCCCGGTTGTACGGCTCGCCCTCCCAGCTGTTGGCGAGGAACACGACGCCCGTCACCCGTTCCCCGTCCGCGGCGTGGAGATGGGTGAGCTGGCAGAACTCAAGCCGGTCCAGTGCGATGTGGACGCCGGTCTCCTCGGCGAGCTCGCGTGCCGCGCCTTCGTCGAAGAACTCACTGGCTTCGAGCCGACCGCCGATCAGGGTCAGCAGGCCGGGTGAGTGCCAGGAGTTCGGCTGGTGCCGGACCGTGAGCACCCGTCCGTCACTGGGGCGCTGGAGCAGCACCATGACGTGGACGATGCTGCGGTGGGCGTCGCTCACGGCCTGTTCTCCCTCATGAGCCGGTCCAGGGTCCGCCGGCCCCGGCCGGTGACTTCTGGGTGGTTGTTGTCCAGACCCCAGGCCAGGCAGTTGACCGCGTCCAGCGCGGTCAGGCAGCGCAGCGCGTGCCGCTCGGCGCAGGTGAGGTCCCGCCCGTACCCCTGGAAGAACGCCTTCTCGCGGTCGGGGTGGTCGAGCCACTCGGTCACGGCGAGGATGACGAGGTCTTGCACGCGGGCGGCCGGGCGCGTGTGCTCGAAGTCGACGAGCGCGAGCCCCGCCGGAGGTACCAGCCAGTTCCGCGGCTGGTTGTCACCGTGGATGTAACCGACGGGCACCGGGCCGACGCGGCGGAGCTGGGCGGCATGGTCGCGGATCATCTGCTGCTCGTCCGGGGTGAGCCGAGCCCCGGTACGGGCCAGGTACTTCTCCGCTCCCTCGGCTGCGACATTCAGGGACGCCTCGGCCTCCGTCCGGTCAGAGCGGTCGAGTTCACCGGCTTCGTGGAGGCGGGCGCACAGCACGCCGGCCTGCCGGTGCACGGCCCGCCACTCCCCGGTGGTCAAGGCGAGCCCCGGCGCCGGTGCGCCGGGCACCGCGGTGAGGAGCAGGACCAGGTCCTCCGCACGGCTGTCGACGAGGTCAGGCGCCCGGCTGTGGCCAAGCACGGGGACGATGTGGCGGTAGGCCCGGGTCTCGCGGGTGAAGAACTTCTCGCTGGGCGAGACCTTCACATACCAGTGGGGTGCACCGCTGCCCTCCAGTTCCCACACCTTGGAGCGGTACCAGTCGTGTGAGGCGTCGCGTACGGCCACGACGGGCCCGATCCGCTGCTCCGCCCAGCGCTGCACCGTCGCGGGCAAGGGTTTCGTCCGCCTCACGCCGCGCACCTGCCGCGCGGACGCGAAGCGGTCAAGGAACGGGGCACGCGGCCGTCGACAGCGGCGAGGGATGGGGGCACGGCTCCTCCTTGGCGGCGCCCGTCCCGCCGGGCGGCAGGACGGGTGGGGCGAAAGCGATCAGCGATCCTGGGACAGCTCGAGCAGCTCGGCGAAAGTTCCGCCGCAGTGGACGAGGTCGTCGTAGCGGCCCTGTTCGGTGATCCGGCCGTGCTCCATCACGACGATGTGGTCGGCGATCCGTGTGTTCTCCAGGCGGTGGGTGACCACGATGGTGATGCGGTCTGCGGCGATGGCCTTGATCTGCTCGAAGATCTGGTGCTCTCCACGCGGGTCCATCTGGGAGGTGGGCTCGTCGAGGATCAGCAGCTCGGGCCGTCGGTACAGGGCCCTGGAGCAGGCGACGCGCTGCCACTGGCCGCCGGAGAGCTCCGAGCCGCCGAAGACGTCGCGGGCCAGGAGGGTGTCCAGGCCCGCGGGCAGTTCCTCGACGGCTTCGCGCAGGCCGACCGCGTCGACGGCTTCCCACACCGGCGCGTCGTCGTGGGTGCGGGGCTGGCCGAGGGTGATGTTCTCGCGCACCCGCAGTGGCCACTGGGCGAAGATCTGGGGTACCAGGCCGGTGTTCGACCAGACGGTGGCGGGGTCGGCGTCGGCGAGGTCGGTGCCGTTCCACGTGACCTTCCCCTTGTCCGGGAGGTAGATCCCCGTGAGCAGGCGGGTGAGCGTGGACTTCCCCGAGCCGTTCGCGCCGACGATCGCGAGGATCTGGCCGCGCTCCAGCGTGAGGGAGACACCGTCCACGGCGGGCTTGTCCTTGCCGGGGTACTGGTAGACGACCTCCTCGAGCCGGATCTCCTCGACCGGCGCGGTGAGCTCGCGGGGGCCGCGCCGGGGCGCGCGGGCGGAGGCGTCGTCGAGGAAGGACTGCATGTCGCTCAGGTACAGGCTGGTGTGGAACACGGCGGCCCCGTTGATGACGACCTGTGAGAGGGCGGCGAGCGTGGTCTGCACGGCGATGACGGCCGTGGCGGCGACCGCGAGTTCGATCCGGCCGGTCACGGCGAGCCACGCGAGGGCTCCCCAGGTCGCGACCAGAAACACACCGCCGGCCAGCGCCGAGAGCAGAGCGATCCGCAGGGTCCGCGGCGCGGCGGCCAGGGTGCGCCGGTCACACCGGTCGGACAGTGCCCGGTACCAGAACACCAGGTAATCGGTCATCGAGTTGGCGCGGACCTCGTCGCCGTACTTCGACGTGGTTGCCCACCAGCGCATCATGCCGCGCACGTTGCGGTCGGACACATTGGCGTAGTGGATCTCGTAATCGACCCGGGCGGTCAGGATGGCGCCGACACCGGCCGGCAGCACCGCCAGGAGGAGCAGCGGCAGCATCAGCACGTTCAGCACCGACAGCACACCGCCGGCGGTGACCATGCGGATCAGCGCGGACAGGAACCGCTGAGAGTCGGTGACCATCACGTGGGTGCGGATCACCCCCATCTCGGCCGCTTCCTGCCGGTCCGAGAACCCGGCCTCCGCATATGCCGCGGCTTCGACCCGGCACACCGCCTCGACCAGCGCGCTGTCCGTCTCCGTGGTCAGGCGGGGCGTGATCCGCCGCTCCGCATACGTGGCCACCGCTCCCGCGCCGCGGCCCAGCGCGGCGGCGAGCGCCACCACCAACAGCGCGGGCAGGGCCCCGCGCAGCCGGTCGGAGGGGGGCCCCTCACCGAGGACGGGTTCCATGGCGCGAGCGGTAGCGGCGAGCAAGACGGCGGCCGCCATCCCTGTGACCACCTGGCAGCCGACGAGGATCTGCACGGCGCGTCGATCGGTCCGCCACGACAGCCGGGCGATCCTGCCCAGGACGGCCGGGATCTGCGCGCACATCCGCCGGAAGCTGACCTCGGCGAGCGGATTGACGGAGTACTGCCCGCTGTAAGTGATCTCCGCAGGCGGCGGTGGAGGAGGAGCGCCGTTCTGTTTGCTGCGGGCTTCTGCCGAGGTCATCCGGTCCCCCTGGATCGCCGATTGGACGCTGTCGGGAGCTCAACGACAGCGGGCGGAATATCGAACACACGTGTTTCAGACGCGACCGAATCCGCATGACTGCGGGAGATTCGGAGCGTGGGCAATGCACCGACCCGTGCCGTGCACGCATGCCACTCAGCGGGCCAATGGCCGAAACGCCGATGCCCACGCCGCCTCAGCTGGGCCCGGCGCCCTCGAACGCAGAGGCGCGCTCGACCCGGCCGGGTCCGGGCGCTGGCCGCGGTCTGGTTTCAAGATCGTTCTTGCTCGATCGTGCGGCCGCTCGGAATGCGGGGCGCGGGGCGCGACTCCGTACGGGCAACGCATTCCCGAAGCGTGCGGCTGCTGGAACGCAGCGCCGCGAAGAGTTGGTCACGCAGTTCGTCGGGGAGCTTCCCTGTACCGAGCGAGCAAGCGTCCACGATGTCCTGACAATTCTTCTGCTGGCCGTCACTCGCGAGAGCGGTGAACAAGGAATGCGTCAGGCTCTCCCGGGCGGCGTATCCGTCGTTCAGTTTCGTCGCTCGGCGGTGCAGTTCATTGACGACCCGGCGCGCGGAGGGCTCCTCGCTGCTGTCGGCGACATCCAGGATCGTCAGTCCGAGCCGGGCGTAGAAGACGGCCATCCCTGGTTCAGGCTCCAGCTCTGCGTAGATGTCCGCCAGCCCGTGTGCGTTGCGGTCGACCGGTTGCCCGGCAGCGCGCCGGCACAGTGCAGTCAGGCACGCTGTCACCGCCTGCTCCCGTGGTTCACCGGGAACGGTGTCCCCAAGGAGCGTTGCGCCGCGGTCCGGGTCACCCGCGGCGAGGGCGGCGAGGACGGCGACTTGGCGACCGTCGAGCATGCGCTGTCCGATGCCGCGGTGCGCCTCGACGTGGGCGAGGGCTTCGGTCCAGCGGCCGGCAGCGGTCAGGGCGCGAGTCCCGTCGGTGAGGATGACGCTCCACAGCCACGCACGGACCTCTTGGCGGTCGTCCGCGGCTACGAGGTCAGCGGGTATGGCGATGTCCTCGACCTGGACGTCGCTGCCGGTGGTGACGGCGTCGAACAGTGTCTCGAGGTACTGGAAGGCGTCGTCGGCTCGCCCGGCGCGGATGTGCAGGCGTGCGAGGTTGACGACGGGTTCGAGGGCGCGGATTGCGGCCTTGCCGGAGAGCGGGGCGGCGTGCAGGTAGGCAGCAGCATGCTCGTGGCACATCGTGCGGGCGATGTCCGGGGTGCCTACGTCGGAAGCGATCAACGCGGCCTGGTTGTAGACCGTGGAGGCCACGCTCGGATCGCCGAGCCTCGCCGCGGTGTCGGCGAGTTCGGTCAGCGCATGCACCCGCTGTGGCAGAGGGAGGCAGGCGGGGCGGGGGCGGGCGACGAGCGGGAAGCGCTGGGCGATGGCGTCAGGGAGTTTCCACACGGTCGGCGGCGCTCCTCTCGATGGTGGGGTCGAGGCCCAAGATGGCTGTCCTGGCGGCGACTGCGAGGGTGGCCTGCGTGTCATAGGGCAGGCCGAGCCGGTTCCAGGCGAAGAGCACGTGATGGGCCAGGACGTCTCGCAGGCCGCGGCGAAGCTGCCCGGAATGTGCGAGGCGGACCAGGTCCCCTCCGGCGTCGGTGTAGGCCCGGGCCCATCCAGCAGCGTGGGCCAGTTTCCCGCCCGTGCACATGAGTTCTTCCCCGTTGACGGAGACGAGCCGGTGCACGGCAGCCTGCAGTCGATCAATGCTGTCCCGGGCGACGCCGGTGGGCACTGCGCGGTGGGCGGCGACACGTGCCCACACGTCGCCCTGCTCGTACCAGTCGAGTTCGGCGGAGCGCATCAGGAGGCTGCACAGCATGAGGGATAGCTCGCGCCGGTGTCTGCCGGCGGCGCCGCCGAGGTGGTCGATCAGGCAGCGGCTGTCGCGGTGGAAGAGGCGGTGCGCGGATGCCATGGCCTCGGTGCCGCCGAAGGCGTGGACCTCGGGTTCGTAGATGATCTCCGTCCATCCGCTGATGTGCCTCTCGGCGACCACCGCGTCCAGGCCCGGGCCGAGGCGGTCCTGCGCGCCGGCGACGGGCAGGTAGCGCACGCGCCAGCACGGGCGTTTACGGACGATGAACCACGCGGTGAGGGCGCCTTCGTCCTCCGCAGTGCGCAGGAGCGGGGCGATGTGGGCCAGGGCGATTGTCTCGGCGCGCTCCCAGTCCGGGAAGGCGACATTGGCCTGGCGCCAGGTGGATGAGTTCATGAGGCGGCTCCGGGGGTGTTCACGCCAGTGCGAGGAAGGTGTCCCAGTGCGGTGCGGGCGCGCTGCCCGTTCCGAGGGTGTGCAGGGCGAGGGCTGCTCCGGCGGCTCCGTCGAGGAGTTCCGGGTCGTGGCCGCCCTGGTCGAGCGTGGTGATCAGGCGGTTGGCCAGGATCGGCAGCTCCGCAGTGATGGCGGTGTTGCCGGTCTCGGTGGCCATCCGCCAAGAGGCGTGCAGCAAGCCGGCCGTGCCGTGGCACAGGCCGATCTCGGGAACATTGTCGAGTTGGAGCGGGTCGCGCAGAGTTGTGAGGATCGCGCTCTCGGCTGCCTGTACGCGTGCCGGGTCGCGGAGGGCGAGTCCGGCCAGCTGCTGGGCGCGGGCGGTTCCGCTGACGCCGTAGCACCAGGAGGGCCGGGGGCGAAGGTCCGGATGGACGTGCCCGTCGCTTGCCTGCTCCCTCGAGATCAGCCCCGGCCACCATGGTCCGGCTTCATCTCCTTGGCGCCACTGGTCCATCCAGGCGCAGATCCGTTTGACCGCGTCGACCATGCCGGGTACGGCCAGGTCGCGCAGCAGGGACTGTGACAGTACGGACAGGGTGGAGCCGATGCCGTGGGAGAGTCCGAAGTTCCCGTGGCCCTGGAGGTAGTCGGCGCTGGGTGCACCGGTCGGTCCGACGTTCATCCACCACGGCGGCAGCCCGGCCGGATCGGGCAGAGGTTCGGTCAGGCGTACCAGGTAGGACAGGACGTCACGGGTGATCTCGTGGTGCGGGTGTCGGCTCAGGTGGTAGGCGGCCAGCCCGGACAGGCCTTGGATCAGGTCGAACTCTTCCATGGGTGGACGCTCGGCGTGGTCGATGCGCCGGTGGGCGGCGGCCAGGCGGGTCCGGGTGACGGTGAGGGTCGCCTCGCCCAGGCGCTCCAGGACGCGCAGGTACCGGCTCGATGCGCCGGCCGCGAGGTGCGTGATGAAGGCGAGGGCCGGAGCACCGAAGTACAGGTTCGCGTTCGCCGCTGCGCTTACTTCGCCGTGCACGGCCGCGGCCAGCCAGGTGTGCGCGGTGTCCCAGTCGCCGCGGCCGGCCCGGGCGCGCTCGATGTGCAGCAGGGCGATGCCGGAGGCGCCTCCGGCGAGCGACTGCGGCCAGGCGCGGCCGCCGCTGGGTCGGCCGCCGGGCCACACGGTGTGCGGGTCGGCCAGGGCGTGGGCCAACTGGTCGGCGGTCGACAGCGCGGTGGTGGGAGCTGCGGTGGTCACGGTGTCCTTGTCCTCCTTGCTCGGGCCGTCCAGCTCAGGGCGGCGGCTCTGGCCAGGTGCAGGTGTGTGCGTTCCTCGGGCAGTCCCGGCCCGTGCATCCGGACGTGGTGGAGGTGCAGTAGGTCCGGCAGCATGTCGTCTGGGTTCGTGTCCGCCTCTGAGAGCGCGTGGCGGTAGACGGCCAGTGCCTCGCGCCGCGCTGACCAGGCCGCATTGACCGCCTTGTCCAGGCCGGCACGGGGTGCGTTCACCAGGTCGACGGCTTGGCGATAGACGGCGCGGGGCGGAGCGGCCGGGTCCGTGCGGGTGTGCTCGATGAGCCAGTTCATCGCCGCGGCGCGGTCGCCGAGAAGGCCGGTGGTGATGTCCACCATGCTTGCGGCCGTCACCGCGCGGGGGTTCGGCGCGCCCGTGCGGGTTTGAGCGGCGAGTTGGGCCAGAGCGGCGGAGGAGTCGGCGGCGAAGTACCGCTCGGCCGCGTCGAGTGCGGTGGGGCCGCCGAACCGCGCGGTCTCCGGGTGGTAGGTCTCCACGCTGGCGTGAGTGATCAGGCCCTGGCGCCGGAGCCGGCGAGCCCACTCCCCGATGTGCTCGAAGACAGTGCCGAGGGTGCCGGGCGCGCAGGTCAGACGAACGCGAAGGTGGTCCTCGGGGTCTTGGTAGCGGACGAACCACCATCGGCGGTCATCCAGTTCCGCGAGCAGGGTCGGCAGGTGCCGGGTCAAGAGCGGGTTCTGCCGGTCACGATGTCCGTGGAGCTGGAGGTAGATGCGGTTGTCGCAGCCGGGCAGGTGGCCGTGCTCGCGGGAGACGGCGTAGCCCGCTGTCCGGACGGGGGCGACTGATTGGGCTGCTGCGGCCAGGGGGATGACGACTTCGTGGGCGCGGCCGCCGGTCCATCCCAGGTCCCTGGGCCCGGGCGCGGGGCGGAGCGTCACCTTGCCGTCGCGGTCCAGGTGCGTGCGGAGCAGGGCCCGGTGTGAGGGCTCCGTCAGGTCGAGGGCCATGCACTGGTCGGCCTCGCTCAGGTACACCCGTTCGGGCAGGCGTACGTCGCGGCACCATCGCGTCAGGGCCTCGTCCCATTGAGGCCACGGCGTCGACGTGGCGGGCAGGTCGTCGCGGTCGAGGAGCCAACGGGCCGGGGACAGGATCGTCTGCCGGTAGCGGAGTGCCGGCAGGAACGGCAGGTTGGAGGCGGCGCTTCCCCACATGAATCCCGTGCAGGGGACGGCCAGCGCGACGGGTGCCTCGGCCAGGAACCGGGCCAGCGGATGGGAGTGGTGGCCGAGGTCCACTGCGTTGAGCAGCAAGGTGTGCACGGGGCGGCGGCGGGAGAGTGAGACCAGGTGCAGCCGTTCGGCGTCGGCGGTGACCGCAAGGTCCGTCACGGGGACGACCTTGGTCTCCGGGCTCTGGTAGTCGCCGAGCGAGATCACCAGTTCGGTCGCCTGCGGGGCGCGCGCGACGTTCTCCGCACGTAAGGACAGCGGGGTGGAGCTGATCTGCGCGACGAGCGCACCGTGATGCACCCCGGGCAGTCCGGCGTACACAGCGGTCATACGGCGGCGGTCCTCGTCGTCCAGCAGGCCCAGGAAGCGGCCGGTGGTCGCTCTCGCCGATCGTGCCACCCCGACGACGTGCAGAGTGAACTCACCCTTCTGGAGGGCGGGAACGCTCGCGGCGTCGATGCGGATGGTCAGCTCGGTACTCGGCTGCACGGGGTGGCCAGGATCGGTGGTCGCCAGCTCCTCCAACGCAGCGTCGTCGAGCTCCACTTCAAGGCGGCCCTGCATCCCGGCGGTGTGGGCGAGCTTGATGAGTCGGCCGTCGCGGTCAGGCAGCGGCGAGGACGCCGGCGCGGTCGTGGACCCGAGGTAGCCGGACGGGTACCCGAGCGCATCGATGGCGTCCACGACAGGAACGACCGCCCGCGGCCCGTACCGCTCAAGAAACCGGCTGTGCCAGTCGGCCCAGCCGGTCAACGCCGCACGGGGCGCGAGGCGGGTGAGTGCCTTCGCTGCGGCTGCCGCCTCCAGGGCAACCGACTCCGGGACGGTCAGGTCCCAGCCCACCCGCAAGCCCAGCGCCGGCCTAGGGATTCCACGTAACTCCGCTACCTCGGCGGGCGCCAGGTGCTGCGCATGTCCGAGGAGGAAGGCGAGCGGGTCGGTGACCGTCATCCCAGGGCGGAGACTGGTGAGCAGGACCCGCTGCTCGACCAAGCCCGCGAGAAGCTTGTCGACCGCGGCGGGCGTCGCGGCCGGGAAGGCAGCGGACAGCTTGGCGGCGAGGTCGCTCCACAGGACCGGAGTCCGGGCTCCATCCAGGGCTTCGCGGACCGGCGCCGTCAGTCGGATCTGCACGTGCTCCGGGCCTTTGCCGGACGTGCCGCTCGCGCGATGCTCGATCACGACGTGGCCGTCGCGTTCGAGGGCGAGGCTCGAGGCCAGCAGCATCAAGTGGGGCCGCAGGCCTTCGTGTTCCTCGAACCGGTCGACGAGGGCCGCGATGCGTGCAGCGTCAGGTCCGGCGACGGCCATGCGCTCGGAACTCACTCGCAGCGCGGCCACGGCGCCTATTCGCGCGGCCGCGACTCCGGCGAACAGCCCGAACGGAGTGGCGCGCGTACGGGCACGCAGCAGGTACCGCAGGACGGAGAGCACCGTGCGGCGTACGACGGGCTCCGGCACCGACCGGCCGGCACAGATCTGGTCCACCCGTGTTGCGAGGTCCGGACTGGCGGCTGTGACGGCGGCGGCGAAGTCCTCCGACCAGGTCAGTCGAAGCCAGACCCGCCACGATGCCGTGTTCGCGGACGGGCCGGTCAGGTCCGGCCAGAGTGTCTGGCGGTCGGGGCTCTGCGCGGATGCCCGGACCGCTGCTGCGTCAACGTAGCGATACACACGCCCTCCTGTGGCTGCGCGGTGCCCGGCCGCGCCCTGAAGCGGACGCGGCCGGGCACTGCTGTGAACTGGTTCGGTGCTGCTACGGGCAGCTCACGCACGCGGTCGCGCACGTGGAGTTACAGCCGTCGCTCGTCAGGCGGATGAGCTGGTCCGCGGCCGGGCCGCCCTCGACGATGGTGATGTCCAGGTCGAAGCCGGCGAGGTCCTGCTGCTCGGCGGCCGGCTGCGCGGGCGCAACCGGGCGATCCATCTGAACGGTCATGCGTGCCTCCTTGGGGCAGTTGGTTGATGGTGCACGGCCCGGATCCCCACAACGGGGCCCGGGAGTCTCAGTGCCAGGTGGCCGTGACGATGCCGTGGCGTCGCAGTACGGCGTCCTGGGGCAGGGGGGAGGGGGCGGGGCCCGGCAGGTACCGGAACGTCGCGGCTCCCCGGCGGCGATGGTCGGCGGCCCAGCGGCGGAGGAGGCTCACATACTCCTCGGCGAGGATTTCCGCATGTGGGCCGTGGGCGATCACGCCGCTCTCGAAGCCGCCGGTGTCCCCGTTCTCCCGGCGGGTGCGGTAGGCGATGCTGTCGTCGCTGACGAGGGCGGGCACGCCCAGCCGGGCGGAGGCTTCGACGAGCCCGCGCTCGATGACCTCCTGGTCCGCGTGCAGCCGGGCCACGCTGGACAGGTTGAGCGTGAGGTACAGCTCCAGCTCGTCGGGCAGGTCGTAGGCCGCGCCCGACCAGCGCTCCAGCCGCGCGGTGTCGAGGGCGCGGTCCAGCGCTTGGCCGTTGAGGGGCACTCGGACGTCGTCGGTCTGCAGGGCGATGCCGTTCCGCAGCATCGCCTTGCGTTCCTCGGCAGCGCCTTCGCCCTGCATCGGCACGAAATGCGCCAGGCCGTAGGAGCGGCTGATCAGGCCTTCACCGTCGCGGTCGAAGGCGATCGAGCGGGTCGTGCCGCACACGGTCAGCGGGACGACGAGCCGGCCCATCTCGGCGAGTCCGTCGATCCACGACGGGGGGATGTCCCACGCGGCCGCGGTGACGATGATCCGGTCGTACGGGGCGCCGTCGGGGACGCCGCTCTCGCCATCAGCGACGACGGTCTTCACCTGGGTGTATCCGGCGTCGTCCAGGCACAGGCGCGCACGGTCGATGATGTCCCGATCGATGTCGACGGTGGTGACGTCGCCCTCACTGCCGACGAGTTCCTGCAGATACGCCGCGTTGACGCCGCCGGAGCCGATCTCCAGGACCTTCATGCCGGGCTCGATGCCAGCCTGCTCCAGCATCACGGCCTGGAGGTGGGCAGCGGACATGACGCTGATGTCCAGTCCGTGTTCGTCCTTCTTGACCGGCACGGTGCGGTGCAGGTCGTAGGCAAGCGCAACAGGCGCGTCCGGCGCGAACCGGTGCCGCGGCACTGCGGCAAAAGCAGCGGCGACGGGCTCGGACTTGATCCCGTCCTGCTCGCGGAGGGCGCGAACCATGTCCGCACGCAGTACGTCGGGATCGCGGACCGTCGAGTCGTCAATGGCAGTCATCCGATTACCTACTTCTGTTTGGGAGGTTGGTGCTTGCGGCAGCGCAGCTCGGCACGGTGGTCAGCGAGGACGCTAGCCACGACCCCGCTTCTTGGGGGCGGCTACGCGCTGCAGCGCGGGGTAGCTGCTGGAGTTCGACTGGAACTGAACGTTCTTCCTCCTCTGGAACAAGTTGGGCGTGTGGGAAGAGCCAATGGGGAGAGGACTCCTCCCCACTGCGGCCTGCCGGGCCTCACACGGCAGCCCCGTTGCTAGTCAGGGCGCCCGCAGCTACGAGCTCGCTCACGTCGACCGGTGTGCAGCCATGCAGGACGACGACGTCCCGGGCGGCCAGAGTCCATGGCAGCCGCTCATCGTCGTAGGCCACGAAAGTCAGGTCCTGGTCGTCCTGGCCGGGGAGCGGCAGCAGAGCCTTCGGGTCGTACACGATGCCGGCGACGCCCCACGCAGGGGCGTAGTCCACCAGCGCCGCCACGTGTCCCTTCCGCAGATGAGGACAGTCCTGCGCGGCCTCGATAGCACAGTCGCGGTGAATGGGCGGAACTGCCGTCTTCTCGCCTTCGGCGATCGGTCGGGCCGCCTTGTCACGCATGAGGAAGAGGTGCCGGCCATCCGGCTGCCTGGCAGGTCGGCCGCAGACTTGGCACAGCATGTGGTGCATCGCCTGACGCTGTCGCAGCGCATGCACGCTGGCGAGCTGCGGGCCTCCGATGCCGCGTGCCGACGGAACTCTCACCCACAGCGCGCCGTTGCGGCGATCGGTGCGGTCGTCTTCGTCGGCGTAACCGATACCCCGGCCTCTGGAGCCGATCCCCGGAACGATGGCCGCGACCAGGGGCTGCTCCCTGGTCCAGGGGGCGATCCAGGGGACGCGCAGTCCGCGCCAGGAGAACTGCCTGGGGCCTGCGCCCACCGTGCTGCGAGTGCTCATGCGGCTGGGCGTGTGGTCGGCGTTGCGCGGCTTGGCCGAACGACGCAGCCCTGCGGTACCTGTGCGCCAGAGGTGTCGAAGACGACGAGTCCGTTGCACAACAGCGACCACCCGAGTGTCTCGTCACTCTGCACAACGTGTGCCGCTTCACGGTCAGATCCCGTGGCTGACGGACAGGGATGTTCATGCGTGCACATCGCGTACTCCCGTTTCGGCTGAGGGTTGCCCTCCTCGACCGGTCGATCCGCGGGGGTTCGGAACCCGACCGGTCGAGGAGGGGGCTGGTGGGCGCCTGCTTTGGTCTGGCAGCAGAAGCGCCTATTCGGCGTCAGTCGGACAGCCGAACGTAGTTGGCCTCGACAAGTGCTTCGAGGAGGTCGTGCGTGGCCCACGCGAGATGCCGGAGACCGCCCAGAGACACACGGGCTTCTCCTGCCTGCACAGCGGTCAGCTCCTGCGCACGTGCGACCAGCGGGTGAGCAGCGGCGGCCGGGTCGGCGTCGATGGCCACGCGGACGAGATGACCTAGTGCGCTGCTGAGGCGCTCGATGAGGACGTCGACCAGCTCGTCTGGAGGCGCGTGCTCCTCCAGGACCTGGTTGAGGTCGTCGAAAACTGCATCGGGCACGCGGGGATCGGTTCGCCGCAGTGCGGTGAGCGCTCGTAACAAGGTGTCGGCCTGCCAGGGGGCCTCCCACCGCGGCGCTGCCGTGACCGTCGAGTTCATCGGACACTCCATCCGCTCTCCGGCCGGTCGTCGGCCGGCTCGCAATGGGCGATCAGGAGGTTGACCCACACGTCCTTGCCAGCCGGGTGGGGAGAGACGCCGTAGTCGTCGGCGATGGCCTGCAGGAGGAGCAGCCCGCGGCCGCTCTCGTCGTCTGCAGTTGGATGCTGCGCTGCCGGCCGGCGCGGGTCGGTGTCGCGAACATTCACGCACAGCCCGCCTGGGAGCCGCTGTACGAGGAGCTTTGCCGGGCGCCGACCGTGCCGGTCAGGCGGGGTGTGGTCGTGCACGTTGGTCAACAACTCGCTGACGGCGAGCTCTGCCCGCTCCATGAGGGTGTTCATCGGAGGTCCCCATAGCTCCAGGTGTGCGGCAACGATGCGACGAACTGAGGAGACGGCGTCGGGCGTCACGTCCAGACTCATGTCGAGCTGTCCGGGAACGCTTGCCGTGACGGCTCGCGCGGCGGCACCGGTCACTGTGGAAGCAGTGAGGGGAGTGGGCATCGCAGTTCCGTTCGGTCTGTCCGAACCTCATCGTCGGGGTCCGGTAGCGGTGTGTACTGGGTACGAACCGTTCAGCAACCATTGAGGCAGCACGGGCCGTGCTCGTGCAGTGCCTGATGCCGACACCGTGAGATATCGGCATCACGACGTCGGGGGCGCTCATGCCACAGCCGGAGAAGAAGCTCGATCCCGCGCAATCACCCCAAGCCTGGTTCGGCTGCGAACTGCGCCACCGGCGAAAGCAAGAAGGCCTCTCGGCCCGGCAGCTGGGACATTTAGTGCAGGTCAGCGACGATGTCATCCTCGCTGTCGAGAAGGGCAGGTACCCGAGTTGCCAGCAGGCGCTCGCGCTCCAGCTCGACACCGTCCTGGACACCGGCGGCGTCTTCGCGCGCGCGTGGCCCATGGCCTTCGGATCTGATGCCGACAAGAAGCGCGCCGATGCCGATAAGCAAGACGAACGCCCCGTGAAGGACCCCAAACCAGTTGCCGAAGACCGCATCCTGAGCAGAGACACATCAGCACCTCTGACCGGGAGCCCCGTGCCTGTGGACCGTCGTTCCTTCCTTCAAGCAAGCGGTCTCGCCGCGCTCGTGCCCACCGACCTCGTGCAGCTGGTGTCCCCCGCGACACCGGCGCAGCAACCGCAGACGATCCGGGCACAGGACATAGATCAGGTGCTCGGCATCGCCAACAGCATCAGCCGCTGGGACAACTCCTTCGGCGGCGGCGGGATGGTCCGCGATGTCTCCAGTCGTGCGATGCAGTGGGCCGCCGGCCTGCTCTACGCCGACTGTTCCGACGTCCTGCGGCCCGAACTGTTCGCCGCAGTGGCGCGGCTGGGCATCGTCGTGGGGGCCAGCGCGTTCGACGCCTACGCGCACGACGACGCCCGCCGGACATGGCGGTTCGCCGCCGAGTGCGCGGAAGAAGCCGGCGACTGGCATTTGAGGGCCAAGACCTACTCGTTCCTGGCCAGGCAGGCGGTCTGGGTGGGGGAGCCGGACGAAGGCCTCACGCATGCGGAGAAGGGCCTCGTTCGGTCCGACCGGCTCACGGCCACCGAGCGGGCGATGCTGCACACCGCCCGGGCACGAGCGTTCGCCAAGATGAAAGATGTCCAGAACACCCTGGCGGCTGTCGGGCAGGCCGACGACGCGTTCGCCGACCGCAACGCGGCTGAAGACCCGCTCTGGATGGCCTATTACGACGAGGCACAGCACGCGGGCGACACCGCGCACGCCCTCTTCGACCTGGCGGTCCTCGCCGGGCAAGACCCTGGGAAGGCCGGACAGCGGTTCGCCCTCGCCGTACAGGGGCACGACCCGGCCTTTCGGCGCTCACGCGCCATCTCCCGGACCAAACTGGCCGCCCTGACGATGGCCAAGGGAGATCCGCGGCAGGCCGCCCGGATCGGGCACGACGCCCTCGACGAAGTCGGCCGCCTCACCTCCCGGCGCGCCGTAGACGACCTGCGACAACTCGGTAGGTTCGCCGGAGCGCATCCCAAGGTTCAAGACGCCATGGACCTCAGGGAACGGATCGCGGCTACCGTGCGGGCATGACTACAGCGGCCGCCTCCCGTCACGTGCTCGAAGCGGCCTGCGCGTCCGCCGGGCTTGAAGCAGCCGGCGCTGACCCCGTACGACTTGCCGAGAACGAGATATGGCGACTGCCCCGCGGCCTCATCGTACGGATCGCTCCAACTGGCCAGTCGGCAGCCGCCCAGCGTGAGGTACAGGTCGCGGCCTGGCTCGCTCAGCATGAAGTTCCTGCCGTGCGAGTTCATGACGTACCGCAACCCCAGTTCGTGCGCGGCCGGCCGGTAACGTTCTGGAATGAGCTGCCGCCTCATGAGCCGGGGAGCCCGCTGGACATCGCCAGTGTCCTGAAGCGCCTGCACAGCCTCCCCGCACCGGACTTCGACATCGGCACCCTGGACCCCTTCGTAAGGATCGCCGAACGCATCGACGCGGCAGCCACCCTCCACGAAGACGACAGGCTGTGGCTCCACGAAAGACGAGCGGTCCTGCTCGAGCAGTGGAGACACCGGCCGACGGGCATGGCCGCGTCCGCCGTTCACGGAGACGCGTGGGCCGGCAACTTCGTGCGAACCGCGACCGGCCCGGTGATGCTGGACCTCGAGCGGTTCTCCCTCGGACCGCCCGAATGGGACCTGGTGTCCACCGCCGTGAAGCTCACCACCACCGGAGCCGTCACTGCTGCCGAATACGCCGACTTCTGCCATGCCTACGGCGCCGACGTCACCGCTTGGAGCGGGTACGAACTCTTCGCCTCGATCCGCGAATTGCGCATGGTCACCTACGCCGCCCAGCACGCCGCAACTCGCCCTGAATGGCGTGCTCAGGCGCAGCACCGCGTTGACTGCCTGCGCGGGCGTCTCGGACCGCGGCCGTGGCACTGGCGAGGCATCGCGTAGGCAGCGTGCTGGCGTTCAAGTGCGGCCCTAGAAGGCTGGCTCCACGCTCGTGTGCGAGTGATCGGCGTAGCTGCTCGAACGGATCCGCAGCCGGTAGTCGCAGTCGACAGGTGCGCCTGGCCGAGTGTCGAGCTCGTCGAGCATCAGGACCAGCGCATTCTCGTCGGCGAGTTCCGCCGCGAGGTAGGTGCCGCAGGCGCAAGGGGCGATGAGCGTGAGGACGTGCTGTACGTCCCCGTCCTCCCCGCTCTCGACACGCCGGGTGTAGTGCAGCCACCAGCCGCGGCGGCCATCGTGGGAACCCAAGTACGCGACGGCGCAAGCCTCGAGAAGCATCTGTGGACGACCGCGAAATTCCCCAGGCGGAAGTTCACGTAATTCCCCAGCTACTGACGTGAGCTGACGGTGAGGCAGACCGTGAGCTGTTTCCAACCTCAGGTTGAGCAGGTCAGATGCAAGGTGAGGACCGCACCCGCAGCAACCGCTTCAAGCGCTGAACACTTCGCGAAGCGCTGCAGGCGGTCGCGAGCTGGCAGGTCGGCAACGACGACGAAAGGCGGATCAGCGCGCCGGCTCAGACGTGCCTCGCGCCTGGTCGCGGCTGGCGACCACCAGGTATCCATCGCTCTCGGGGTCGAAGGTGGTGGACTGCACCGTGAGCCCGACGCTCCGCAACTGTGCCACGAGGTCCTCGTACCGGTAGGGCCAGATGGACAACCGCTCCGAGCAGGCTCGCACTGCCCCATCCGGCTCGATCTGGGCGACCACGATCTCGAGGAAGTGTTCCTGCTCCCAGTGCTGCTCGATCTGCCAGTAGTAGCTGACGACCGCATCGCGGTCGTTGCGGCGGATGAGTCGATCGCGGACGTCTACCCGTGAGCCGGCGGAGCGCACGAGCTCCCAGTTGCGTGAGTGGAGCACAAGGCGTCCGCCCGAATTCAGCAGCCGCGACATCGCGTCCAGTGCGGTCAGGCGCCCGGCTGCGCCCTTGGCGTGCCCGAGCGAATTGCCGACGCAGAACACCAGATCGAACGTGGAGTCCTCCAGGTGGTCGGGCAGCTCGTCCCAGCTCGCGCGGAGGGCTCGAAGCGAGACACCCTGCTCGTCGGCAGCCTTCTCGGTCCGGCGAACCATCCCATCACTGGCGTCTGCGGCGACCACGTCAAGGCCAAGACTCGCGAGACCGACGGCGAGCTGGCCGGTTCCACACGCGCAGTCGAGGACGCGCGCGTTGGGCGGCAGAGAGCCCACGACATTGCTGTAGTAAACCGCGGCTGCCTTGGCGGGGGTCAACCTGTCGTCCCCGATCAGCCACTCGTATACGTCGGAAAGCGCCCCATAACCAGCCACCGCGATAACCTCCATCACTCGACGACACGCGGCTAGACCGCGCCTGCGATTCGGACCTTGCGCCTCGCACTGTGCCGGGCCGTGTCAGCGAAGCATTGAGGAGGACCCAACCAGTTCCGGCCGCTGAGACTCCACCGGATTTCGTGGGAAACCGCGACACGCCGCACCGACGCAGGTCCCCACTCCACCGGCGCCCCAACGGCCACGATGGGGACCGCGGCCGGCAAGCGCGCGTTCACTGCGGAGCGCTTTAGACACAGCCATCCAAACTGATTGCCGAAACGCCGCGTCCGGATGAAGGGCCGCCAGGGAGCGCCTCTACTGCCACGTATCCGTCCACCGGTTTTTCCTATTTGGTCTTGTCGGTGGGGTTCCTGGGCCGCTTGTTCGGGCGGTAGCTAGGCCCGTTCATGATCACCTGATGGCTGGTGTTGATGAGCCGGTCCAGGAGAGACTCGGCGACGACGGGGTTAGGGAAGAGGGGATACCAGTCGCTGGGCGCCCTGTTGCTGGTGATGATCAGCGAGCGTCCCTGCCGCTCGGAGACGAGCTCATAGAGGTCGTCGGCCTGGGCCGCGGACAGCTGGCGCATGGCGAAGTCGTCGAGGATGAGGACGTCAGGGCGGACGAGTTCACGGATCCGTTTCTCCCATGTGCGGTCCGCGTGGCCGCCGGCGAGGTCAGCGAGGATGCGGCTGGTCTTGGCGAAGCGGACGTGGGCGCCCTGGCGGACGGCGAGGTGGCCGAGGGCCTGGGCGATGTGGGTCTTGCCGACGCCGACGGGGCCGAAGAGGATGACCGATTCGCCGGCGTGGAGCCAGCGCAGGGCTCCCAGGTCGCGGATCTGGGCGGCGGGCAGTTTCGAGGAGGCGGTGAAGTCGAACTCCTCCAGGGTGACCTGCTGCTCGAACTTAGCCCGCTGCAAGCGCCGTTGGAACGCGACGGTCTCCCGGCGGGTGATCTCGTCCTGACAGAGGACCTGGAGGAAGTCGAGGTGGCCGAGCTCGCCTCCGTGGGCCTGGGCGAGGCGAGCGTCGAGGGTCTCCAGCATGCCTGACAGTCGCAGGGCCTTGAGCGACTCCCGCAGGGCGGCGTCCATCACGGTCATCGGCCTTCCACCTCGGCTTCGTCGTGCACCTGATCGTCGTGGTCGTCATCCGTCGCGTCGGGGGTCGCGACGGTGGCGAAGAGCCGGGCGGGGCCGTGCAGGAAGGCGGCAGCCCCGGCATCACCGCTGGTCTCGGGCTCGGGGTCGGTTTCGGTGCCAGCGATGAGGATGCCCTTGATGGTGCGGTAGGACGGGTCGCCAACCGC
>NZ_JBSFUR010000039.1:0-58465 GCF_053591895.1 Streptomyces sp. NPDC002867 | reverse complement strand
ACGCTCGGCTGGGACACCCCAGCCGAGCGCTTCACCGGGCTACTGACGAACGACCCCAACACACCCCGTGTTGCGACGATTTGTTGAATCCGCCGGCGGCGGCGGGGCACAGGAACGGACGGTGCGGCACAGGGTCAGCCCCCGTGGCCGCCGCTTCCGAAGGCCCCGCCGCTCTCGTCGGAGTCGCGCGGCGGCTCCTTCTCGGGTGCGAGCCTGGACGGCATGTTCCCGTAGCCGTGCAGTTCGTGCGGTGTCAGGCGTCCGGGGGCCTGGTGGCCCTGGGTGGGGTCCACCTCGTCCGGCTCGAGACGGCTCTCGTAGTGGGTCTGGTGCTCGGGCGGAACGGGCTGCTCCTCCCGGGACGGAGGTGCGTCGCGCCGCCTTCTGGCGCCCACCTGCCAGACGACCCATACGAGAAGGACCAGCAGGCCGAGCACGACGAGGAGGAAGACGATGACCGCCGGCGCTCCCTCGCCCGCGGCGAGCAGCGTGGCGGCGTCCTGAGCCGTTTGACTGTAAGTGGCCATGACTATCGCGTACCCATTCTGGCTCTCTTAAGAGCCAGTATGGACCCGGACGCCCTAATGGACGCCGCAGGCCGGAGCCCTTTCGTCCTCCAGCATGCGCGGGCCTGCGATCCGCAGGGACGTCAGGGCCGGGAGCCGTGGACCGGTGCCGTGCTCTCCCGTTCGATCAGCTCCGGCAGCGGCACCTGCACCGAGCGGGCCGTGCCGCCGTCGAGCAGCGCCGTGAGCTCCTTGGCCGCGATACGGCCGAAGGCGACCGGATCGCGGGAGAGCGCGGTGAGGTAGGGGTGCACCATGCGGCAGAGCACGGAGTCCTCCCACGACACGATCGACACGTCCGCGGGCACGGCCAGGCCCAGGCCCGCGACGGCGGCGGCGCCGGCCGCGGCCATCACGTCGTTGTCGTAGACCAGCGCCGTGGGCGCGGCCTCCGACGCCAGGACCCGCCGGGTGACGGCGGCGCCTTCCGTGTCGGAGTAGTCCGTGGTCACCGACCGCACCCCCGTCAGCCCGCGCCGCTCCGCCTCGTCGCGCAGCGAACGGATGCGCCGGTCGGTGTGGGCCAGCGAGGGAAGCCCCGCGATGTGCACGATGCGGTGGTGGCCGAGCTCGTGCAGCCGGCCGACAACATGCGCCATGGCGCCGGTGTCGTCGGCCCGCACCTCCGAGAGGTTGGGGTGCCGGCCGGGCAGACCCCCGATGACCACGCCGGGCAGCCCCAGCTCGTCGAGGAGGGCCGGCCGCGGGTCATCCGTCCTGGGGTCGACGACCAGCACGCCGTCGACCCGGTGCTCGGCCCACCAGCGGCGGTAGACCGCGCACTCGGCGGTCACGTCGTCCACCATCTGGAAGAGCAGGCCCAGCTGACGCTCCGCCAGGACCTCCTGGATGCCGGAGATCAACTGCAGGAAGAACGAGTCCACGCCGAGTGTGGTCGCCGGGCGGGCCACGACCAGGCCGACGGTCGCCGCGCCTTCCCCCGACAGGGCGCGCGCTGCGGTGCTGGGGCGCCAGCCGAGCTGCGCGGCGACGCGGCGGACGCGGTCGCGGGTGATCTCCGAGACGCCCGGGCGGTCGTTGAGCGCGAAGGACACCGCACTCTCCGAGACACCGGACCGCTGCGCGATGTCCTTCATCGTCGGCCGCCGGGCGGGAGTGCGCCTCGGCTGCGAAGTCTCCCTGGCGGACGGGGTGTTGGCAGTCACCCGGACCCCTTCCCAAGTCTCCGTGCCTGCGTGGGCGGGCCGGTACACGGGCATCCTATGGCCTGCGCCCGGGTCGGTCGAAAAAGTTGTCGATCGATCACTAAAGCGCTTGAGCCCAACCATCCTAAAGCGCATTAGTCGAGCTCGACAAGAAGTATCTTTCATCCATCTGACCTGCCACGATGTCGCCAGGATGGAATTTGTGCGACGAATCTGTTGACTTTCTCCGCCGGCCCCGTGCAAGGTCTGCTGGGCGTGCGCAGCCGGCCACCTCTTCGAGCCGGCCGCCGTATCCCTCATGCGTCTGTGCCCAGCAAAGGAGCCGTTCACCGTGCGCACCAACCGCAGGGCCTTCGCCGCTGCCGCCGTCATCGCCGTCGTCCTGCCGCTGAGTGCCTGCGGCGGCGGCTCCGGTTCGGGCTCGGGCAAGATCGAGGGCAAGGTCGAAGGCGAGATCACCTTCCAGACCTGGAACCTCCAGGCCAACTTCAAGGACTACTTCAACGGCCTCATCGCCGAGTTCGAGCAGCAGAACCCCGGCACCGAGGTCAAGTGGGTCGACCGGCCGGCCGAGGGCTATGCCGACAAGATCAGCGCCGACGCGGCCGGCGGCACCCTGCCCGACGTCGTCAACGTCTCGCCCGACCTCGTCGCGCCCCTCGCCAAGGCGGGCCTCGCGCTGGACGTCGACAAGGCGGCGCCGCAGTACAAGAAGGAGTACCTGCCGGGTGCCTGGCAGGCGCACGAGGTACCGGGCGTCGAGGGTACGTACGCCTTCCCGTGGTACCTCAACACCGGTCCGCTCTTCTACAACAAGCGCCTGCTGAAGGAGGCGGGGCTCGACCCCGAGAAGCCCCCGACCACCTACGACGAGGTCTTCGACTACGGCCTGAAGGTGGCCGAGAAGAGCAAGGGCAAGGTCGCCACCCTCGCGAACGTGCCCACCATCGAGGACTTCGGCCGCTACGGCGTTCCCCTGATGAACGAGGAGGGCACCGGCTTCGCGTTCAACGACGCCAACGGTGTCGAACTGCTCACGCGCTACAAGGAGTTGTTCGACGCGGGAGCCCTGGACTCCCAGGCGCTGACCGCGACCCCCGAGTCCGCCGGCCACAAGTTCCTCACCGAGTCCGTCGCCATGAACCCCGGCAGCGCGCTCGACCTCGGCAAGTTCAAGAAGGAGGCCCCGAGCCTCTACGAGAACATCGGCATCACGGACCAGATCACCAGCACCGGCAAGGCGAACATGTACGTCATGGGCGTGATGGTCAACGCCCAGACCAAGCAGAAGCCCGCCGCCGTCGCCTTCGCGCACTTCGTGACCGACGCGACCCGCCAGATGGAGTTCGCGAAGCAGGTCGCCATCTTCCCGAGCACCGCCGGCTCCCTCGACGACCCGTACTTCACCAAGGAGGACGGCACCGACGAGACCCGGGTACGGATCGCGGCCGCCAAGTCCCTGAAGACCGCGGTCAACTACACGCCGGTGCTGTTCAGCGAGCAGATGAAGACCGAGCTGCGCAACGCGGTCGCCCGTGCCCTGCAAGGGAAGCAGAGCCCCGAGGAAGCGCTTGACAACGCTGTCAAGGCGTGTGACCGGCTGCTGAAGCAGAGCTGACCGGCCGAGCTGATCGACACCGCCATGAAGACCTCCACCGCCTCCGAGGCGATCTCGTCCGACCCGGCCGCGTCCGGCCCGGCGCCCGTGAGCCCCGGCTCCCCGGAGCGCCGGCCCGGCGGCGCCGTCCGCCGCCATCTGCCCTCCAGTCCCTGGCTGTTCGCGGCGCCCGGCCTGCTCGTCGTCGGCGCGTTCGTCCTGTACCCGTTCCTCAGCACCCTGGTCAACGCGTTCACCGACCGGCGCACGCTCGTCCCCGGCCAGTTCGTGGGTCTCGCCAACTTCCGCGAACTGCTCGACGACGAGATGTTCTGGATCGGCCTGCGCAACAGCACCCTCTACGTCCTCGGTGTCGTGCCCGCACTGGTGATCCTGCCGCTGCTCCTGGCGATGCTCGTGCAGCGCCACATCCCCGGCATCACCTTCTTCCGCTCCGCCTTCTACACCCCGGTCGTCGCCTCCATCGTCGTGGTCGGCCTCATCTGGGTCTGGATGCTGGACGACCGCGGCCTGGTGAACGCGGTGCTGGAGGCGGTGGGCGTCGGCCGGATCGGCTTCCTCAGCGACCAGTGGCTCCTGCTGCTGAGCGCGATGGCCGTCACGGTCTGGAAGGGCCTCGGCTACTACATGATCATTTATCTGGCGGCGCTGGCCAACGTCCCGCGCGAGCTGCACGAGGCCGCGGCCGTCGACGGAGCCGGACCCGTACGCCGCTTCTTCTCCGTCACCGTCCCGGCGGTCCGCTCCACCATGGTCCTCGTCGGGGCGCTCTCCGCCGTCGCCGCCTTCAAGGTCTTCTCCGAGGTCTACCTGATGGCCGGGCCCAGCGGCGGCCCCGCGGGCGAGGACACCACGCTCGTCATGCTCGTCCAGCGCGTCGGCACGGGCCTGTCCGGCCGCGTCGGCTACGCCTCCGCCATCTCCGTCGTCGTCTTCGTCGTCACCGTCGCTCTCATGCTCCTCGTCCTGCGCGCCGACCGGAAGGAGGAGGCGTGAGCAACCGGGGCATCACCGACGCCGAGGGCAAGCGCATTCCCGCCACGCAGCTCGTCCTGCGCTACGTCCTGCTGCTCGCCGTGCTCGCGCTGACCGTCGGGCCGTTCCTCTGGCAGCTGTCCACCTCGCTCAAGGGTTCGCACGAGGACATCTTCAGCTCACCGCCGCGGTTCCTGCCGAGCGACCCGACGTTCGGCAACTACACGCGCGTCGCCGAGACCATCCCGGTGTGGGACTACGCGTTCAACTCGCTCAAGGTCGCCGTCGCCAACGTCGTCACCAACTGCGTCGGCGCCGCCCTCGCGGGCTACGCGCTCGCCCGGCTCAGCTACCGCGGACGCAGGGCCGCCACCCTGGCGTTCATCCTCGCCATGCTCGTCCCCGTCGAGGGCATCATCATCGCCCAGTTCACCACCATGCGGGACCTCGGTCTCAACAACACCCTGCTCGGTGTGCTGCTGCCCGGGTCGGTAGCCGCGCTGAACGTCCTGCTGATGCGCAACGCCTTCCTCAACCTCCCGCAGGAGGTGGAGGACGCCGCCTTCGTCGACGGCGCCGACGTCTGGCAGCGGTTCGTGCGCATCGCGCTGCCCTCGGTCCGGGGCACCCTCGCCGTGGTCGCCATCTTCGCCTTCATGGGCGCGTGGGACGACTTCCTGTGGCCCCTGATCGTGCTCAGCGACCCGGAGAACTTCACCCTCACCATCGGCCTCAACTACCTGCACGGCACCTTCGCCAACGACGAACGGCTCGTCGCGGCGGGCACGATCATCGCCGTGCTGCCGCTGATCGTCCTCTTCGCCTGCCTCCAGCGGTTCTTCTTCCGCGGCGTCGGCGAGGGCGCCGTCAAGGGCTGACCGACACCACGACGAGACTTGGGACACCGCCTCTCCATGAGCTCCGCCCCCTTGCGCTTCGGCGCCAACTACACCCCCAGCGAGGGCTGGTTCCACCACTGGCTGGACTTCGACATCGACGCCGTGCGCGCCGACCTCGACTCCGTCGCCGGCCTCGGGCTCGACCACATCAGGGTCTTCCCGCTCTGGCCGCTGTTCCAGCCCAACCGCACCCTCATCCGCTCGCGCGCCGTCGACCAGCTCGTCCGACTCGCCGACGCCGCGGCCGAACGCGGCCTCGACGTCAACGTCGACGGACTGCAGGGACACCTGTCCAGCTTCGACTTCCTGCCCGCCTGGACCCAGACCTGGCACCGGCGCAACATCTTCACCGACCCCGATGTCGTCGCCGGACAGGCCGCGTACCTGCGCACCCTCGCCGAGGCCCTCGCCGACCGGCCCAACTTCATCGGCATGACCATCGGCAACGAGATCGCCCAGTTCGCCGCGGGCCCCCACCCCGACCCCGACCGCGTCACCCCCGAGCAGGCCGGCGGCTGGCTGGAGCGGCTGCTCACGGCCTGCGAGGAGGGCGCGCCGGGCCGGATGCACCTGCACGCCGAGTACGACGCCTCCTGGTACCAGGACGACCAGCCCTTCACCCCCGCCCACGCGGCCCGCATCGGCCCCGTCACCGCCGTGCACTCCTGGGTCTTCAACGGCACCGCCCAGCTGCACGGCCGCACCGGCACCGCCACCGAGCACCACGCCGCCTACCTCATCGAGCTGTCCAAGGCATGGGCGCTGGACGCCCGCCGGCCCGTATGGCTCCAGGAGGTCGGCGCACCCGCACCGCACATCCTGGCCGAGCACACCGCCGCCTTCACCGAGGCCACCGTCGCGGGCGCGCTGGACTGCCCGGACGTATGGGGCGTGACCTGGTGGTGCTCCCACGACGTCTCCCGCTCACTGGCCGACTTCCCCGAACTCGAGTACAGCCTCGGCCTGCTGACCAACGACCGGAAGGTGAAACCGGCAGGACGGGCCATCGCCCGCATCACCGAGGCGTGGCGCGGACGCGAGCACCGCCCCGCGCCCCGTACGACCGCCCTCGTCGTCGACGCCGGCGACGAGGACACCGCGCCCCGGCGCTCGGTGTGCGCCCCCGGCGGCCCCGTCTTCGAGGCCTTCGCGCGCCTGACCGCCGACGGGGCACGACCCACCACCGTCCTCGCGAGCCGCGCCGGCGACCGGGCGCATCTCGCCGCCCGCGGCATCACCGAGGTCGTCACCCCCGAACAGGCCGGCGTCACCCCCGAGCCGGTCACCGCACCGCACCGTAAGCCGTCCACGACACGATACGGAGCACCGTCATGACCCCCCGCCTGAGCAGACGAGCCGTCCTCGCGGCATCCGCGGCCGCCGCCCTCACCCCGGTCCTCGTGCCGGGCACGGCCGCCGCCGCGCAGAAGAACGCGCTCGGCGCGCCGTACGCCTCCTACTGGTACCCCGACTCGCTGCCCTCCGGCAGCCCCGGGGAAGGCATCACCTGGCGCAGCCTGAAGTCCTGGCGGGCCGAGCAGGACACGGACCTGCCCTTCAACAGGTCCGCCGTCCCGCTCGCGCGCCGGTTCACCCCCACCCCGGTGAACGGCACCGCGCGCGCCGGCCAGGCCCGCATCCAGTCCCTCGTCTCCTTCGCGCCCACGGCGTCCAACCCCTCCCAGGGCGCGCCCACCGCCGACTACTACGCCACCACCCACTGGGCGTACGTCGACGAACTGGTCTTCTGGGGCGGCTCGTCGGGCGAGGGCCTGATCCTCGCGCCCAACGCGCCCGTCGTGGACGCGGCCCACCGCCACGGAGTGCCGGTGCTGGGCAACGTGTTCCTGCCACCCGTCGCCTACGGCGGTCAGCTCCGCTGGACCCGCGACCTCGTGCAGAAGGACGCATTCGGCCGCTACCCGCTGGCCGCGCAGCTCGTCGCGGTGGCCGTGGCGTACGGCTTCGACGGGTGGTTCGTCAACGCCGAGACGGGCGGGGGCGACCGGGCGCTCGCCACCGACATGCGGGGCTTCCTCGCGGAGCTGAAGAGCCTCGGCACCGCGAAGGGGCTGCGCGTCACCTGGTACGACTCGATGACCGTGGACGGGTCGGTGGACTGGCAGGACGCCCTGAACGACCGCAACCGGCCGTTCTTCGAGGCCGCCGACTCCATGTTCCTCAACTTCAACTGGACGCGCGCCGACCTCACCTCCTCCGGGCAGCTGGCGCAGCGGACGGGCCGCAGCCGGTACGCGTTGTGGGCGGGCGTCGATGTGGAGGCCAGTGGCTGGAACAAGTCCGTCGACTGGGACGCCGTCCTCCCCGAGGACACGGACGACGTCGTCTCGCTGGGCTTCTACCGGCCCGAGTGGACCCGCAACCATCTGCCGGCCGGCCGCACCCCGGCCGAGTTCCACGCCGCCGACGACCGCTTCTGGAGCGGACGGTCGCTCGACCCGTCCCGGCCGGACACCTCCGACACCTGGCGCGCCCCGGCGCTCGCCGTCGCCGACCGCTCGACGGCCGGCGCCCTGCCGTTCGCGACCGTGTTCAACACCGGGCACGGCCTTCGCTGGTACGAGGAGGGCAGGGCGGTCTCGGACACCGCGTGGAACCACCTCGGCCTCCAGGACCGCATGCCGTCCCGCCAGTGGGTCGTGCGCACCGAGGGGACCCGGCCCGCGGTCGGATTCGACTTCGCCGACGCCTGGCACGGCGGCAGCAGCCTCCGGGTCGACGGAGCCCTCGACGCGCCGGCCACGCTCGACCTGTACGCGACGCGGCTGCCGCTCGCCGCGGACACCGTCGTGGAGCTGACGCACCGCGCCGAGGCGGGCGAGGTCGCCGTCGAACTGGCCGTCGCCACGGCGGAACCTGCCGGACCCGGCGAGCCCCACCCGTACACCTGCTTCCCCGTGGGCACCGCCGGACCGGGCTGGAGCACACGGACCGTACGGCTCACGGGCCTGACCGGGACCGTGCACGCCCTCGGCGTACGGCTCACCGGCAGCGGCGGCCGGGTGACCTGGCGGCTCGGCGCCCTCGCCGTGCGCGCCGCCGGGACCGTACCCCGGCCCGCCGCCCCCACGGCCCTGCGCGTCACCGACGCCTCGGCCGCGGGCCTGCGCTTCACCTGGCGGCCCGCGCCCGGCGCCGTGCGCCACCACACCCTGCACCGCCTCCTGCCCGACGGGACGCGGCGCTTCCTCGGCGCCACCTGCCAGCGGGCCTTCTTCGTCCCCGGCCAGAAGCCCGAACAGGGCGAGAGGGCCGCCCGGTTCGAACTCCGCGCGGTGGGGGAGCTGTACAGCGTGTCCACCGCCGCGACGACCGACCACCTCTGGTAAATCATCACCGACCCCCGGAGCACCCCTCATGCATGACGACCGCACCCTCGTCGAGGCGCGCCTGAAGCGCGTCCTCGACGAACGCATCCGTCCCGCCGTCCACCCCGCGTCCGTGCCGCTCGACGTCGCGGTGTGGAACGCGCCGGGCGAGCCCGTCCCGGTCGCCGAAGGACTCTCCGCGACGCCCGCGCCGATCGCGGTCGGCGACCGGTGGGGTGCTCCGTGGGGCACCAGCTGGTTCACCGTCACCGGGACCGTTCCGGTCGAGTGGGCCGGCCGTACGGTCGAGGCGGTCCTCGACCTCGGTTTCGACGAGAACATGCCCGGATTCCAGTGCGAGGGGCTCGTCTACCGCCCCGACGGCACCCCGGTGAAGGGCCTCAACCCGCGCAACCAGTGGGTCCGCATCGGTGCACCGGTCACCGGCGGCGAAGAGGTCCTGCTGCACGTCGAGGCCGCGTCCAACCCCGTGATCCTGGACTACCACCCCTTCCGGCCGACGCGGCTCGGCGACAAGGAGACCGCGGGCAGCGAACCGCAGTACCGGCTCGCGCGCATGGACCTCGCCGTCTTCGACGAGACCGTGTGGCAGCTCGTGCTCGACCTGGAGGTGCTCGGCGAGCTCATGCACGAGCTCCCGGCGGACGGCCCCCGCCGCCACGACATCCTGCGCGCCGTGGGCCGCGCGCTGGACCGCGTCGACCTCCAGGACGTGAACGGCAGCGCCGCCGCCGCCCGCGCCGAGCTCGCCGGGGTGCTCGCCACCCCGGCCGAGCCCTCCGCGCACCGCATCAGCGCCGTGGGCCACGCCCACATCGACTCGGCGTGGCTGTGGCCGCTGCGCGAGACGGTCCGCAAGGTGGCCCGTACGACGTCCAACATGACGGCACTGCTGGAGGACGAGCCGGACTTCGTCTTCGCCATGTCGCAGGCGCAGCAGTTCGCCTGGGTCAAGGAGCACCGGCCCGAGGTCTACGCCAAGGTCAAGAAGGCGGTCTCCGAGGGCCGGTTCGTACCGGCCGGCGGCATGTGGGTCGAGTCCGACACCAACATGCCAGGCTCCGAGGCCATGGCACGGCAGTTCGTGCACGGCAAGCGGTTCTTCCTCGACGAGTTCGGCCTCGAGAACGACGAGGCGTGGCTGCCGGACACGTTCGGCTTCGCGGCCGGGCTGCCCCAGATCATCAAGGCCGCGGGCTCCAAGTGGCTGCTCACCCAGAAGATCTCGTGGTCGCAGACCAACACCTTCCCCCACCACACCTTCCTGTGGGAGGGCATCGACGGCACGCGCATCTTCGCGCACTTCCCGCCCGTCGACACCTACAACTGCTCGATGAAGGGCAGCGAGATCGCCCACGCGGCGAGGAACTTCAAGGACAAGGGCGCAGCGAGGCACTCGCTCGCGCCGACCGGCTGGGGCGACGGCGGGGGCGGCACCACCCGCGAGATGGTCGCCAAGGCGGCCCGGCTGCGCGACCTCGAAGGGTCGGCCACCGTGACGTGGGAGACCCCCGCGGAGTTCTTCGCCAAGGCCGAGGCGGAGTATCCCGCTCCGCCCGTGTGGGTGGGTGAGCTCTACCTCGAGCTGCACCGCGCCACCCTGACGAGCCAGGCGAAGACCAAGCAGGGCAACCGGCGCAGCGAGCACCTGCTGCGCGAGGCCGAGCTGTGGGCGTCGACCGCCGCCGTGCGGACCGGATTCGCTTACCCGTACGAGCAGTTGGACCGCATCTGGAAGACCGTCCTGCTGCACCAGTTCCACGACATCCTGCCCGGCTCGTCCATCGCCTGGGTGCACCGCGAGGCGGAGAAGACGTACGCGGCCGTCGCCGAGGAGCTGAACGGCATCATCGACGAGGCCCAGCGGGCCCTCGCCGGAGACCCGGCGGCCGGCGGGGAACTCGTCTTCAACGCCGCCCCGCACGAGCGGCACGGTGTCGCGGCCGGCGGCGCCGGCGTGCCCGCCGAAGCGGGCGGCGCCCGGCTGGCCGAGCGCGACGGCGGGGGTTTCGTCCTCGACAACGGCCTGCTGCGGGTGGAGGTCGACGCCGACGGCCTGATCGTGTCCGCGTACGACATCGCCGCCGAGCGCGAGACGGTCGCGCCCGGCCGGGCGGCCAACCTGCTCCAGCTCCACCCCGACTTCCCGAACATGTGGGACGCCTGGGACGTCGACGCGTTCTACCGCAACACGGTCACCGACCTGACCGACGCCGACGAGGTGTCCCCGGTCGACGCCGGCTCGTCCGCGGCCGTGCGCGTCGTCCGCAGCTTCGGAGCGTCCAAGGTCACGCAGGTGCTCACGCTCACCCCCGGGGTCAAGCGCCTCGACATCGACACCGAGGTCGACTGGCACGAGACGGAGAAGTTCCTCAAGGCCTCCTTCCCGCTCGACATCCACGCCGAGCGGTACGCCTCGGAGACCCAGTTCGGCCACTTCCACCGCGCCACCCACACCAACACCAGCTGGGAGGCGGCCAAGTTCGAGGCGTGCAACCACCGCTTCGTCCACATGGAGGAACCGGGCTGGGGCGTCGCGCTCGTCAACGACTCGACGTACGGCCACGACGTGACCCGCACCGTCCGCACGGCCGACTCCGGCACCACGACCACACTGCGGGTGTCCCTGCTGCGCGCGCCCCGCTTCCCCGACCCGGAGACGGACCAGGGCGTGCACCGCTTCCGCCACGCCCTCGTGCCGGGCGCCTCGATCGGCGACGCCGTCCGCGAGGGCTACCGCGTCAACCTGCCCGAGCGGCGCGTCCCGGGTGACACCGCGGTCGCACCGCTGGTCACCGTCGACAACGACGCGGTCGTCGTCAGCGCCGTGAAGCTCGCCGACGACGGCAGCGGCGACGTCGTGGTGCGGGTCTACGAGTCGGCGGGCGGCCGTGCGAAAGCACGGGTCGTCCCGGGCTTCACGGCGAGTGCGGTCACGACGACGGACCTGCTGGAGCGCCCGCTCGCCGACCCGCGGCGGCACGAACTGGAGGACGGCGCGGTGCGGTTGAGCCTGCGCCCCTTCGAGCTCGTGACGCTGCGTCTGACGCGCGGCGCCTGACAGCCGCGCGCACGGCCCGCCGCCTCATGCTCCCTGGAGAGCCGTGAGGTGGCGGGCCGGCGTGTCCGCCGACTGGAAGGCCGGCCCCCAACGGGCCCCTGCGGCCGTACCGCCAGGGTGGAGGACCGTCCTCAGCCGCCCAGCGAACAGCGGCTGAGCAGATCGCGTCCGTCGCCCTCGCCCGCCCCCGGAAGCGGAACGGTACGGCTCGGCGCGGGCGCCCTGCCGTCCCCGATCCAGTCCTCCAGAGCGGTGAACGCCGAGCGGTGACAGGGCGTCAGGGGCCGCAGCCGGTCCGGGAAGGCGTCGTAGAGCGAGTCCACATGCGTGCCGCCCTCGACGCGGTAGTACCGCAGCAGCTTCCCGCGGCCCGCGTCGCGCACCATCCCCGCGTACACGTCGGAGTCCTTCCCGATGGGCAGCAGCACGTCGAGTGTGCCGTGCAGGGTGATCAGCGGCTTGCCGATCCGCCCCGTCAGCGCGATCCGTTCGACCGCGTCGGCCACCTCGCGGGGCCGGTCCCCGTACACGTAGTCCGCGTCGCACGCGGGGGTGCCGGGCGCGCAGAACGGGGTCCCGGCCTCCGTCGCGCCGTCGAAGCCCGGGTCGAGCTCCTCGCGGTATATGCGCTGGGTCAGGTCCCAGTAGTACCGGTGGTGGAAGGCCCACAGGAACTCGGAGCCCGCCGGATACCCGGCCGCCACCATCTCGCGGTGCGCCCGCTCGGCCCCCTCACCGCCCGCCGCGTACACGGGATAGCTGCGCAGCGCCGGGGGCAGGAACGTGAGCAGGTTGGGGCCCTGTGCGCGCCACAGACTGCCCTCCCAGTCCACGCCGCCGTCGTACAGCTCCGGATGGTTCTCCAGCTGCCAGCGCACCAGGTAGCCACCGTTGGACATGCCGGTGGCCAGCGTGCGCGACGGCGGGCGGTGGTAGCGCTGGGCGACGACCGCGCGGGCGGCCCGGGTGAGCTGGGTGACCCGCTCGTTCCACTCGGCGATCGCCTCGCCGGGCCGGTCGCCGTCGCGGTGGAACGCCGCGCCGGTGTTGCCCTTGTCCGTCGCGGCGAACGCGTACCCGCGGGACAGCACCCAGTCCGATATCGCCCGGTCGTTCGCGTACTGCTCCCGCACACCCGGCGAACCGGCCACGACCAGACCACCGTTCCAGCGGTCGGGGAGCCGGACGACGAACTGCGCGTCGTGGTTCCAGCCGTGATTGGTGTTGCCCGCCGAGTCGTCGGGGAACCAGCCGTCGATCTGGATGCCCGGCACCCCGCTCGGCGTGGCAAGGCCCGCGGGAGTGAGCCCGGCCCAGTCCGCCTCGTCGGTGTGGCCGGAGGTGATCGTGCCGGCCGTCGTCAACTCGCCGAGGCACGAGACCTCCTGGTGCCCGGCGCCCGGCACGCGCAGGGCGCCCATCCTGGCACAGTGCCCGCCGCCGGAGTCCGGGGCGGCCGCGGCCGGGACGGCGACGGACCCGACGAGCAGGGCGGTCACTGCCGCCGCGCGGGCGGTCCAGTGGGACAGCGCGTGCGCACGGCGGCGCGGGCGGACGGATGCGGTGCGTGGCGGCGGTGCGGACAGCACGGACGGGCCTCCTGGGGGTCGGGGGAGCGGGGTCAGGCACAGGAGCCGTCGGCGACGACGAAGTAGCCGGCCGGCGACTCCTTGAGCGTGTGGGTGACGAACGTGTTGTTGAGGCCCATGTACTGGCCGGATCCCCTGGCGTAGGCGTAGCCGCCGGCGGTGGTCGCCCGGCCCGCCTGGACGTGCGCGTAGTTGCTGCTCGTCCAGCAGGCCGCGGCCCGGCCGGTGGTCGACGCCGTGACCTCGCCGGAGCGGACGCCCTCGGCTCCCCGCGCGTCCCGTGCGGCCACGCTGTAGGCGTACGAGGAGCCGGGGGCCAGGCCGGTGTCGGTGTGCGAGGTGCCGGCGGGGGCGGCGATCCGGACGCCGTCGCGGTACAGGGCGTACACGGCCGCCCCGTCGACCGCGTCCCAGCGCAGGGACACCGAGCTGTCGTCCGCTCCCGTGGCCGCGAGACCGTGCGGTGCGGGCAGACCGCCGGGGTCCGGGTCGCCGTCGCCCGCCAGGCCGAAGAACTCGCTCACCCAGAGGCTGGAGCAGATCGAGTCGATGAAGTGCGGCGTGCCGGTCGCCCCGCAACTCTCGGGGCCGCTGCCCGGATCCACCGGCGTGCCGTGCCCGATCGCCGGCACCCGGTCCACCTCGACGGCGACCTCACCGCTGTTCAGGTACTGCTCGCGCCGCGTCCCGTTCGGCCCGATGGCGCCGGTCCGGTCAGGGACCTGGCCGAGCCCGTGCACGGCCGTCCACTGGTCCCGGAGCTCACCGGCGTTCATCGGGGCGACCGTGGTGTCGTCGTCCCCGTGCCAGATCGCCACCCGCGGCCACGGCCCGGTGTACGACGGGTACGCGTCGCGCACCCGCTGCGCCCACGCCGAGGGCGTCCGGTCGGTGCCGGGGCTCATGCAGGTGAACGGCCCCGTGTCCCTCGTGCAGTCGTACGGGATGCCGGCGATCACGGCGCCCGCCTCGAACACGTCCGGGTAGGCGGCGAGTACGACCGCGGTCATCGCGCCGCCGGCCGACAGCCCGGTGACGAAGGTGCGGGACGGGTCGGCGCCGTAGGCGCTCTCGGCGTGCGCCACCATCTGCCGGACGGAGGCGGCCTCGCCCTGCCCGCGGCGGTTGTCCGCCGCCTGGAACCAGTTGAAGCAGCTGTTGGGGTTGTTCGACGCCGTCGTCTGGGCGAGGACCAGCAGGAAGCCGTGGCGGTCGGCGAAGGCCGCGAGCCCCGAGTTGTCGGCGTAGACCTGGGCGCTCTGCGTACAGCCGTGCAGGGCGACGACGACCGCGGGCTCGGCCGGAAGGGACGCGGGCCGGTGGACGTACATGGCCAGATTGCCCGGGTTGCTGCCGAAACCGGTGACCCGTTCCAGGGGGACGGCCGCGTACGCGGCGGGAACGGGGACGGCCCACAGGCACCCGAGCAGCACGGCGAGCACCGCGGCCAGCCGTCCGGCGGATATAGGTCCCCGCGGCCGGGGGCTCATGCGCTGCGACATCCGGACCTCCCACGGTCGGTGGATCCCGGTCACAGTAGGAACGGGCCACCCGCGACAGGAATGGTGAGGCGGCCCACAGCCACGCTCCCTGTCAGCGGCTCACGGCCTCTTGCGGCAGAGGCAGTTGTGCGCTAAAGGCCCCCATGGCGGAGTCGTGCCCCCGCTGCCGAGGGATGCGGGACGGCCCTCGGATACGCGTCCCGCCATGGGCACGCGGTCGGCCCACCCGGGGCGCGCGGCGATCCGGGCCTGCTTAGCGTGGCAGCGTGAGTCAGCAAGCGACGACGAAGCCTGCCGGTACGGCGCGCGGTGCCCACGGCTGGCCCCACGCGCTCCTGGCCGTTCTCGCCGGTCTCGTGGTCATGGTCGTCACCGCCGCGCTCGGGTTGTGGGCGGCCGGTGCGGCCGACCTGCCCGACGGCGCCTTCGTCGACGTCCTGGCGGCCACCGTCGTCATGGCCGTCGGCGGCTCCGTCGAGATCTCGGGCGAGGCCGGGGTGATCGCCGAGACGGACGCCGCGCTCACCGCGGTGCCGCTGTCCGTGACGGTCGTCGGCGCACTGACCGTGGCCGCAGGGTTTCTGCGGCCGCTGCGCCACCGGGCCGTCGCCTCCGCGCCGGAACTCGCCGGCTGGGCCCTGCAGTTCGCCGTGCTCTGGCTCCTCGCCCTCGTCGGGCTCGCCGTACTGGCCCGCCACACCTTCACCCTCCCGTTCGAGGACCCCACGGGCGGCCTGATCGAGGACCTCTTCGACGTCACCCCACGCGTCGGCTTCCGCACGGAGGTGCCGCAGACCCTGGTCATCGGACTGCTGTGGCTGCTTGGGGTGCTGGCCCTGGCCCTGCTCGTCTCCCGCGGCGCGCCGCTGCCCGCCCGTCTGCTGCGCTTCCAGGAAGCAGTGCGCCCCGCCGCGTACGCCATGGTCGCCCTGCTGCTCGCGACGCTCGCCATCGGCGTCGTCATCGGCCTCGTCGTCGCCGCGACCCGTGGCCACCCGGCCGACACCTTCGCCGTGATCCTCCTCGGCCTGCCGAATCTGATGTGGCTGGCGTTCACGATCGGCCTCGGGGGCTCGTGGGAGGGCACGGTGCAGGGCCCGTTCGCGCTGCCGATGCCGGGGCTCCTGGACGAGGTGCTGCGCGCCGGGGACGTCTCCACCCTCGACCTCGGGGCGCTCACCGAACGCGACGGCCGGGCCTGGTGGCTGCTCGTCGTCGCCGCGGTGCTCGTCCTGGCCGCCGCGGTCCTGACGGCGATCCGCTCACCGGCCCGGATGCGGCCCCGCGAGCACGCCCTGCACATGGCCGTCGCGCTCGCGCTCACGGTCCTGTGCGTCTGTCTGCTCGTACGCCTCACCGCGCACTACGGTCTGTCCGTCCTCGGCCTCGGGGACCTCGGCGGCGACCTCGCGGGCGAGGTGTTCCTGCGGCCCCACCTGTGGCAGGCGGTCGGGCTGGGCGCCGGCTGGGGGCTCGTCGCCGGGTTCGCCGGGGGGCTGCTCGCCTCGCGGCTCCACCGGCGCGGCGAGGTACCGGCGGACCGGTGAGCCCGGCCGTGGGGCATCGGTGACCGGGCAGGCAGGAGTCACCGGCCCACTCCGCCGCGTCGAGCAGCGCCGTGACCGTGGCGAGCGTCAGGCCGTCGAGCGTTTCGGCGCGTGCGCCCACGCGTGCGCTCGCGCCGTCGAAGGCGAGGGTCAACTGCCATGCCGGCAGCCCCCGATCGGCCGAACCGCCCGCCTCGGCCTCCGTCCTGAAGAACGCGGTCGGCGACTCCTCCCCTCGTCGGGCGACGACGGCCGCGGGGTTCTCGCAAGCGGTCCCGCCGCGCTCCGCCCCCGGTCGGCGCAGTCGTCGGACCGAACGGCGCAGGCCCCGGGACGGGCTTGCGCCGAGCGGGCGCCCGCCGCGCGTGTTGCGGGGCGGGCCGGGTGCAGGCACCCTGAGGGTGACCCAGAAGCGACAAGGGCTCACTCTTCGTACTCGGGGGCCATCCTGCGAAATGAAGGGCCGTCGCGGTGAGGAGCCACGGTCATGAATGTTCCGGTTGCCTGCCACTACAGAATGGAAGTGGCGGCATCGTCAGAGCGCATTCCCCAGATCCGGCGCATTCTCGCGGCGCATCTGAGGTACTGGAGCCTTGAGCACCATGTGAATGCTGTCTGCAGCGCCGTCGACGAACTCGTCGACAACGTCGTGCAGCACGTCAGCGGCGACAAGACCTGTGTGGTCGAGCTGCGCTGGACCGGTCGCCGGCTGGTCGCGTCCGTCTCCGACCGGGACCGGTGCCTGCCATCGGTGCGGACCTCCTCCCCGTCGCGGGGAGGGCTCGCCAAGGTCGCCAGGCTCAGCGACAGCTGGGGCACGTGCGGCACCGAGGAGGGCAAGGTCATCTGGTTCAGCAGGCGGGTCAAGGAGGCCGAGCGGATCCTGACCGGCCCCCGTGCCCCGAGGCGGCCCGTCGTCGAGTTCAGGCCGCTGGCACTGCCCGTGCATCCGTCCGACGCACCTGCCTTCGAGGTGGACGCCGTGCGGTGAGAGGTCCGCGGTCCCTCAGTCGCGCGCGTGCGGTGCACGCGCGTTTCGGCAGCGGGACCGGCGGACAGAAAATGGCCGTCAACCCGGTCACTCCGCGGCACGCGCCCTCTGTGGCGACACCCACGTCCGGCGAGACGGACCGCGGCCTGTCGGCAGCCCGTGCGGCCGGCCTCGGTCTCGTACCCGGGACCGGCCGCCGGGCGAATCGCAGCCGCCTCAGGCGGCGCTCCTGTTCTGCCGGGCGGTCGTGTGCAGGTCCGCCACCAGGCGGAAGAATCCGGCCTCGTTGCCCGCCAGTCCGACCGCGCTCAGCGCCTCGTCCGCCTCCGCCATCGGCGCGGACAGCAGCGGAAGCGCCGCCGGGGCCCGTTGGGGATCGGCGAGCACGGCTCTGGTGGTCTGCAGAAGCCGTACGTACGCCTGCGCGGCGGCGAGCTCGGGATCGTTCATCTCGCGGTTCCCCTCGTGAAGGTGTCGTACCGTCAAGCATCTCGTGCGGCACTGACAACGCCCTTGCGTCCACACCTTCCGGGCACGCGAGAACGACCGGCGGCCCGCCCGGAGGCGGGCCGCCGGCCCGGATGACGTGCTGAACCGCAGAACGGCGGCTGGTGCTAGAAGACGCTCACGCCGTACGCGCTCAGCGCTTCGGTGACCGGCTGGAAGAAGGTGGTGCCGCCCGAGGAGCAGTTGCCGCTGCCGCCCGAGGTGAGGCCGAGCGCGGTGCTGCCGGAGAACAGGGCGCCGCCGCTGTCGCCGGGCTCGGCGCACACGTTGGTCTGGATGAGCCCGTAGACGACGTCGCCGTTGCCGTAGTTGACGGTGGCGTTGAGCCCTGTCACCGAGCCGCCGCGCAGGCCCGTGGTGGAGCCGCTGCGCTGCACGGACTGCCCGACGTACGCGTTGCCGGCCGACGTGATGTCGCGGTAGCTGCCGTTGTAGAGGTACACCCGGCCGTCCGCCGCCGAGGCGTTGGAGTGGCGGATGATGCCGTAGTCGTTGCCCGGGAAGCTGGACCCCGTCCGGGTGCCGAGCAGCGTGGTGTTGGAGGAGTTGGTGTACCAGGTGCTGCCGATGTCGGTGCAGTGGCCGGCGGTCAGGGCGTAGTAGGTGCTGCCGCTGCGGACGTTGAAGCCGAGCGAGCAGCGTCCGCCGCCCGCGTAGATGGCCTGGCCGCCCGCGATGAGCTGGCTGAAGGCGCCGGGCGTGCGCTTGATCTCGAGGGCGTCGGCGTCGTCGCCCGCGGCCTCCTCGATGGCGGCGATCTCGGCGGCCGAGACGGTGGAGTCCGCCGTGACGACGACCTTGCCGGTCGCCTTGTCGGTGTACCAGGCCGTGCCCGGCACGTCGGCGTCGAGCACCGCGCCGTTCGCCCGGGAGAGTTCGGCGGCGGTGGCCTTGGCGGTGGGCGACGACTCGGCCACGGCCGAGGGGGCGGCAAGCGCGGAGACGGCCAGGAGGGCAGATGCCACGGCGATCAGCCGCGTACCTCTCGCCATGCCGCAGAGGGGGGACAAGCGCTTGATGTTCACTACATCCTCCGGTGGGGGGTGTCGGGGCCCGCTGGGTGGGCGGGCCCGTGCGAGCAAGGGCTGCCGGGCGGGCGGCCGAAGCGCACCTTGGGCGTCATGTGCCTGTCAACTCTTGCTGTAGGAATCCTGGGCTCCGGCGACTCCGGCGGCAAGATCGGCTTTCGGTCGCTCTGCGCGTGTCCAGTGGGGACGCCGGCCCGCGGATCGGTTGCACGCGGGGGCGCATGGCGCAAGAGGGCGGGGGAGTGGGCGGGTGGTCCGGCGTGCTGCGAAGTCTTGCCATCGTTTGCTGATCGAGCATCAGGTGGCATGGAGGAGAAAGCGCTTGCGCTCCGACGGGGAAGGGGGCGCGGGCGTAAGCGGAATCTGCAATCCCGTGTTGGCTGCTCAGCGCCGGACGCGTCCCGGCCCCCGCTGCGCCGGCCACACGGGGGTACGGCAGGGTCGTTGGGACCCGTACCGGTGCGTTGCAGTAGCGCTCGCACACACCGGACCCGCGCCCGCTGTCCGGGCGGGGCCCCGGTCTGTCCGTGCGGGGTCGCGCGGGCCGCCTCTCCCAGCGGGTGGGCGTACGGCCCGTCGGCCCCGCCCGGCGGCACCCTTATGCCGCGATCACTCCCTTCGCGCAGCGCGCGCCGGTGTCCGGATCGCGACCGTCGTACGGTGACCCCATGTGCTGGAGTGCCACGGCCGACCTCACCGCCGGTGCCGGTATCGCCGCCGTCGGAGCCGTCTGCGTCGCGACGGCCGTGCGCCGCGGCCGCACTCACGATCTGCCGCTCGCCGCACTGCCGTTGCTGCTCGGCGCCCACCAGATCGTCGAGGCCGCCCTGTGGGCCGGGGGCGGCGGCGCCGGACCCGCCGTCACCGCCTGGGCCGTCATCGCCCTGCCGGTGCTCGCCGCCTGGGTCCCGCTCGGCGTGCTCGCCGCCGCGCCCGCGCGAGCCCGCGTGCGGGTGGCGGTCCCGGCGGCCGTGGGCGTGCCCACCTGCGCGGTGCTCACCCACCTCCTGGCCACGCGCACGGTGACCGCCGACATCCGCGGCCACACCGTCGGCTACGTCATCGGCCTGCCGTACCCGGCCTGGCTGCTGACCGGCTACCTCCTCGCCACCGTCGGCTCGCTGCTCCTCGCCCCGGACCGGACTCTGCGGCGGCTCGGAGTCCTCGCCGGGGCGGGGGCCGTGGCCTGCGCCCTGCTGTGGCGGACGGCGTTCGTGTCCACCTGGTGCGCGCTGGCGGCCGTCGCCTCCCTCACGCTGCTCGCCTGGGCCCGGCGTCCCGCCACTGTCGCCGAGTGCGGCCGGCCGCGCTCGGATGCGGACGCCCCTTCCTGAGGGCCGTGCTGCCCGCCAGCCCGTCCGGTCGCCCCGCGTCGGGTGCGGATCGTCCGGTCGCCCCGCGCGGTGGGGGCGTCAGCCCCCCGCCGGCCCGGACGCCGGGTCCTGACGGACCTGCGTGGGCGTCAGCGTCATGTCGTACTCGGTCGCGGCGCCCTCCCGCTCGTACACCGCCGTGAACGCACGCGGCGCGTGCCCGGACGCCGTCACCGCCGGCACACAGCTCCCCTCGGGTGGTGCGGGAAGGGCGTAACGCCCCTGTGCGTCCGCCACCGCCAGGCCGCGTGGCGGCCCGACCGGTCGATCAGCGTCACATGGCGCAGGCCACCGGCGCGCCCTCCGCGTCCCGCACGTGGCCGTGGAAGCCGGCCGGCAGGTCGGCGGCGGGATCCTGGGGACCGGCCGCCGGCAGCCGCGGCCGGCCCGCCTCCTTGTGCGACAGCAGGAACGCCGCGCACACCAGCCCGGCCGGCACGGCGCCCACGGCGATCAGGAACGCCGGCCGGAAGCGGAGCATGCTCGGCACCTCGACGGCGCCTGTGCGCACCGGGGTGTGGGCCGGCACCATGCCGATCACCGCGCTCGACAACGACGTGCCGTTCGACCGCATCAGGGTGAATTCCGTGCCTGCTGCATCTTTCCGCCGGCTCCCGTCCCTGTCACCCCTCACCGGCTCCCGTCCCTGGCACCCCTCACCGGCTGACGGACCAGGCATCGTCACCCGCCGCCTGGGTACCCGAAGCCCCCGGCGGCCGTCCGCCCACCGCCCGGACCCGGCCCGCTCGCACCGCCGCGGAGGGGGAGCGAGGCTTGAGGAGACGGGAAGGGCACGCCGCCCGGCGCGGACAGGCCCGGCCCCACGGGACAGGAACGGAAGGCGGGAATCACGGTGAACACTGCACAGGAGCACACGGAGTCGGTCGTCGTCACGGTCACCGGCTGCTCCAGCGAGGACGCGGACGCCGTCTTCCGCGCCCTCGGCCGCGCGTACCCCTCGGACCGCGACGAGTCCGAGGTGCCCCGGCACGTCATGGAGGGGCACGACACCGTATGGACGACCACGTTCGACGTGTCCCACCCCCTCGGCAAGGCGGAGCCGGTACGGCTCGCGGCACCCGTGACGGTCGAGATGCAGGGCGGCTACTGGGCCGTGGACCGCATGAAGGAGATGCTCGCGACCAGCTTCCAGGTCCAGGAGGAGGGCATGGCGGCCGGTGACCAGGAGAAGGACGTGCAGCTGCGGCTGACCAGCGGCATCCATCAGTGACCGGCTCGGCCGAACAGACCGGCGACCCACCAGGCACCCGAGCCCAGGAGGACTGTCCATGCCCATCGCCACCGTCAATCCCGCGACCGGGGAGACGCTCGAGACCTTCGACGCCTTCGGCCCCGACGAGATCGAGCGGCGCATCCAGCTCGCCTCCGACGCCTTCGCCAGGCATCGCACGACCTCCTTCGCCGAGCGGGCCGGCCTGCTGAACCGCGCCGCCGACCTGCTGGAACAGGACCAACAGGGCATCGCCCGCACGATGACCACCGAAATGGGCAAACCACTGGCCGCCGCCCGCGCCGAGGCGGCCAAGTGCGCCAAGGCGATGCGCTGGTACGCCGCCCGGGCCGAGGAACTCCTCGCCGACGAGCACCCGCCGGAGGCCGACGTGACGGACTCCGGAGCGGCCCGCGCCACCGTGCGCTACCGGCCCCTCGGCGTCGTCCTCGCCGTCATGCCGTGGAACTTCCCGCTCTGGCAGGTCGTGCGCTTCGCCGCGCCCGCCCTGATGGCGGGCAACACGGGGCTGCTCAAGCACGCGTCCAACGTGCCGCGGACCGCCCTGTACCTGGAGGACCTGTTCCGCCGGGCCGGCTATCCGGAAGGCTGCTTCCAGACGCTGCTGGTGGGTTCGGACGCCGTCGAGAAGGTCCTGCGCGACCCGCGCGTGGCCGCCGCCACCCTGACCGGCAGCGAACCCGCGGGACGCTCCGTCGCCTCCGTCGCCGGCGACGAGGTCAAGAAGACGGTGCTGGAACTCGGCGGCAGCGACCCGTTCATCGTCATGCCCTCCGCAGACCTGGACCGTGCGGTCGCCACCGCCGTCACCGCCCGCGTACAGAACAACGGCCAGTCCTGCATCGCGGCCAAACGGTTCATCGTCCACGCCGACATCCACGACGCCTTCCGCGACCGGTTCACCGCCGCGATGCGTGACCTGACCGTCGGCGACCCGATGGACGAGTCCACCGATGTCGGCCCGCTGGCCACCGAGAAAGGCCGCGAGGACCTCGAACAGCTCGTCGACGACGCGCTGGTGCGGGGTGCCACCGCACAGTGCGGCGGACGGCGCCCGCCCGGCCGCGACCGCGGCTGGTACTACGAGCCGACCGTGCTCACCGGCGTGACCGACGCGATGCGCATCCACCGGGAGGAGGCGTTCGGACCGGTGGCCACGCTCTACCGCGTGGCCGGCGCCGACGAGGCCGTCGCCCTCGCCAACGACTCGCCGTTCGGACTCAGTTCCAATGCCTGGACCCGCGACGAGGCCGAGATCGAGCGGTTCTCGCGGGACCTCGAAGCGGGCGGCGTCTTCTTCAACGGCATGACCGCCTCCCACCCCGCCCTGCCGTTCGGGGGCGTCAAACGGTCCGGCTACGGACGCGAGCTGTCCGGTCACGGAATCCGGGAGTTCTGCAACGTCACCACGCTGTGGCACGGCAAGGACGAGGAGGCGTAGCGCATGGTGCGCATCGGATACACGATGATGACCGAGCAGGCCGGGCCGCGTGAGCTCATCGGCCATGTGGCCGGCGCCGAGGCGACCGGTTTCGACTTCTCCGTCATCTCCGACCACTACTTCCCCTGGCTCGCCTCCCAGGGCCACGCGCCGTACGCCTGGAGCGTCCTCGGCGCAGCCGCCCAGGCCACCTCGACCATCCCGCTCATGACGTACGTGACCTGCCCGACGACCCGGTACCACCCCGCCGTCGTGGCCCAGAAGGCCGCCACCGTCCAGCTGCTGTCCGAAGGACGTTTCCGCCTCGGCCTCGGCTCCGGCGAGAACCTCAACGAGCACGTGGTGGGCGGCGGCTGGCCCAGCGCGCACGAGCGCCTGGAGAAGCTGGAGGAGGCCACGGACATCATCCGCAGGCTCCTCGACGGCGAGCACGTGACCCACCACGGACCCCACTTCGACGTCGTCGACGCCAAACTGTGGGACGTGCCCGAACAGCCGGTGCCCATCGGCATCGCCGTGTCCGGCGACAGCTCCTGCGAGGTCGCCGGGAACAACGCCGACCTGGTGATCGCCACCGAGCCGAAGAAGGAACTGCTCGACGCCTTCGACCGGTACGGCGGCGCCGGCAAGCCCCGCATCGGCCAGCTCCCCGTCTGCTACGACACCGACCGGGACGCGGCCGTGGCCCGCGCCCACGACCAGTTCCGCTGGGCGCTCAGCGGCTGGCGCGTCAACGCCGAACTGCCCGGGCCGAAGTCCTTCGAGCAGGCCACCGCACTCGTCACGCCCGAGGACGTCGCCGGACAGATCCCCTGCGGCGACGACGTGGACGCCTTCGTCGACGCCGTGCGCCCGTACGCGGAGGCCGGATTCACCGAGGTCGCCCTCGTCCAGATCGGCGGGGACCGGCAGGGTCCGTTCCTCGACTGGGCCGGGAAGAAACTGCTGCCGGCGCTCCGCGAACTCTGACCTCCGCGCGTCGGCGCGCGCACTGCCCGCGTCATGCTCGGGCCGCAGGTGACACCGGCCCTCACAACCCCCTGCCGAGCGGGCGTACGTCGGGGTAAATTCCCTCTGTGCACGGCGAGTTGATCTCATGATGCGCAGCTGGCAGGGGGAAGGCGGGGGAGCGCCATGGGCGGGAGACTGTACGGTCAGCAGGCCCTGCAGGAGGACTTCGTCCCCCGGCTGGTGGGACTGCACCACAAGAACGTCTACCAGGTCGCCTTCGCCTATCCCCAAGGCGCGCCCGTGGTGCGGATCGTCGGCGGACGCGGCAGCGGCAAGACCGCGCTGCTCGGGGCCGTCCATGACGCGTACAACGGCCGGGTGCCGCTCGCGCGGGTCGACCTCGCAGCCCCCGGATTCGGCGAGCCGGGTGTCGCCGAGCTCAGCGACGAGGAGGTCCCCAACGCCTCCCACATCACCCACCTGCTGTATCTCCTCGCCTACAAACTCGGCCTCGACGTCCGGCACTTCGGTCGGCCCATGGCCTTCCCCAGGCTGTCGCTCGGCCTCCTCGTCGTCACCGCCTGGCGCCCCCTGAACAGCGACGAGACCGATGTGCGGCCCCCCGACCTGCGGCGGGCCGAGGCCGACCTGCGCACCTTCATCACCGCCGAGGACCCCGACGTACGCCGCCGCAGGGAAAGCCTCGGCCGCTGGTTCGACGTCGTCACCGACAACCTCCCGCAGGTCCTGTCCGCCGTCCCCGGCCTCGACTCCATCGCCGGAATCGTCCTCGACACCGCACGCCAGCAGCTCGTCAAGAGCGAACCGGACAAGGGCGCGCTCGCCTGGTGGGGCGGCCGGCTGCACAGCTCCCAGGGCTACCAGGGCGACTCCCTGCAACGGCTGTTCCAGTTCGTCCGCGGGTTCCGCAGGCTCGACGACCGCCGGCGCACCGCCGAGGAGCACCTCGTCGCCGCCCTCCTCGACGACGTCGACGCCAACTACGGCAGACTGCGCCGGCTCAACAAGAAGCCCCGGCCGCTGCTGCTCCTCGACAACGCCCACTCCGACGTCGGGCGCACCTTCCTCCACCTGCTCGACGCCGGCTACGACACCCCCGGCAAGGACCCGACGCGGCCCGTCACCCTCGCCACCGTCCTCGGCAGGAGCGAGGGGCATCCGCCGCTCGGCGAGGTCGGCGGCGACGCCGTCCCGCAGGACCGGCCCCTCGTCCTCGGCATCCCCGCCATCGAACCGGCCCACATCGCCGAGATGCTCAGCCGGGTCGACTACCCCGACCACCTGCCCCGCGTCGTCGCCCGCTACAGCGGCGGGCGCGCCGCCGCCGCCCGGATCCTCGCGGACGCGGCCGTCCGCCGCGTCCAGGAGGCGGGCACGCTGCGCAGCCGGGAACTGCTCGACGCCGCCGCACCCGCGCTCCTCGCCAAACTGCTGCCCGACCCCGTGCTGCGGGACCGTCTGGTGCTGCTGTCCGCCGCGGCCGACGCGGGCACCCGGCGCGGACTGTGGACCTTCGCCCACCCCGAGGACCACTCCGGCGACCTGGTCGCCGCCCGTGTCCGCGAGGCAGACGACTACCGCGCCCGGTCCTGCCTCGACGGCGACCGCGCGCTCGACCTGCTGCTGCGGCACCGGCTGGCCGCCACCACGACCCACGAGCGCTGGCGCGACACCCAGCTGCGCCTGCGCTCCCTGTGCGACCCGCGCGGCGACACCTACCTGCACCACACCCTCGCCCTGGGCCGCGTGGACGAGGTGGTGTGCGTGCTGCACCACCGGTTCACCGTCACCCCGCCCGCCGAGTGGCTCACCGCGCTCAACCTGATCTGCGCCGCCCCCCACCCCCGTGAGGGCTACGAGCCCCCGGCCGGGAGCCCCGCGCTGTCGTGCACGGCCTGCGGCAGCGACGTCCCCGGCCCGCACCACGAGGCCGTCGCCTCGCTGGTGCCCCTGCTGTGGCGGCTGTCCGACCCGCTCACCCTCGCCCCCCGCGAGGACGAACTGACCACCGTTCGCATCGCGCTGGAGACGCTGTACGGCAACAAGGCCGCGCACGCCCCCTACCGCGAGGCGTCCGCCGCCTGGCCGGCCCGTCTGAGAGCCGGAACTCAGGCCCCCGACCTGCCCGTCCAGGAAGGTGCCGCGTCATGACGTCGTTCATCGGAAGACTCCCCGGCGGACCGCTCACCAAGGCGGCCGCCCTCGTCGTCGCCCTCGCCGTCGTCGGCGCCGCCGTGTGGACCGGCATCGTCGTCTTCGGACCCGACCCGGCCTGCGGCAAGGGCATCGAGGAACGCGGCCCCGAGGGCGCCAGGGAATGCACGGGCGTCACCGACGGCAGCTACGTCTTCGCCGCCAACCTCAAGGAGGTCAGCGCACGCATCAAGGCGGAGAACGACCGGATCGCGGGCGAACCGCACGTCTCCGTCGCCGTGATGCTGCCCATGGCGCCCAGCCAGGGCTTCGAGCAGGAGAAGACCCTGCACGAGGTGCAGGGCGCCTACCTCGCCCAGTACCGCGCCAACCACGAGTCCAACAGCAAGAAGCCCGCGATCCGTCTCGTGCTCGCCAACCCGGGCCGCAGCCACGCCCACTGGAGGCCCGTCGCCGAACAGCTCGGCGAGATGTCCGAGTCCACGACCGACAACCTCCGGGCCGTGATCGGCTTCGACGTCTCCACCGCCACCACCCAGGCGGCCATCGGTTATCTCACCCGGGAGCGCGGCATCCCCGTCGTCGGCGGTCCCATCACCGCCGACGACTCCGGCAACAGCCCCGAACGGCCCGACGCCTACCCCGGCCTCGCCCGGGTCGTGCCCACCACCACCGACCAGGCCAAGGCCCTGTCCCACTTCAACAAGGACATCGACCCCGGACACACCCTGGTGGTCGAGGACGTCCGCACCGGCGACAACTACGTCGACGCCCTCAAGCGGGCCTTCGCCGAACGCACCCTCGGATCGCCGCGCGCACCCGAGCAGTACCGCGCACCCGACGAGTTCCACGAGGAAGGCACCACCGCCAACGCCTTCGACCAGATGGTCGACACCATCTGCACCTCGGCCGCCAAGGTCATCTACTTCGCCGGACGACCCGTCCAGCTGCGGCAGTTCGTCAACGAACTCGGCAACCGCGGCTGCACCGAGAAGAAGTACACCGTCATCACCGGATCCGGCGCCTCCACGCTCTCCTCGGACAAGCTCCTCGACTGGGACGCCTTCCGCAAGGGCGTGACCCTCCAGTACGCGGCCGTCGCCCACCCCGACGCCTGGACCGGCCCAAAGGCGCCCGCCACCGGCGGCTCCGCGGCCGCCTACCGCACCCTCGCCGAGCTCGCGCGCAGCAAGGAGGTCGGAGACATCGGCGCGGTGGAGCTCACCGACTCACGGACCATCACCTTCTACGACGCGGGACTCACCGCCGTCACCGCCATCCGGATGCGCGACGACGGCGACCCCGTCATCCCCGCACTCAGCCGCATCAGCGACTCGTGGCTGCGGCTGCACGGCATGGGCAAGGTGGACGGCGCGAGCGGCTGGATCTGCCTGGACAACTACGGCAACCCCTACAACAAGGCGGTCTCCGTCGTGGAACTCGCCCCCGACGCCCCCGGCCGCATCCGCTTCGTCGGGCTCGCCTGGCCCACCGGCAGGCCCACTCCCGCGGACTGCACCGCGAGCCGTACCTGACACACGACGGCGGCCGCACACCCCGGGTGTGCGGCCGCCGCCACGCTCCCATCAGACGTTGGGCACCTTCAGCTTGTCCCAGCTCGTCCTGCCCGGGATGCCGTCCGCGTCGCTGCCCGAGTAGCCGAGCTTGCGCTGCCAGGCCGCGTACGACGCGCGGTCGGCCTCGGTCCACTCCGGGCCCGGGCCCACCTCGTAGCGGCCGCAGCCCTCGGCCACCAGCCGCCTGCCCATCGCCGTGATGATCGGGCTGCGCCGGCCCGTCTGGAAGAACGCCGCGCCCGGGAACGGCTCGTACTGCGGTGCCGGCGGCGGTGTCGCCGGGCCGTCCGGACCGCCGCCCAGCCGCTCCTTGATCCGGCTGCGCATCGAGTCCATCGTGAACCCGCGCGGATCCACCTTCCCCGGCTGCCACTCCTTGTGCCCGATCACCGAGCGGTGCGACCAGCCGTGCGCCCGGCAGATCGCCGCGGCGGCCTTCTCGACGGCCTCCAGCTGCGCCGCGGGCCAAGGGTCCTTGCCGTCGCCGAGGTTGATGCACTCGAAACCGTAGAAGTGCCGGTTGCCGTCGGTGTTGGCCTCGTTGTCGGCGGGCAGTGGCGCCGACTCGTTGACGACCGCACGCAGGACGTCGTCGTCGCCCAGCCCGGCGTGGTTGGCGCGGCCGTTGCCGACGAGGTAGACCGTGCCGTCCTTCGCGATGACACCGTGGCACAGCGGGCCCGGCAGACTGGAGTGGCCGTTGTAGCAGAGTTCGACGGAGCTCTCGGTGCCCTTCGTCACGGTGTGGTGGATCATCACGCCGTTCACCGGTCCCCACGGTCCCTTGTGGTTGCGGTTGTGCGTGCGCCAACTGCGGTGCTCGACCACGCGCAGTCCCTCGTTGCGAAGGGCCTTCAGCAGTCTGTCGGCCGACAGGGGTGTCGCCATGGTAATACTCCTTCCCGGGAGTCCGTCAGTTCTCCGGCCGTCCCTGATCGGTTTGCCCGGTCTCCGTATCCGCCGAACCGCCTTGCGCGGCACGCTCCGCCGCCACGGCCTCCTCCTCCGCGCTCGCCTCGGCCGCCAGCGCCTCCGCGTCGGCCGCGGGGATCGGCGCCGCCAAGGAACCGAAGGACTGCCGCAGATCGGCGACCGACCCCTCACCGAGCACCCACGCCAGCGGCGCGTAGTGCACCTCGACACCCTGCGGCGAGCGCAGCAGCGGACGCCGCGCGCTGTCCGTCGGCCACTCCACGTCGCCCGTCGCCGTACGCGCCGCCACGGTCCAGAAGTCCCCGGACCGGTAGGCGCGTCCGGGCTCGAAGTACACGAACACCCCGTCCTCCAGGGGCAGCCAGACACCCTCCTCAAGGCGCAGCGCTCCGCCGCGCGCCTTCGACGCGCCGCCCTTGCCCCGGCCCGCAGGCGGCCGGTGGTCCCAGCGCCGCAGATACGGGTTCAGCTCGGGACGCCGGCCCACCGAGGGGTGCGGCTCGTCCGACAGCCTCACCCGGCGGCCGGGCAGGTCCAGTTCCTCGACCCGCAGCAGCGGTTGCGGCTCGCGGCGGCTGGTGTACGCGGTGTCGGTGAACTCGACCCAGTCACCCACGTTGAGGTCGAGCTTGTCGTCGCCGCCGAGGGACGCCAACTCCACCCAGGTCCCGTCCAGTTCGTCGACCGGGAAGGTCACCGACCCGTTCTCCCTCGACCACTTGAACGTCGCGTCCTTCGCCGCCCCGCCCTCGTGGATCTCCACCCGGTACAGCTGGTTCTCCGGTCCGCGGTAGCGGGCGTCGGGCGGCACCGGGCACGGGTCCTCGTCCGCGCGGTCCGGACGCTCGCTTCGCGCCGCCATCCGCGCCGTCGGAGCCTGCGCCGCGGCCCACTTGTCGAACGCGGCCCGCACCTGGTCCTTCGTCGCCCCGTCCGCCAGCTCCAGCTCGGAACCGGGCACCGGAACGACCTGCCAGACCACCTTCACCCGCGCCGCGGTGTCCGGCATGGCCGAGCCGAGCGCGACCTCCCGCAGCAGCGGGTCCTCGGCGGCGGTCACGACCCGCTCCCACACCTTCATCGCCGCCAGGTACGGGAACTGGGTCGGCAGCCGGTCACCGGGCCGCTCCGGGTCCCGGTAGCCGTCCGGCTGGTCCCAGTACGTCCAGGTCGCCGGCGGCGCGGGACTGTCGGCGGCCTCGCCGTCCGCGGCCGGCTCCGTGACCGGGACGCCCGGCGCGGGACGCGTCGCGTCGACGAGGATGCCGTCCACGTAGTAGCGGCCGCCGCCGATCGCCAGATCGTCCAGTTCCCGGCTGCCGCCCAGGAACTGCACCGCGAAACCGGTCGCGCCCTGCGGGCCGCCGTGCTGCCCGATCAGGTCGCGGGCGACGGTCCGGGCCTGATGCAGCTGGATCGCCGTCTGCTCGTTGGCGTCCGCGTCCAGCTGGACCCGGCCCTGCTGGGCGATCACCGCCGAGTAGTGCCTCTCCGGCCGGAAGGTGACGCGGGAGATGTCTGCGTGCATGAGTTGGGGTCCCCCTCGGGAAGTTCAGGCAGTCGTGAAAGTCGTGTCAGGTGACGGGGATGATCCCGGCGTCCGTACCGGCCGGGGTGTACTCGGCGAGCCGGGCCCGCAGGCTGTCCTCGCGCTGCGGTTCGTACAGGTCGTGGAAGACGCCCATCTCGGAGCCGTCGTCGGCGCCGCGCCGGATCTCCGGCGGGCACACGCCGGCGAGCCGCCCGTAGGCGGGCGTGCCGTACCGCTCGCTCGCGAAGAGCGGACGGACCGGCTCACCGCCCGCGAGGTCCGGCCGGCAGCGGTGCCGGCGCGGGGTGCGGGAGCCCGGCGGCACGTACGAGTACCGCAGGCAGCCGATTCCGCGCCGGGCGACGCGCATCCGCCCGGTGAAGACGCTGTTCTCGCCGATCTCCACGGCGTGCGTGTGCACTTCCCCGATCACCGTGGTGCGGTGGGCGTGCAGCACCGCGTGAGCGAGCCGGCAGTCGGGAGCGGACAGCGCCTCGCGGTCGTGGCCGGTGGCGTCCAGGATGCTGTCCCGGATGTGGAGCGACAGCGGCTCGTGGTTCACCTCGTCCCCGATGACCTCGATCGTGCCCAGAACGCTGTGCTCGATCTCCACGCACGCCGTCGTCCGCTCCAGCACCAGGCTCGGCTCCTCGGGGGAGTGCGGGTCGCACTCGGGCTCCAGCGACCAGCCCGGAACCAGCGTGCAGTGCCGCAGCACCACCGCGCCCACCGGACCGCTCACATGCAGGCCGCGGCCGGTGACCAGCAGACCGTCCAGCACGATGCGCGGCGCCTCGCCCCCGCAGTCCTCCTCCTGCGCCCGGATGTTGAGCGCGTCGGGGCGGTTGCTGTACCAGTCGAGGAGGCGGATCACCGGGCGGCAGCCCTCCGCCGCCCTCAGCTCCAGCCGGTCGCCGCGCTCCAGGTCGAAGTCCAGCTGCTCCTGGTAGGCGCCGCTGTGCGTGATCTCGATGACGCCCTCGGGCCCGCACCGGCCCGCCCTGCGGTCCTCGCGCCACTCCTCGTACGCGTCCATGATCTTCTGGTGGCCGCCGCCGGGACCCACCCGGTAGACCTTCGCCGCCGGCGAGGTGTCCCGCTCCCGCGGGTACTCGCCGCCGCCGATGTCGTCGCCGAACGCGTAGTGGTACGTGACCCACACGCCCTGCCGCGGCGCCGAACGCGACCCGAACGCGATCCGCCCCAGCACCGGGTCGACCGCCACCTGGCCGCGCCGCGGCCGGTAGCGCCACTGGGACAGGTCCGCGACCACGATGTCCGACATCGGCACCGGCTCGTCCTGGCCGTCCCGCCAGATCGTGAAGCTCTTGCCCGGCCCGTAGTAGTCCGCGAGCCGGTCGGCGAGCTGCCGGCGCCGGATGTACGCGGGCACGTTGTCGATCGTGGCGATGTGTGTCGTCGACGGCTCAGGCACCGGATTCGTCACCAGCGGTGCGTCGTTGCCGAGGATCGAGAAGGTGTACAGACTTCGCGCACGGTCGATGCAGTACGCCGGGGCCCGGTTGAGGTGATACGGCTTCAGCCGCCACACGAACAGGCCCACCCCCGCGGGCGTGTACCCGCCCGTGCGTCGTGCGGAGCCCGCCCTGCGCACGTCCACCGACCGTGCGGTGTTCCCGAACGGGCCGCCCGCCAGGTCCAGTTCGGCGCCCTCCCGTACGTCGGCGAGCCGGCCGCGCCCGGCCCGGCGCACATCGGCGGCCGCCGGTCCGGACCCGTACAGCTTCACCGGCTGGTGGTGGGAGACGAGCCGGGAGAACTCCACGGCCCTCGCCGGCCACCCTCCGATCTCCTGCGCCAGCTCCTCCAGCAGGTGCAGCGTGCCCTTGCGGCGCCGGTTGGCGACCGTGGCCGCCACGTCCCGGCGCGGCGCGAGGGCCTCGGCGAGAGCGTTGCGCGAGGCGTCCCGGCCCGCGTCGCCGAGCCCGTCGGTGCGCACCCTCTCGTAACCGGGGAGCGGCCTGTAGCCCACCAGGTCGCCGATGTACGGCAGCACCCAGGGCGCGGCCGTCTCCACGAACAGGTCCTCGTAGCCCTGCTCCACCCGGTCGCGCACCAGGTCGGCCTGCTCGGCGATCACCGCGAGGAGCGCCCGCAGCGGTTCCCCGGCCTCGGCGTCCCGGAGCCGGTGCCACTGGGGGAGCAGCTCCGCGAGCCCGTCCGGTTCCCTGCTCATGCGGCGCTCCTTTCGTACGTGTTCATGCGGTGACCTCCGTGAGAATGAGCGTGTCCGCCACGTGGGGGGACAACAGGACGAGCTGGGCCGGGCGGACGCCGCGGAAGACGCACACCGCGCGCCCCTTCGCCAGCCGCCGGGTGTCGGTGACGTCCGGGTTGAGGCGCAGGAGTTCGGACAGTGGGATCCCGTACCGGGCCGCCACCTCGGTCAGGGTCTCCCCCTCGTCGGCGGTGACCGTGTGCACGTCCTCGTCGTACGCGGCGAGCCGTGCCGGGACCGTCGGCCGCACCTCGGCGAGCCTCTCCGCGAGACGGGTCAGGCCGTCGGGCGTGACCGACGCCGGGACCCCGCCGAAGACGTCCACGTCGACGAAGTCGACGCCCGGCACCCGGTGCGCCGTCGCCAGCACGTCGGACAGCTGGGCGGGACTGCCCAGTTCGCGCCGGCCGGGCCCGAACTCCCGCAGCAGCGCCTGCCGCAGCCTCGGCTCCACCACCTGCCAGCTGTGGTCCGGCGCGACCTTCACCTTCGCCGCGATCAGCAGGAGCACCAGCTCCCGCACGTCCACCCGCACCGGCAGCCGCGAGTCGCCGTACTCGGCCAGCGAGGAGCGCAGGGCGCGCAGCACGTCGGAGTCCCCGGCCACCGGGATGTCGTCCACCCCGGCGACCGTCACGTGCAGCACCTGCCGGCGGCCGTCGAAGACCTCCCGTGCCACCGCCCGGCCGATCCCGGCCCGTGACCGTGCGAAGTCCTCGTAGTCCGCGACCGATACGAGCCGGTCGAGCGCGGACACCGCGAGCGGCACCGTACGGCGGGTCAGCGACGGCCCGTCGGCGTCCGCGCCGCCGGTGGCGGGCTGCGGATTGGTGACCCCCGTGACGCCCAGCGGCCGTGTGACGGCCTGGGTGATGCGGTTCGCCCTGACGTTGGCCGCGCGGCCGGTGCCGAAGCGGTAGCGGGCGCGGACGTTCTCGCTGCCGCTGGGCAGGCGCGCCCCGTGCACCCCGTCGCCGAACGTCACCGTCGTACGGCCGTCGGCCGTCGTGCCCGTGACGTACACCCTCTCGGTCGGGCCGCGTCCGGCGAGAGAGTCCACCTCGTGCCACAGGAGCCCGTCGACACGGACCTCCAGCACGGGCGTCGCCCCCAGAGGGGTGTCGGCGGGCAGCCACGTCAGGGGCGACTGCCACAGGGCGAACGTCTGGTTCGGCCGGTTCGCGTCCCCGCTGCCGATCGGCTCGTCACGGCTCTCGCCGTGCGTCGCCGGCACCACGTTGCCCAGCACGCGCACCGTGTCACGGCGGTAGCGGCAGGCCAGCTTCGACGTCAGCGACAGCCGGGTGTGCACATGGTCGCCCGGCAGGCGCCGATCGACCACCTGCTCCACATCCGCGATCACCACCAGCTCCGTGCCCGTGACCCCCGACGCCGCCGGGGACTGCGGCAGCACGTCCGTCCGTTCCCCGGAGACCACCAGGTGGCGTCCCGGACGCAACCCGTCGTACAGCTCCGCGAGTTCGATCTCGTCGCCGTGCACGTCGTCGCCGAGCGGCTCGCCCGCGAGCCGCAGGGTCTGACCGCCCGCGTGCACCGTGGTGTCGCGGACGTTGGACAGCAGTACGTCGTGCTCGTCGAGCCACGGGTCGGCCAGCGTCAGCTCCGTGCCCCGGCCCGTGATGCCGTAGTTGGTGTACACGGCCGTGCGCACGGCCGTCACCCGGGTGGTGACGAAGCTCAGCCGTGGGTCGCCGGGGATTCCGTCGGGGCCCTCGGCGCCCTTGCGCGGACGTTCGACCGCCACCCAGCTGCCGACCGTCACCGAGTCCTGCACCGAGTCCAGCGGCAGGACATGACGGTTCGCCGGCTCCGGCACCGTCGCGATACCGATGACCACGTTCGCCGGCTCGCTGCCCACCGTGTAGCTCACGGTCAGCTCCATGCCCCCGTGCCGGACCTGGCGGCGCTCGCCCGGGGCGAGCCGCCAGTTCACCGGCTCGCCGTTCTGCACGGCCACGTGCACGCGGCCGTCCTCACCGGGACGGGACACGAACAGCTTCCGCTCCGGCAGGCCGTCCGACAGCTGTGCCGTCACGCCCGGCTCCTGGGAGTCCGCGGGCCGCCTGCTCAGCCAGCTCAGATCGTGGTCCTGGCCCGACCGCGTGCGCAGCGTGATCCTGCCGGGCCCCAGCTCGAACGACTTCTCCGCCGGCAGGTTCTCGGCCACCTGGACCGACGAGCCCGTCTCGGTGTGCTGGAACTCGGCACGCTGCGGCACCCGCCCCGACGGGTCGTACACGATCCGCATCGTCGTCAGCGCCGCGCCCGTCAGCGGCCAGTCCGCCTGCCGGACCACCCGGCCGCGCTCGTCCTGCACCGGCCGCAGCGGAGCCGTCGCACCGAACGGCGCCGCCGTCACCCGCATCGCCTGCAGCTCGGTCAGCAGAGCGGGTGCGGTCGGGGCGGACCGCCGCCACGCCGCGTACATCCCGTCGGCCACCCGGGGATCGAGCGCGGACAGCAACTGCGCGCCCAGCTCCGAACCCGCCGCCGGAAGCCGGTCCTGGGGCAGCGCCCGGGCGCCCGCGACCGGCCGCACGTCACGGGTGCGCAGCGCGGGCAGCACCGCGCCCAGCGTCCGCAGGGCCGCGGCGCCGCCGGACACCTGCTCCTCGGGCCGCGGCGCCGGCCGGGACGGCTCCAGATCGGCCGCCCGCTCGCGCAGATCGCCGACCACGGCCTCCAACTGCTCGAACCAGGCCGCCACGTCCTCGTACGCGGCGGCCACCGCCTGCGCCTCGGCGAGCCGTTCGTGCGGGCCGGCGAGCAGGGACGCGAACGCGGCGGGCGTGGTGACGGTGTCGAGGCCGGTCCGCAGCGGGGCGAGCACCTGCGCGTCGAACTCCTCGATGTACCGGCTGACGGGACGCGGATTGGGGTTGTCCGGCGCGGGTGCGCCGTCCTCGGTCGCCCGGTCGTCCTCCGTGATCCACCGGCGCAGCTCGTCCACCAGCTCGCCGAGCGTGGGCGGCGCGGACCGCGGCAGCGCGACCGCGGTCACGTCGTCGTCGCGGTCCACCCGGGCCCGCGCGACCGGCAGCAGCAGCCGCTGCCCCGCCGCCCCGCCCTCCTCACCGGCGAACACGAACAGCAGCCGGTCACCCGTGTTCAGCCCCGTGGACGTACCCGCGACGAAGATCTCCGACCGCCGCCCGAGATCGTCGGGCGTCAGCAGCGAGGGCCTGCGCCGGCGCACCGCCAGCTCGTTCCACGCCGCCCGCGCCACCAGGTCCTCGCTCGTCTCGAAGACCTGCGACTGCTCGTCCGACGAGGTGGGCACGCTGTTGCTCCGCGCACCCCGGGGGATCACCACCGACAGCTCCGGCTCCCGCGGATCCCGGTCCAGGGTGTACGCGAGATGCGTGTCCGCCGCGATGCCCGGCCGCGGCCGGTGCCCCACCAGCCTGCCCAGCAGCGCCAGCGAGCGGTGCTCGTTCGCGGTGCGCAGATACGCCTCGTCCGCGATCCGCTCCGAATGGAAGGTCAGCAGATCACCGACCACCGCCCACGCGTCCAGCAGCCCGATCGCCGGATCGTCCGGCGTACGGACCGTCAGCCCGCGCAGTGCCGGATAGGCGGGCGAGGCCAGCCGGTCCAGCATGGCCGCCAGGAACGAGCCGTACTCGCCCACGCGGTAGTCCAGCGCGTCCCGGCCCGGAGGGTTGTACAGGGCCCGCGGGGCGCGGCGCTCGTCGTGCCCGCCGCAGCCGCAGCCGCACGTGCCGCTCATCGCGCACCTCCGCCGATCTCGATGGACAGCAGCCCGTTCTCGGGCCGGTCGGGGTCGTTGTCGCAACGCGCGATCTCCAGCGGGCCGAGCCGCAGCACGCCTGCCTCCAGTGCCGTGTCGTCCGTCTCCTGCGCGGGCCCGGCGTCGAAGAGCCGGGCCAGCCTGGTCACCCGTACGCTCTCCACGCCCCGCACGGCCGCCGCCGCGGCCACCAGGCGGCTCAGCCGCACCGGTTCGCCGAAGGACAACGCGTCGGGGTGGAAGAAGCCGAGCCGTCCGCCGGGCAGCCGCCGGCTGCCCAGCAACCGGTGCAGTTCGGCGAGGATCTGCCCGTGCTGGTGACCGGGCGCCGCGCACACCCGCAGCGCGATGTCCAGCGGCACCATGCGCGCCGGGCCCACCACCAGGTCGTGCCCGATGCGCCGGTACGCCTCCAATGCGTACGCCACCGAGTCGAGCAGCCGCTGCGACGGCTCACCCGCGCCCAGGGCGTTCACGGCCACATGGGCCTCCTGCACACTGCCTGTCCAGCGGATCTCCGCCGCCGCCCGCTGCACACCCGGCAGCGCCGACGCCAGCGCGGCGTAGTCGTCGGCGGTCACCGCGCGCAGCCGCGAACGCCGCAGATCCAGCGGTGCGAGCTGACGCACCTGCTCCAGCGGCTCCGGCTCGGTGCCTCCCACCGCCGGAAGCGGATTGCGCACCCCCGCCACCGGCATCGCCTCGCCCGCGTCCGCCGCGTGCGGATCCCGGCACAGCACGAGGTGGTTGATGGCCTCCGCGCCCACGTTGCCCGCCGTGCCGCCGCCGAGCCGGTAGTGCAGCTCCAGGCGGGCGCCCGGCCGCGGCCGCGCCCCGTGCCGCCCGTCGCCGAACCGCAGCGCGATCCGGCCGTCGTCCTCCAGCTCCCCGACGAAGTGCCGGTCCCGCTTCCCGCTCGCCAGCAGGTCACGCCGCGCCGTCCACTCCTCGTCCCGCTCCGCGTCGACCACCCGCACCGCGGGCAGCGCCTGACGCGGGTCCTGGACGAGGGCCGCCGCGGGGCCGCGCAGCTCCGGCTCGTCCGGGTGCAGCCCCGCCGCGTACACCGGACCCCAGGTGTGCGCGACCTCCCAGGCGATCCCGCCGTCGAGGACGGCGCCCGCCCGGGCCCGGGCCGTCAGCACCTCCAGCCGCCGCAGTTTCGAGGCCAGCAGCCGCTCGCTGCGGTGCAGCAGCTCCCGCAGGGCGGGCACCGGGCGGCGACGCAGCTCCAGCCGTTCGAGCACCTTCAGCCCGAACAGGACGGTCAGCTCGGCGATCTCCGCCTCGGTCAGACCGTCGCGGTCACGGGCGCTGCGCCACAGCTCCACCAGCCGCTGCCGCACCCGCTCCGGAATCGCCGACAGCCGGGCCGCCTGCCCGCCCGACACGTGCGCCGACAGCGGGAACGGCACCGACTGGACCACGGGGGAGCGGTGCAGCACCGGACGGAACCGCGGCCGGATGCCCGTATACACGACCTGCGCCAGCAGCGTCTCCAGCGCCTCCGCCTGCTCGTACGCGGTGCCCGGCACGACCTTCTCGCGCCGCCGGCCCGCCAGTTCCAGACCCAGACCGGCCCGTCCGGTCGCGTCCTCGCCGACGACCGCGAACAGCTCCCGTATCTGACCGGCGGTCAGCAGCCGGCCGTGCCGCGTCTGGTCCAGGCGCGCACCGATCAGGTCCGCGACGGCGTTCCCCGCGTTCCGGTCCGGGCAGCCGAAGCCGGACGGATCGCACGAGCCGAGGACGGCGGGCTCCGCCGGCACGGTCACCGTCTCCGCCGTGCCCTCGCAGAACGTCAGGGAACGCCCGTGGTCGACGAGCGCCAGGTTGCCGCGCGCCACACTCACGTCGGCCACCGGCTCGCAGTCCCTGCCGCCCCGCGTGGACAGGCACACCGGGAACGTGAGCGCGTCCTCCTGCGCCCATGTGACCTCCAGCACCGGCTGGTCGCACAGGGCGTCCACCACCGGGGTGACGGAGGTGAGCCGCACCGCCTGCCGGTGCGACGGGTCGGCGTCACCGGGCGTGCCCGAGACCGGCCCGCGCACCTCCTCGATCAGCAGCAGGTCGCCCGGCGCGAGACACAACTCCCTGACGGAGCAATCCTCGTCGGCCCACGCGTCGCGCAGCGTCGCCGACGTCGCCCCCTTCGGCAGCGAGCACACCTCGCCGCCCCAGGTCCAGAATCCGATGGTGTTGTGCGCGGGGCGCAGCACCAGCGGCTCGGCCGCCACGACCGGCTCGAACACCTCGACCGACCCGCGTTCCCCGAGGACCGCCAGATCCCGGTCGTCGATCACCGTGCCGATCTCGGGCCGGTCCCTCGGGCCGAGCCGCGCGACGTCGACCGCGGCGAACCGGAACGTGCCCGGCAGCAGGGTCAGTTCGCGCACCACCTCGACGGTGACGAACCCGCGGGCGTTGCAGCCGTCGTGCATCGGATAGTCGATCAGCCGCACGTGCCGGCGCACCGACACCCGCCGCCGCGCGGTGTCGAGATACGCCTCCGTCGCGACCGCGTCCTGCTGGTAGCTGATCCGGTCGGCGGTGTGCGCCAGCAGCTCCACCAGCGTGACACCCAGATCGGCCGGGTTGCGCTCCACCCAGTCGGGAGTGGTCAGCGCGAGCCGGTCCAGGATCAGCCGGCGGATCGTGTCGTAGTCGCGCGCCGTGTAGTCGACGACAGGTGCGGCCGGGAAGTCCGGCGGGCAGTCGCCCGGCTCGTCCTTGCAGTCGAACGGGGTGGGGCAGTCCGGCCGGAACGCGAACCCGGCCGAGAAGTACCGCTGGTCGAAACCGGGGAACGGCTCCGTCCCCGGCCGCCCGTAGGGATCGGTGTCCACCACCGACAGCCGGTACCGGCTCGTGTCCCCGGTGCGGTCCAGCGTCACCAGCAGCCGGTCGTCGAGCTCCGGATCCTCCTCCCGCTCCACGACGACGTCGACGGCCTCGATCCCGGTGACCCGCCGCCCGCCGTCGATGCGGATGTTCTCGGGGCACAGCCCGTGCGGCGCCTTGCCGAGGAACGTGACCGTCAGCGTCAGCCCGTCGTCACCCACCTCCACCGCGTCCACGCCGCCGAGCTGCGCCGCGCGCACCTTCCCACGCCTGCCGTCGCCGCGGCAGACCAACTCCTCCACGCCGCTCATGCGGGCCCGCTCCCCTCGAACACCTCGTCGCGCAGGCTCCCGGTGGCGCGCACCGAATAGCGCAGATACACCCGGACCACGTTCTCCTCGCTCACCACGTCCAGCGACTCCACCTCGATCAGCTCCCCCAGCCAGCGCTGCAACGACGCCTGCACCGAAAGCTCCAGCGCGGAGGCCAGTTCGGGACTGTTCGGGGTGAAGACCAGGTCCAGCAGCCCACAGCCGAAGTCGGGGCGCATGACCCGCTCTCCGGGGCTGGTGAACAGCAACTGCTCGATCAGATCGCGCACATGCTCGTCGTACGCGGCATGCGCGGTACGCCCCCGCCGGTCGCCGCGGAACGGAAACGCGATGTCACTGCGTACGGCCCTCATCGGCACATCACTCCCTGTCGTCCGGCGGAGACGACCACCGGTCCCTGCGGCACGAGCGCGGCGCCGAAGCACTGCGCGGCCGTGGTGTCCAGGAGCACCGGCACGCCGTCCACCAGCACACCCCTGGCGTGCGGATCGAAACGGGCGCTGGTGCAGGGCTGCGGCACACCGTCCACGGTGTGGGCGCAGCCGGTCACGGCGAACACGTCGGAGGCCGTGTGGACGGGATGCCCGTCGACGCGCACCGCACCGGCCGCCGACGCGGCGAACACCCGGCCGCCGTGCGGACAGTGCATCGCCGAGGCGGCGCTGATGCAGACGCCGGAGTTACCGGAGTGTCCGGACAAGACTTCTCTCCCCGTTGTGTGGTCGCTGCCGTGCGTGGTCACTGCTTGCCCGGCACGATCAGCCGGCCGTCGTTGATGTTGACCTCGGCGCCGCTGAGGACGACCGAAGCGCCCTGACCGTTGGCGATGGTCACGCCCTTCTCGTCGACCTGGATGTACGCCCCGGTCGCGGCCTGGAGCCGGATCCCGTTGCCCCCCGGCACGTCACCCATCACGAACTTGTGCTTGTCGGAGGTCTGGATCACCACGTTCTGGTGCGCCGGGCCGCCCGTGAGCGCGTCCGGCGGCAGCTCCCCGCGCTCCCCGTACCAGCACCCCGTCCAGATCGGATAGCTCGGGTCCCCCTGCTCGAACTCCACCCACACGCCCGCTCCTTCGGCGGGCACGACGTACTGCCCCGACCCCCGGCCCGTGAACGGCAGACAGGGCAGTGCCCACGTGGAGGTCTCGCCTCCCAGCACGTCCGGCACGTTGACCGTGACCCGGCCGATCTTCAGCGGGTCGTCGTTGCTCACCACCCGCCCCCGGAACTTGCCGAGGAACCGGTTGTTCCCTCCTGCAGCCATGCGCTGTTTCCCTGATCCCTTCCTACGGCCGGTCCGACGGCCGGATCCACGGCCGGTCCTGCGGCCGCTGCTACGGCCGGACGGTGCTGCTCCGGGCGATCAGCCCCTCGCGCGAGAGCGTGAAGTTCTGCTGGTACGAGCCGGGCCTGATGTTGTGGGTGACGGACTTGACGTAGTAGTCGCCGTCGTACGTCACCCCGGCGCCGCGCACCCCGACCAACTCGCGCGGCCGCAGGATGTACCCGTGCCGGTTGACGTCGAGCGACCCGGAACCGGAGATGGCGTCGGCGGACAGCGCGGCCCGCGCCAGCAGCTCGGCCTGCGCCTGTTCGGACTCCTTCTTCGCCGTGCCCGACAGCGTCCGGCGCTTGAGCGCCGGCGTCGCCCGCCGCCCCAGCGGCGGGCGCAGCGGCCCGATGTCCGGCTGCGGCAGCAGCACCGAGTCGCGGGTCGCCGGGTTCTGCACGCGGGCCTGCGGCTCCTCCCGCGCGGTCCCGTCGTACGCGAACGTCAGCTGGTCCACCGTCGAGTTGACGTCCATGTTGACGTTCAGCGCGTGCTGACGGTCCCCGATCCGGATCTCCGGACCCCACACGGCGGTCGAGCGACCGGGCCGCGGGCCCGGCTCCAGGAAGAAGACGAAACCGTTGGCCCGCGCCAACTCGTTGACGTAGGCGAGATCCGTCCCCGTCTGGTACTCGACCCGCAGCTGCTCCCGCGGCGGCTGCTCGATCTTCTCCTGGAACACGCGCGGTTCGATGCCGTAGTCCGCGTATGTGGCGAGGATGCGGCCCACCCGCTGGGAGGGGCGAAGATTCGGGTAGCGGTCGGTGCGCTCCTCGAGATCCATCAGGATCGTCAGGTCCTCACCGGTGACGGTGAGCGTCGAATGCCCCGGCTCGTTGCTCGCGCCGACCTCCTGCCGCACGACCAGGCCGTCCAGCAGCACCTGGGCGGTCCCCTTCACACTGACCGAGAGGATCACCCTGGTCTTCGGATCGAAGAACCCCTCGGGCAGCAGCCGCTGCGACAGCGCGCCCCGCTTGGTGAGGTCGAACGCCAGCTGGAAGCCACTGCGTTCGCCGGCGGTCGCCGTGATCTGCGCCGACAGCAGCGCCTCCATGACCTCCGGCGGAACGGGCCGGGTCAGGCGCGGCCCCGTCTCGAGGGTGATGTGGATGGGCCCCTGCCCGACGGGCTGCTCAGACATACCGGTCTCCCGGCGCCGGGAACCCGCCGGCGTGCGGAACCCGGATCTCCCGGCCCGCCTCGGCGGTCAGCTCGGCCGGGTCCAGCACGGGGTTGGCGTCCGCGATCTGCCACCACTGGCCCGGGTCGCCGATGTACCGCTGGGCGAGCAGATCGGGACGGTCGCCGCTGCTGACGGTGTGCGGAGCGGACTCGTCGCCCGTGGGGTCGACGGGGGGCAGCAACCGGCGCTTGGTGTACCGCACTTCGGTACCGTCCTGTGCGCGGTGCACCCCGATCTCCGCGTCGTGGTACCGGCTCGACCGGGGGTAGGGGTGGGCGCCGGGTATGGCGTCCAGGGCGTTCTCGTACGGCTCGATGTCTGCCATGTCCTTCAGCTCCTCCCCATGACGCCGCCGCGCCCGCCGATCCCCAGCGCGGCGAGCCCGCCGCCGCTGCGCGCGGACCGGGCGAGCCGCTCCTTCTGCGCGAGATGCGCCATGTACAGATCGGCCCCGCGGTGCCCCGCCGGCAGATCACTGACGCTGAGCACTTTCATGCCGATGCTCAGCGAGGCCCGGATCGGATTGAGGTTCACGTCGAACGCGGACTCGTTGACGGACAGTTCGGTGAGCCGCACGGGCATGACGCGCTTGCTCCCCCAGGTGAAGAGCGTGAGCGGCATCTCGATCGGACTGATCTCGATGGTCCCCTTCTTCGTCAGCCTGGCGGCCTCCCGCAACTGCGCGGTTGTCGGATGCACGAGCATCTCGAGGGTCGCGAGCTCGGGATGGATCCCGTCGGGAGCGGCGACCTCGAACTGGTCGGTGGCGTCGATCTCGGCGGTGAACTTCCAGGTCTCCTGTGCCGGCCCCTTGAGCCGCAGGGCCTCGTTCCGGTCCCCGGACCCGCTGCCCCCGCCCCCGGCATCACCGGTCCCTCCGGCGGCCTGTGGCGAGAGACTTCGCTCCAGGGTGTCGGGGTTGAACTGGAGGACGATGATGCGCTGGGGCGTGCCGCGCTCGGGGTCGACGACGACGATGCCGGAGCGGATGGGCTTGGGGATGTCGGGGTAGCGGGTCATGATGCGTCTCCCTCGCAGTCATTCCTGGATCTGGGTGGTGGACACCGAGCAGCCGTCGCACCAGAAGCCGAAGAGATGTCCCTCGAACCCCATGGCGCCGAAGGGAGTCGGCCCGCTGTCGATCGCGGCGAGGAACGGCATGAAGTTCCCGCACTCCGGACAGATCGGATGCAGGTCGGGCGAGGGCCAGCGGGGCAAGCCGCCGACTTGGTGCTGCGACCTTCCCGAAATGGCCATGAGGCTCACGCCGATTTGATTCGGGTGGGGCTCCAATACCATCGATCGCTCGCCCGGGACGACGCGGGATTCCTTACCGGCCGGCCCCTGCGGACCGAAATAGACATGCGTATTTCCTTCGCCATCGAATCTTGCCGTGATGATGTCGACTTCGTCGCAGTCGCATGAGAACCAGAAGAACGAAGGATCCTTGGTGACATTATCGGCCAGGTCGTCCGCAGACAGCGTAAGAACGCGCTCGGCCGGTGCCCGGCAGTCCGCGCACAGGGGGACGTCGCCCGTGTACGACCCGCCCATCATGTGACGGCTGGCGTCTTTTTCGGCAACGAACCCCATGAAGGAGGGGAAGAGTCCGGAGGGCTTGCCGCTGTCCGGGAGGCGTCCGGCAAGCGGCATCAGCCATTCCCAGTCCTCTGGGTCATCGACTTCGTCGCGCACGGACGCGATCAATTCTGCTGCGTGCGGAGTACGGATCAGTGCCAGGGTGTGCAGGTCGTCGATGTCACCGTCGCTGTGCCACCGCTCCAGCAGGGCGTTCGCGAGGTCGTCGGGGGCACCCGACAGTAGGGTGCGCCGAATGAATGGACTGTCGATCCGTTCGGCGTGCGGGCGCAGGCGGTCCGGGTAGTGGATTCCGATGGCCAGCAGCACCGGCTCCAGGGGGGAATCCGGGGCAGGGTCTGCGAGGTAGTCGCGGATGAACGCATCGACGAGGGAATCCGGCAGCCAGGGAACGAGTCGCGCCGCGGACTGGGCCGGAGCGCCGGCGTGGCGCAGTCGTTCAGCTGCGCGGACTTTGTCCTCGCGCGCGTCCGGGATCAGTTCGAGGTATGAGGCCACGAATTCCGAAACTCGCTTGTCCGAGGTCTCGGTCAGGCACGTGGCAGCCACCGAAGCACTGCCGGCGCCGTGCTGCGTCAGAAAGGCGATGACGCGCGCTTCCTTTTCGGGAACCGAAAGTTCGGGATCGAGGGCGATCTTCTCGATCTCCTCAGTCGGCGTCATTTCTTGCCTTCTTCCAGTAGTACAACAGCATGTTGTCGATGCTGTCCGAGTATTCTATTTCTTTACGGTCGGTCAGTCTCTTGTAGTGGACCACCATACTGTAGACCTGGCTCTTCACGAGGGCCTGTGTCTCATGCCAGCGTTTCAGATAGAAACGGAAGTCGTCCTCAGTTGCCTTGGTGAGATCCCTGGCGTCAAGCGCAATCTGGCGATCATCGTTCCGCTTTCCGTGAGTTCGTGATCCGCCTTCCGGGTCCGCCTTGCGGTATTCGTGTTCCTTTCCGGTCACCATGAGCGTCAAAGCCTCTTTGTAGAGCTTGTCGGAACGAGGCCCTCGCTTCCAGTTCCCCTTCGAGTCGATCGTGATGAACTCCTCCTTCTCAAGGAGTTTCAAGATTTCGGCGTCGGTCATCTTCGTGCCGAGCCTCTCCTCCTCTCTCGCGATGGCCTTTCTCTGTGCGGCATGGATGAGGGCGGCACCCGACGGAATGTGGTCCGGAGTGATCCCGTCTCCTGATACCTCTCGATTCTTCGCCTTGCGGAAAGTGAGGCTCTCGCCCTTGGTCACATCGATGGGCTTGCCGCTCGGTTTACGCCGGCGCGCTCGCCGCTTGCCGTGGCCGGGCAGGGGCGCCGCGAGAATCCTCCTCAGTTCGGGCGACAGTCCGCTTTGGGCGGGGCGATCCTCGGACGCGCCCTCTTCCCTCTGCTGAGCGTCCCTCTCCGCGTCGCGGCCGCGTTCCTGGGCGCGCAGATTGCGGGTTGCCTCCGCTTCTTGTCGGCGCGCCTCTTCTCGCGCCCGGGTGAGTGCCTCGTCTTCCTCCCAGCCGTCGGTGCTGTGGAACGGCAGGACAGGACCCGTCGGATTCAGTTCGGCCGTGACCGTGCCGCTGTCCCGGCCCTGAAGACCGAGTGAAGTCAGCCTGTACCAGGCCCTCATCCCCGAAAGCGTGGCGTTCAGCACGAGCCTAGGTACGCCCACCTGCATGATCGGCTTCAGTTTCGGGCGTATCCGGGCGATGATTTTCCGGAGCCGCTCTTCCTTGGACTCCTTCGAGTCCTCTTCCTTCTTGCGCTGGTCCTTCGTCTCCTGCTTCTTCTCCGGGTCCTTGTCCTTCGGCTCGTCGTCCTTGCCCTTGTCCTTCTTGGGCTTGGCCGGACCCTTGTCCCGGTCCTTGTCCTTCGGCTTCCCGCCGTCCCCGTCCTTCGGCTTGTCCGGCTTCTTGCCGTCGGCCTTGTCGTCCTTGGGCTTGGCCGGGCCGTCCTTCGTGTCGTCCTTGTCCTTGGGCCGGTTCGAGTCCTGGTCCTTCGGGCGACTCGGGTCCTGGTCCTGGGGGTTGCCCGGAGCGTCCTTGTCGTCCTTCGGCTTCGCCGGCGTGTCGTCCTTGGGGGGACGGGACTTCGGGTCCGGCTCCGTCTCCGTCTTCGGCTTCGGGGCCGGCGTCGGCGTCGGGCGGGTCGGGGACTTCTCCTGGTCCTTGTCCTTCGGCCGACCGGGCGCGTCCTTGTCCGGGCCCGTCGGCTTCTTCCCGTCGCCCGGACCCGTCTTCGGCTTGCCGCTCGGGCCCGGTGTCGTCGGCCTGCCCGGGCCGGGCCGCGTGCCGGGGCCCGGGCGGGGCGTCGTCGGGCGCGGGCCAGGCGTCGTCGTCGGCTTCGACGGGGTCGGGGCCGGGCCGCCCTTCTTGTCGTCCGCCGGCGCCCCCGCGCTCCCCGGCGCCTTGTCCTTGTCTCCGCCCTTGTCCTTGCCCAGGTTCGCCGCCACACCCTTCAGGCGGCGGCCCACCTTCGCCACGTATTTGCCGATACCGCTCAGCAGCGCCTCATAGGCCAGTTCCAGCAGCGCCACGATGCCCGCGGCCACCGCCTTCGCGAAGAGGACGCCCGCGCCGCCCTGGCGGACGGCCTTGAGCCAGGTGAGGACCGCGCCCATCGCTCGCAGGATCTCGCCGAGCGCGCCGATGGCCACGCGAATCGCGTCGATGACGGCCATCACCCAGCCGGCGCCCGGGATCAGCTTGGCGATGACCTTGGTGATGACGATCTCGCCGATGATGAAGGGGAGCTGGGGGACAATCGCGTCCCACGTCTCCTTGACGATCTGCTCCAGGGTGATGCCACCCTTGATCAGTTTGTCCAGGATGGCCTTCGGGACGCCGATGATCTCCTCGATCTTCGACTGGAACCACGACTTGACCGCCGCCTGGACCTCCCGGAACAGGTGGTTCTTCGCTCCGTCGACGGCGGAGTTCTTCGCGCCGCCCAGCCAGCCGCCCGGGTCGGAGAGGAAGTCGACGGCGATGAGCATGAAGTCGCCGAGCGCGCTCAGGAGTTTGGCGGCGAAGTCCAGGACCGACTTGATCGCGTCCACAACGGCCTTGATCACGTCCTGCAACATCTTCTTCAGGATGTCCAGGATGCTGCTCAGCAGCTTGCCGATGGCGTCCAGCAGATCGCTGATGATCTGCTTGAGCATGTTCGCGAGCCTGTTGACCAGAGCGATCGCGGCGGCGATCAGATCGGTGATGAACTTCCGGATGCGGTTGGCCAGTTCGATGACGGCCCGCACCATCGCCTTCGCGAACTCGATCAGGTCGTTGATCAGGTTCTTGACCGTGTCGACGATGAACTTGCGCGCCTCGTTGATCCAGCGCTCGACCGTCTCCTTGAAGTTCTTGATGAAACCGATGACCGCGTCACGCGCCGCCCGGATGACCCGGACGATCGCGTTCTTGATCTCGATGACCTTCTGCTTGATCCAGTCGAAGGCCTTCGTGACCCAATTGCCCGACTCGTTGACGCTGTCGTCGCGCTTCTTCTCCGCGTCCCTCTCGGCCTTGGTGTTCTCGTCCTGGATCTTCTTGTCGCCGTCCTCCTCCTCCTTGGCGACGTCCTCGTCTGTCTTCTCTTCCTTGTCCTTGACGGCCTTGCGGACCTTCTCGTGCCGCTCGGTCTTCTTCGTACCGAGCTTCTTCAGCTCCGCGTCCTGCTCCGAACGCCAGTCGGCGCGCTGGGCGGTGACATCGCTCATCGCCTTCTCGCGCTCGCCCGCCTGGCTCTCGGTGTTGGTCGCGATCTCGGCGTCGACCTTCTGCTTGTGCTTCTGCTGCGAGTCGCGGAAGTCCCTGTCCTTGGTCTGCCGCCCCTCGGACATGCCCTTCTGCCCGTCGCTGAACGCGGCCTGGAACTGCGGCCCGCGCTCGTGCTCGGCCACCTCGGACGCGGCTTCCGGCGGTACGACTCCGGTCGGCGACCCGCCCGCAGGTGCGCCGCCGCCCTTTCCGCCCTGGCCGCCGGGGACCTTGGCCTGCATCTGCTCCTTCGGAGCATCGGGGTAGACCTGGTTCTCACCCATGGCGCGTCCGGAGTCGTCCCGGGCCGTCGTGACAGTCTCCCGGCCCTTGGCGTCCACGGCGGTGCCCTGCTCGCCGGCCGTCTGCTCGGCGGCTCCCTGCATCTCCACGCCCGGCGCGTTGCCCGCCTGGGCCTGCTTCAGCGCCTCGTCCTTGGTCGGCAGCCCGGCGAACTTGGCCGCCAGTTCCTGTGCGTCGACCTCGAATCCGACCCACCTCAGCACCTTGCCGATGCCGAAGCCGAGGGCCATCTTGAAGGTGTCCCAGCCGCCCGGCTCCTCGGCCTTCTCCGCCTCGATCTGCCCCTCGGGCTCCTTGGCGCCGGTGACCTCGGCCTTCTCGTCCTTCGGGGCCTCGGACTTCTGCGCCGGATCCTGGGAGTACTGCGCCGGGGCATCCGCCTTCGGCTTGCCCTCCAGCGTCTGCGGAGCGCCTGCCGGGCGCTGCATCGAGGGCGGCGCAGCCGCGAGCGCCTTGTGCTCGTCGCCGACCGTGCGGTCGACGGACCCGCTCACACCGCCCATGGCCTGAAGTGCGGTGTGCGGCTTGAGCTTGGATGCCGTGGCCAGGCCCGCCTCCGGGGCCACCCCCGAGAGGTTGGGGGCCGGCGCGGAGTCCTTCTTGCCCTTCGCCGGTGCGGACGCCTTGCCGCCTCCGCCTCCTCCGCCGCCACCGCGGTGCGCCTTGGCGGCAGGTGCCGGCTTCGGCGCGGGCCCGGACTTCGGAGCGGGCGCGGCGGCCGGGGCCTCGGGGGCTTTGACGGGCTCAGGAGCGGCGGGCGCCGGCGCCTTGGGGGCCGTGGTCTCCGCGCGGGGCTCGCTCGGCGTCGGCTGATCAGCGCCCGACGACCCGCTCTGCGTCCCCGCGGCGGCATCGCTGGTCGCGACGCCGGGCTTGTCCGCGTTGGATTCGCCGGACACATGGGAGTCCCGTGCGGGCGAGGAGCCCTGCGAGTCCGCCGTCGGCTCGCTCCTGCCCGCCGGGGACGCGTCCGTCTTCTTCTGTTCCTCCTTGGCCGCCGAATCCGGCGCCGACGCCTGGCCGCCCGCCGGCTGCGGCGAGGCCTTCTCCTGCCCGGCCCCCGCCTTGTCGCCCGCGGCAGGGGTGCCCTTCTCCTCCTTGGCGGCGGCTTCCTTGCTGTCGCTGCCGCCCTCGGACTTCCCGGACGCCTCCTGAACCGCCGTCTGAGCGGCGACCGGCCCGGCCTTCGGATCGGCGCCGCTCTTCGGGTCCTTCGTCATCGAGCCCGGGGCGGGCGGCGACGAGGCGGCCCGGTCCAGGGCGAGACCACCGGACTCCCCGGCTCCTGCGGTGCTTTCCTCCTGCTCGGCCGACGGCTCCGTATCGCCGAGCGCGTCGGCACCGGCCGACTCCTCCTCGGCCTCGGCCGCCTCGTCCTCGGCGTCCTCCGCCTCCCGCTCGGCCTGCACCTTGTCGGCCTTGGTCACCGGGGGAGCGGGGAACGACGGGGTCGGCGGAGCGGCGGACGACGACGGGTCCAGCTCGTCCGCGGTCGGCACGCCGGACACGTCGAGGTCCTGCTCCGGGAGGAAGTCCTCGGGCAGGAGCTTGATGTCCCACGCGCTCTTCTCGCCGCCCCCGACCTCGACCTCCGACTCGCTGCCGGAACCGAACGGGTCCTCCTCGGTCTTCTCCTCCAGGTCGAGATCCTGGTTGCGTACGCCGTCGAGCCTGCTGAACGGTCCCGGGTCCTGCGCGTCCTTGCCGGACACCCTCGGGGAACCCGTGGGCTTCTCCTCCCCGCGCTTGTCCTCCGGCTTCACCTGCTGACCCGCCACGAGCGCGTCGACCGCGCCCGGACGGTTCCTGGCCGCGGACTCCTCCTCGCTCGCGGCCGGCGCCTCCTGCTGCTCAGGGGCCTCCTTCTCCTCGGCGCCCGAGGACTTCTTCTCACCGCCCTGCGGCTCGCCCTCGGACTTCCCGCCCTCGGACTTCCCGCCCTCGGACTTCCCGCCCTCGGACTTGCCACCCGCGGCCGCACCCTGCTCCGGGGCCGCCTGCTGCGACGACGGTGCGCCGGCCGACGGCTGCTGCTCCGCCGCCGGACCGCCGCCGCCACCACCGGCACCGCCCGGTTCCTGCGCCTGCTCGCCACCGCGCGGGGCCTCGCCGCCCTGCGGTGTCGTCCCGTCCTGCGGCGTACCTCCGTTCTGCGGGGTGCTGCCGGGCGCGCCGTCCGTGCCCGACCACTCCTTCTCCGGGCCCGGCGCGACCGGGGGCCTGTCGGTCTCCTCCTGCCGTTCCTCGGCCGACTGCCGCTCCCTCTCGCGCTCGAACGCCACCTCCTCGAACAGATCGGACTCGACGGCCGGTGCGTCGAGCGAGCTCTGCTCCATCTGCTGGTCGGTCTCCTCGTCGATCTCGATCTCGTCGACGAGGTCGAGCACCCGCTCGTGCTCGGAGCTCAGCAGCCGGGTCTCCAGCCGGTCCAGGACGGCGTCCTGCAACTCGTCGGGGAGCCGGGCCAGTTGCATGCGCGTGCGCTTGGAGCGGTCCTCCGGGTCGCCGCGCAGCGAGCGGACGACCGAGTTCGCCAGGCGGTCCACGAGCGTCGCCGGATCGATCTGCTCCAGCCGGTTCCGGTCCGCGTCCACGGTGGCGTACCGCAGCCAGCCCGGCGTCGCGTGGCCCTCCTCGACGGGGGTGCCCGGCTCTCCCTCCCGTACGGACTCCTGCGCCGCCGACTCCGCCTCGCGCTCCGTCGCCTGCTGGGGCAGGCTCACCGCGCCCAGGTCACGGCCCGCGCGCAGCGCGCCGAGACCGTGCGGGTTCTGCACCGTGTGCAGGAGTTCGTGGGCGAGCAGTCGCTGCCCGTCGGCCGTGCCCGGCCGGTAGGCGCCCTCGCGGAAGAAGATGTCCTGGCCGACCGCGACCGCGTCCGCGCCCAGCATCTCGGTCAGCGTGCCCGCGTCCCGGTCGGTGTGCAGCCGTACGCGGCCGAAGTCGTGCCCGAGCTGTTCCTCCAGCTCGCGCCGCACGCTCACGTCGAGCGGCTGGCCCGCGCCGCTGACGATGTTCTTCGGCTCGGGCGCACGCGAGGCCGACCGGTCCTTGCGCTTGCGGCGCTTGCCGGACTGGTCCGTCCGCGACTCCTGGGAGTGGGAGGTGCTCATCGTGTCACCTCGCCCCTGCCCGCCAGACCCGCGTGCACGGCGCGGGCCAGCTCCTGGCCCAGCCGGCGGGCCGAAGCGGTCGCGGGCAGCGGCGGCAGGCCCCCCAGGCCGTCCAGCGCACGGCCCCCGTCCGCGGCGATCGGCACGCCCCGTTCCCGCACCAGCCGGGCCAGCTCGGCCTCGAAGGCCGCCGACACCCGCTCCGGGTCCACGCCCCGGCCGAAGCCGTCGAGGACCAGCTCACCGATGTCCACCCGCACCGCCGTCTCGCGCGGTGCCTCGTTCAGACCCATCCGTGGACCTCCGAGGGTGTCAGGGAGCGGTCCAGCTTGAGGTATTCGGTGCGCGCGGCCTCGAGCATGTGCCGCATCTGCAACCGGTCGCCCTCCTCGGCGGCGAGGAACGCCCCCGAGAGCGCGATGTTGCGGATCGAGCCGCCCGCGACCGTCAGCCGCGCCAGCAGCTGCGGGTCGACGTCCTTCATCGGGGCACGCGCGGGGAGCACGCGGCGCCAGATCTCCGCGCGCTCGCTCTCGCCCGGGAACGGGAAGTCGACGACGAAGCGGATACGGCGCATGAACGCCGTGTCCAGCGCCTGCTTCATGTTCGTGGTCAGGATCGCGAGCCCGCGGTACGCCTCCATCCGCATGAGCAGGTAGCTCACCTCGAGGTTGGCGTAGCGGTCGTGGCTGTCCTTGACCTCGCTGCGCTTGCCGAAGAGCGCGTCGGCCTCGTCGAACAGCAGCAGCGCGCCGCCGCGTTCGGCGGCGTCGAACACCCGGCGCAGGTTCTTCTCCGTCTCGCCGATGTACTTGCTGACCACCTGCGACAGATCGATGATGAACAGGTCCAGGCCGAGTTCCTTCGCCATCACCTCGGCGGCGAGCGTCTTGCCGGTGCCGGAGCCGCCGGCGAACAGGGCCGTGACGCCGAGTCCGCGGCGCAGGGTGTCGGCGAAGCCCCACTCCTGGTAGACGGTGGGGCGCTGCCGTACGTGCGCCACGATCTCGCGCAGGACCCTCAACTGCCGTTCGGCGAGGACCAGATCGCCCCAGTCCGCCTGGGGCTCGATCCGCCGGCCGAGTTCGTCCATGCCCATCCGGGCCTCGGTGAGGCCGGCGCGCCAGGCGAGGTCCGTGGCGTCGAGCTCGTCCTCGCCGGGCAGGTCGCGTGCCACGGCCGCGCCGGCGGACCGTACGAGGTGCGGCGGCAGGGAGAACTGGGCGACCAGGTCGCGCAGATCGTCCTCCGACACCTCCGGTACGCCGGCGAACGCGTCGGTCCACACACCGAGTTGCTCGTCGGCGTCCAGCGGCGGTACGACGACGCGCTCGCCCCGCGCACGCGCCGTCCGGCGCGGCTCGGACCCCGAGACGACGAGCGGTACGGCCGCGCTCTCGACGAACGCGTCGACGGCCGCGGCCTGCTCCCGGTCCACGTCGCCCACCTCCACGAGCAGCGCGGCGGGCAGCAGGATCGCCTCCCGCTGCCACAGCCGCGCGAGCCTGTCGCGCTCGGCGGCGCCGGTGGGAATGTCCTCCGCGGCCACCTCGTACAGGCCGAGCCCGCGGCGGCGGGCGGCCGCGGCGGCGATGTCCGCGCGGGTGCGCATGTCCCCGCCGACCAGCTCGACGCGCAGCGGCGCGCCCGCCCAGCCCGCCGCGACGCGCTCGGCCGCGAGGTCGTAGGAGGCGGGCAGCGAGTCGGGTACGGCGGCACGGCGGAGCATTCCGTGCAGTCGGGCGTCCAGATACGGCGAGCCGGCCAGGAAGTGCAGGATGCGCTCGTCGAGCCGCAGCCGGGAGGTGGTCAGCCGGGTCTCGTCGTCGAGCTCGACGATGCGCCAGCGCCGCAGCGGGGAGACGGGAGTGAGCGCGCTCCAGTGGGGTTCGCGCAGGGCCGCGAGGGCGAGGGAGAAGGTGGGATGCGCCCGCTCCGGATCACCACAGGCGGCGGCGCACCGGGCGCCGGTGGTGGGTTCCAGCTCGGCGGCGGCGGTGAGCAGCACGACGTCGCGCTCGAACGGGCTGAGCCCGAAGCACGCGACGAGCGCGTCGAGCGCGGCGGGCGCCTGCGCTGCCCCGACGGCCGGTCCTGCGCCGCCCGCGAGGGCAGGCACCGCCGCGCCACCACGCGCCTCGTGACGACCGTCGGCCTCGCCTCCGCGCCCGGCCCGATGGGTCCCGTCGGCGGGCGCACCGTCGCGTGCGGTGGGCTCTGCCGCGCCTTCGCCGGACGCGGCGTTGCCCGGCGCGTCGCCGTGTGCGCCTTGTCGGCGGCCGGGGCCACCGACTCCACCGGCTCCGCCCGGCGCCGGCGAACCGGCCGCGGCACCGCCGCGCTCCACGCGGCCCGCGTGCGCGTCGATGCGGGACAGGACCTCGTGGATCGCCGACGTCAGCGCGTGGGCCTCCCCGGCTCCCTCGTACGTACCCATGTCCTCACCCGCCCCCGTCATCGGCACTCCGGCTCAGCTCTTTCCGCCCTGTTTCGGCACATCGGGCCCACCCGCCCGGCGGGCGCGCGGTGTTGTGGCCGTCCGCTTCGCCGGCGCGGTGCGGGCGGCCCGTTTGGCCGGTGCCTTCTCAGGGGGCGCCGTGGGCTCGGGGGAGGCCGCATCCTCCGGAGCCGGTGGCTCCACGGGCCCCGGCGGCACCGGCGCGCCGGGCGCGCCGAACGGCAGCACCTTGACCGTGCGTTCCTCCACCGGCTTCGCCGGCGTGGGCCGCTCCCGGCCCTCCAGCAGCACGAGCGACGCCTGGTACGCGACCGACAGCGAGTACGGCGTCTGGTGGAGCATCCCCCACAGCTTCGACGTCTCGTCGATGTCCATCACGATCGGAGAGAAGCGCACTTTCTGCGGCGACTCGGCGAGATCCGAGCCGGCCAGGTACGGCCGCTCCGCCGCCAGTTCGATCACGTCCTTGGGCAGGACGGGGATCTCGTGGAGCGTACGGACCACGCAGCCGATGAGCCGCTGCCCGACGAGTTCCGCCTCTTCCCCGTACGCGCTGATCAGGTAGTGCAGGTCCAGCGCGGCCGCCGCGCGCTTGCGCAGCGTGCCGTCCGAGGCGCGGGTCGGCAGGTCGGCGTTGCGCATCGAGGGGTTCGGCGTCACCTGGTACAGGAACACCGTGATGGTCGGTTCGGCCGGCGGTTCGTTCGGCGGCTTGCGGGTCTCCACCTTGACCGCGATGTCCATCTCCGGGCCGAGGTTGCTCTCGATGAGCAGGGCCAGCGCCTGGGTGACCGTCGCGACGGCGAGTGCGTTGCTCATGATCGGTCCTTCCTCTCGCCGCGCGACAAGTAGTCGTCCAGGGTCAGTACGGGCGCGGGCCTGCCGCCCCGCCCGGCGGGCCGCCGGTCGGACGCCTGCGGGGGTGCCGCCGCGCTGACCTCCAGCCGTCCGATCTGCACATGCACGACCCGTTCCGCGGGCTTCTGCGCGCGCCGCCCCACCGGGCCGAGCGTCGTGCCGCGCACCGCGGCCGCGTCGGACCGGCGTGGTACGGGCGCGGCCGTCGGCACAGCGGCCACGGGAGCGGTGTGCGCCCGCGCCGCCGGGGCGGCGGGCCGTGGGGCCGCGTCACCCGTGTCCCGCGCCGCGCGGTCCCGGCGAGCGGTATGCGGTGTCTGTTCCGCCGCGGGCCGTACCGGGGACGGCACGGGCGCGGCAGGCCGCAGCAGGGGCTCGGGGGCGGACCGGACAGGCGCCGGATCCGTCTGTGCCCCCCGTGTCCGCTCCGTGCGCACCACCGTGCGGTTCTCCGTCCGTACGTCGTGCTCGTGCCGCACCGTCGCGGCGGGTGCGGACGGCGGCACGTGCGCCGTCGGGATCAGGGCCGCGGGCTCGTCGGGGTCCGGCGGCCCGTACCGCAGCGCTTCCACGCGCTCGAACGGACCGGGCAGCCGAGGCCGCACCCGGACGGGTGCGCCGGTGGCCGCGCCGACCGGCGTGTACCGGGCCAGCAGCCGGTCGAAGTAGTCAGACATCTGCGCACAGCTCCAGGTAGTAACGACGCCGCAGCGGGCTGAGCGCCAGGATCTCCGGCTCGCTCCACCCGTAGGCGGAGGCGAGGAGATGGACATCGAGCATCAGGTCCCTTGCCCAGGTGTCGAGTTCGGTCCACAGATAGGAGGTGATGTCCAGCTCGGCCGGTGTGGCCTCGCCGCACTCGGGGCAGGCGATGTCGAGCGTCACGTCCGCCGTCGGGTCGGCCTCCGCCGCCTTCTCGGCGATCAGCCTCTCCACGCGCTCCGGCAGCAGCGATGCCAGTTCCTCCGGAGCGACCGGTTCGCCGCCCCGCAGCGCCAGGACCGTGCAGCCGGTCACCAGCCTGCGGCGCGCCCCGTCCGGGCGGGACGCCGTCGCGGCCGCCGCGAGGTCGGCGACGGTGGGCAGCCGGAACTCGACCACCCACTCGCCGTCCGCCACGCGCAGCGGCCCCTCGGGCAGCGCGCTCCGCGCACCCAGCACGCTCGCGTCGAGGTCGAACTCCATCGCCTCGCCGCACGCCCCGCACTCCACACGCACCTGCATGCGCTCGCCGAACAGCGCCCGGCGCAGCGCGAACAGATCCGCCTCACGTTGTCCGACCGGCACCGACAGGAGTTCGTCGTCGGTGGCCGCCGGGCGGGCGGCCCGGTGCAGCAGCAGCGATCGATCCGCTGCCCGCTGCGCCAGGCCGGCCTCCCAGACGGCCAGCAGTTCGGTGGGTCCCACTCCTGTTCCCCGTCGCGCCCGGCGGTCAGGCCGGGTGCGTGAAGGACGGTTCGACGGGCTCCGGCACCTCGTAGTCCCGCTCCCAGCCCTCGCATTCGAGCTTCACGCTCTGGATGGCGACGGCGTTGGCGTTCGCGTCGAGCTCGCCGAGGACCTGGTACTCGCTGACCCACGCCCGGTAGAGCTTGTGCGAGACGGCGACCTGCCCCGCCTCGTTGAGGACCTGGATGATGATGTCCTTGCGGAAGTCCCGCAGCGACACCTCCGAGCCGAGCCCCGCCCCGACCTGCCAGACCTTGTTGGCCCAGCGGTCGAACTCGGGGTCATGGGTGACACCGCGCTCCAGGGTCACTCCCTCGAACTCGGAGCGGCCCGGGGACTTGCGCGGCGAGCTGGGGTCGCCGCCGTGGCGGTGCTTGACCACCTCGGTGGTGCGCTTGAGCGGACTGATCTTGCTGATGCCCGCGACCGTTCGACCGTCCCACAGGACCAGGAACTTGAAATTCTTGTAGGGGTCAAAACGATGGGCGTTTACCTGGAACTCAGCCATCGGTTTCCTTTGTGTTCCTCTTCCTCGGGCCTGCGACTACGACAGGTCGAACTGGCCGGCCATCTGCTGAATCTTGACGATCACGAACTCCGCGGGCTTGACCGGAGCGATTCCGATCACGACATTCACCACGCCGCGCTCGATGTCGGCTTCGGTGGTGGTGTCCTTGTCGCATTTCACGAAGTACGCCTCGCGGGGCGTGCCGCCCTTGAAAGCGCCCTGCCGGAACAGGTCGTTGAGATACGCCGACGCCTTCAGCCGGATCTGCTGCCACAGCTGCTCGTCGTTCGGTTCGAAGACGACCCACTGCAGTCCGCGGTACAGGCTCTCCTCGATGTGGAGCGCGAGCCGGCGCACCGGCACGTACTTCCATTCGCTCGCCAGGGCGTCCGCACCCGCCAGCGTCCGCGCGCCCCACACCAGCGGCCCCACGACGGGGTAGGTGCGCAGGCAGTTGACGCCCAGGGGGTTCAGCAGGCCGTTGTCACGGTCCGTGAGCCGCACTGTCAGCGAACGGACCCCGGCCAGGCGCGCCTCGGTGCCCGCCGGCGCCTTCCACACACCGCGCTCGCCGTCCGTGCGGGCGATGACACCCGCGACGGCGCCGGACGGCGGGAAGGCCCGCATCCGGCCCGTGAGCGGGTCGGTGAGCTGCAGATGCGGGAAGTACAGCCCTGCGTGGTCGCTGCGCACGGTGTCGAACGCGCCGATGCCGGCACGGGCCGCGTCGACGCTGCCCCAGGTGGAGGGCGAGTCGACGAGCAGGAAGATCCGCCGCTCCCGGCACAGCTGCTGCGCCGCGGAGACGACGGTGACCATGTCCTCCGTCGACTCGTAGGCCGCGAGTTCCGGCAGCGCCAGCAGGTTGACGTCGTCGACGTCCCGCAGCGCCTGCAGACCGGTCTTGTCCGCCTCGCTGCCGATCAGGTCGCGCGGTCCGGGGGCGTCGCCGTCCTTGCCGCCCTGGAGTGCGAAGACCGGCGGGTTGACCGAGGCCTCCAGGCCCAGGTCGTTGGCGCATTCGCCGACGAAGCGCACCACGTCGTCCGGGTCGAGGGACCCGGCGACGACCTGGAGCCGGCGTCCGAACGCCGTGACCTCGGCGCCGGCGTAGGCGTGCTTGCCCGGAGCGTCGGGCAGGGCCCGGAGCTTGCGCTCCAGCAGCAGGGCCAGCTCGGTGACGTCGGTGGGCGGCTCGCCGTCGCGGTCGGGCTCGTAGAGCGTGAACTCCCGCTCCACGTCGCCGATCTTGACCTTCAGCTCGACGCCGAGGTCCGGCAGGTCGGCGGCGAACGGCTTCGACACCGTGCCCGAGGGATCGGGCCGGTCCTCGTCGAGTGCCTTCACCCGTACGAGAGAGGATCCGGCGTTCACGGCCGTCTCGACGAAGCGGCCGTGCCCGGAGTGCATCGACAGGCCGGTGAACGACTCGCGGGCGTCGCCGCGGGCGTCCAGGACGTGCAGGTTGAACGTCTTGTCCGGGGTACGGGTGTCGTGGTCGACGGCCACCCGCAGGCCCGACCCCCACACGCCGGGCTCCTTCGCGTGCACCTCCAGCACCGGGCACTCGCTGCGCCCCTCGGTGGACTCGAGCGTGACGCAGGCCTCCTCGCCGGTGCCGGCCTTGGCCACGCGTACGACGACCGCGACCGTGCCGCCGTTGCCGAAGAACTGGTGCACCGCGTAGCCGACAGCGCTCTGGGCGGTCAGACCGCCGAAGCGGCGCTCGAAGTCCGCGAAACTGGTGATGCGGACCGGTTGGTTGAGCGGACCCCGGCGGGTGTGGCCCACGAACGCCGTCACCGATGTGGTGACCGAGGCGATGGTACGGACGCTGCTGGGAAGTTCTTCGATGTATACGCCGGGATAGCCCATGTGCGTCGGCATTCCCCCTCCATTCCCTTTGCGCACCAAGAGATGAGGAGAGGACGTGAAGCAGAAGTCCGCGCATGCGGACGCAACGAACGAGCTCTTCACTTTCCCCCGCCACACACCCCGTGCGATATCGGTCTCAGGGGCCATGTGCATGCGCATGCGCTTGTGACCCCTGGTGCATGAGTGCCTCTGCGAGTCTCGTTCGTCTCTCAAGTGCCGGTCAAGGGACCGATTCGGTCATCCGCCCGAACGCAACCGTGAATGAAGTGGTTGGTAAATCGGCATGGTCAGGGCCGTGTGGGTGACCGGATATGGAGAGCAATTCACAAGGGCTTCACACAATTCCGTTGGCGGGGGTCCGGATCCGGCCGATCGAAAATTGCTCCGGCGCGCCGCCTTGTGTCCTTGATGCGTCGGATTGTGACGGAATTCTGTCCGGTACGGCTGGGCGCGCCCGCGTGCCGCCGTCAAAACCGGTCCCCCCATGCCGGAATCGTCTTTTCCGGTCTGGCCGCATCACGCCCAACCGTTCCGGCGTGCCGACCGGATCACGCCGCGGAGTGCCGCCGGAGGGGAGCGGCTGCGTACGCGGCCGGAAAGTGATCAACCCATGGCGCCGTGCGAGGAGTTCCTTCCCGCCGACGGTTGCCGGCCCGGGCGTTCTGGAGGGACGACGTCACCTCGGACGCGACGGCATGGCCGGCGCCGTCCGGCGACGACGACGCGGCCCCGCCCACGACTTGGGTTCTAATCAACGTCGCAACACCCGGCCTCCGGGTAGGCGATGAAAGACAGAACGACTGCTGGGGGGCGCCCGAATGGCAGAAGGGTGCC
>NZ_JBSFUR010000038.1:0-61953 GCF_053591895.1 Streptomyces sp. NPDC002867 | reverse complement strand
GGCCTGCGTGACCGGGTCCTGCCGGGTCACCGGGTCCTGCCGCTGCCGGATGTAGACGGGATCGGCCACCATGACGCTCCGCCCGGAGGCGAAGTCCCTTTTCCGTCCGCTACTCCGCCGGCCAGGGAACCTGCGCCGAGCGGTAGTAGTCGATCCCGAGCGCCTCCATCCGCGGCCCCTGTGCCGCGAGCCGGAGCCGGTAGTCCTCCCAGTCGTGCGTCACCGCGGGCGACCAGCCGAGCTCGGCCACACCGGGCAGGCGCGGGAACGCCATGTGGTCGATGTGCGCGTTCGTGGAGATCGTCTCCGTCCACAGCGGCGCCTCGACGCCCGCGATCGCACTCGCGGGGGCGCCCGGCAGGTACGTGCCCGGGTCCCAGTCGTACGAGCGCCGGACCTCGACGTACCCGGCCCAGGACAGGCCCAGCTCGGTGTCCTTGTTGTACTTCATGTCGAGGTAGATCCGGTCGGCGGGCGACAGGATCAGCCGGGTGCCGTTCTGCGCGGCCCTGGCGACCTGCGCCTTCTCCGCCGCACTGGTGCCGTCCAGGCCCCAGTACTGGGCGAGCGCCCCCTCGGCCGGGGTGGCGCCGGTCAGCTGGTGCCAGCCGATGACGGTCTTGCCGTACTTCGCGACGATGGGCTGCACCCGGTTCATGAACGTCACATAGTCCGCGTGGCTCGTGGAGTGGGCCTCGTCGCCGCCGATGTGGAGGTACGTCCCGGGCGTGATCGCGGCGAGCTCCCGGATGACGTCGTCCACGAAGTCGTACGTCACGGCCTTGGGCACGCACAGGGAGCTGAACCCGACGGCCGTGCCCGTGTAGAGCGGCGGCGCGACGCCGTCGCAGTTGAGCTCGGCGTACGAGGCCAGGGCGGCGTTCGTGTGGCCGGGCATGTCGATCTCCGGCACGACCTCGATGTAGCGGTCCGCCGCGTACCGCAGGATCTCCTTGTACTGGGCCTTGGTGTAGTAGCCGCCCGGACCGCCGCCGACCTGCGTGGAGCCGCCGTAGGTGGCCAGGCGGGGCCAGGAGTCGACGGCGATGCGCCAGCCCTGGTCGTCGGAGAGGTGCAGGTGCAGCTTGTTGATCTTGTACAGGGAGATGTTGTCGATGTAGCGCTTGACCTGGTCGACGGTGAGGAAGTGCCGCGAGACGTCGAGCATGGCGCCGCGGTGGGCGAAGCGCGGGCTGTCGGTGATGGTGCCGCCGGCGACCTGCCAGGGACCCGGCTGGCGGGTGTCCTTCTCCACCCGCGAGGGCAGCAGCTGGCGGAGGGTCTGCACGCCGCGGAAGAGGCCCGCGGGGCGGTGGGCGGTGATGGTGAGCGAGCCGCGCGAGGACTGGAGCCGGTAGCCCTCCTCGCCGAGCGTGGTGTCCCCGCCGCTCAGCCGCAGCCGGATGGCGCCTGCCGAGGGACGGGCGGTGACGGGCAGGGCGTAACCGGTGGAGGGGCGCAGCACCTCGGCGAGCCGGTCGCCGACGGCGCGTGCCGCGGCGGAGCCGTCGGTACGGATGGCGGTCCGGGCGGTGAGCGTGAAGGGCGTGCCGCCCGGCTCGACGGAGGCGGGGACGGGAACGGTCTGGCCGAGCGGTCGGACGGCGGGCTCGGCGGCCTCGGCGGGCGTGGCCGCGAGCCCGGAGGCCGCGACACCCGGCAAGGTGGCCGCCGCGAGAAGCAACAGCGAACCGAGCAGTCGCGGAATCGGTCTGGGCTGACTCACAGGGGGTCCCTTCGATGGGGTTCTCGACTGTGCGCAGAGCAACCGAACTGTCACCATGCGTACCTCGTGCCTCAACTGCGGTCAAGGTGTAGACCACTTACTCGTCCCGAGCGGGGAAAGAATCCCCTCCCCCGCCAGAAATCATCAGAAAGGTGGGGCCGGGCGCTCGGCACCGGGACGACCTGCATCACACCGACGAAGGTCACGCTGCCCGGAATCGGGCAGGATTCTTGCAAAGCCGCTCCTCCACCCCTCAATATCTACGGGTGCTCGAACACCGCCCGTCGTCCCACGACGACCTCGTCGACCATCTGGTGCGCAGCACCGCGCTCCAGCGCGGTGAGGCGGTCCGGGTGGTGCTCGACGTGCTGGCGTACTTCGACGAGACGACCGAGGAATTCGTTCGCCGCCGCCACCGTGAGCTTCAGTCCGGTGGCGCCGTGAACGCCGAGATCTTCGAGCGCATCGCGGCCGAGCTGCCGCACCGCGCCGTGGCGCCGCCGGAGCTCTCGCTCCGCCAGCTGCGCCGCATGGTCTACGGCTGACCGGCCGGTCGTTCGCACCGGGCACACATCTGATCTACGGAGGGGCAAGACTTTATGTGCGGAATTGTCGGTTACATCGGCAGGCGTGACGTGGCTCCGCTGCTGCTGGAGGGTCTGCAGCGGCTGGAGTACCGGGGCTACGACTCGGCGGGCGTGGTGATCAACAGCCCCAAGGCCGCCGCCCTGAAGATGGTGAAGGCCAAGGGCCGCGTCCGCGACCTGGAGGCCCGCGTCCCCAAGCGCTTCGCCGGCACCACCGGCATCGCCCACACCCGCTGGGCCACGCACGGCGCGCCCAGCGACATCAACTCGCACCCGCACCTGGACCCGGAGAACAAGGTCGCCGTCGTCCACAACGGCATCGTGGACAACGCCGCCGAGCTGCGCGCCAAGCTGGAGGCCGACGGCGTCGTCTTCGCCTCCGAGACCGACACCGAGGTCATCACCCACCTGATCGCCCGCTCCCAGGCCACCACCCTGGAGGAGAAGGTCCGCGAGGCCCTCAAGGTGATCGAGGGCACGTACGGCATCGCCGTCATGCACGCCGACTTCGCCGACCGCATCGTGGTGGCCCGCAACGGCTCCCCCGTCGTCCTCGGCATCGGCGAGAAGGAGATGTTCGTCGCCTCCGACGTCGCCGCCCTGGTCGCCCACACCCGCCAGATCGTCACCCTCGACGACGGCGAGATGGCCACCCTCAAGGCCGACGACTTCCGCACGTACACCACCTCCGGCGCGTCCACCACCGCCACCCCGGAGACCGTGGAGTGGGAGGCCGCCTCCTACGACATGGGCGGCCACGACACGTACATGCACAAGGAGATCTTCGAGCAGCCCGACGCGGTCGACCGCGTGCTGCGCGGCCGGATCGACGACCGGTTCAACACCGTGCACCTGGGCGGTCTCAACCTGGACGCCCGCGAGGCCCGAGGCATCCGCCGCGTGAAGATCCTCGGCTGCGGCACCTCGTACCACGCGGGTCTGATCGGCGCCGGGCTGATCGAGTCCCTGGCCCGTATCCCCGCGGACTCCGAGCCGGCCTCCGAGTTCCGCTACCGCAACCCGGTCGTGGACCCCGACACCCTCTACATCGCCGTCTCGCAGTCCGGTGAGACCTACGACGTGCTCGCGGCCGTCCAGGAGCTCAAGCGCAAGGGCGCCCGCGTCCTCGGCGTGGTGAACGTCGTCGGCTCGGCGATCGCCCGCGAGGCCGACGGCGGCACGTACGTCCACGCCGGCCCCGAGGTGTGCGTCGTCTCCACGAAGTGCTTCACCAACACGGTCGTCGCCTTCGCGCTGCTCGCCCTGCACCTGGGCCGCATCCGCGACCTGTCCGTCTCCGAGGGACGGCGGATCATCGACGGCCTGCGCAAGCTGCCGGCGCAGATCAGCGAGATCCTCGAGTCCGAGGCCGAGATCAAGAAGCTGGCCGAGCAGTACGCGGACGCCAAGTCGATGATGTTCATCGGCCGGGTGCGCGGCTACCCGGTGGCGCTGGAGGCCTCCCTGAAGCTCAAGGAGATCTCCTACATCCACGCCGAGGCGTACCCCGCCTCCGAGCTCAAGCACGGCCCGCTCGCGCTGATCGAGCCCGCGCTGCCGACCGTCGCCATCGTGCCGGACGACGAGCTGCTGGAGAAGAACCGCGCCGCGCTGGAGGAGATCAAGGCCCGCTCCGGCCGCATTCTGGCCGTCGCCCACCGCGAGCAGGAGAAGGCCGACCACACGATCGTCGTGCCGAAGAACGAGGACGAGCTGGACCCGATCCTGATGGGCATCCCGCTGCAACTCCTCGCCTACCACACGGCCTTGGCCCTCGGCCGGGACATCGACAAGCCGCGCAACCTGGCGAAGTCCGTCACCGTCGAGTAGGCCCGTCGGGGGCGAGTGAGCCGAAGGGGCGCGGCGGTGCCGAAAGGGAGAACGCGCGGGGTCCCGAGGAACGAGGGATCGAGCACGATCGACCGTCCGCGCCGTCTTAGGCGCCACGGAGGCGAACCGAGCCAGAAAAGTGGAGAGAACACCCCCTGTGCGTGCCACCAGCGCACAGGGGGCGTTCTGTGGTGCCGGCCGGCGCGCAACCCGTCACGCCGGCCTCAGAGGGTGCCTGACGCCTCCCGCGGGGCACCCCCGGCCGCTCAGCCGGTGGCCGTCACTCCCCGGCCGGCAGCGCGTCCGCTGAACGTGGGCCACTTGGCGAGCGCCGCCGTCGCCCCGTACCACGCGACGAGGCCCGCGACCGCGCCGACCCAGCCGCCCGCCTTGGCGAGACCCTCGTTGCCCGCGAAGGCGGCTATGGCGCCGAGCAGCAGCGACAGGCACAGCAGGCCGTACACGCCCTGGCCGAGGATCCCGCTGCCGGAGGACGCGGCCGTCAGCGTCAGCGCGAGCAGGGCCCACAGCAGCAGGAACAGGCCCGCCGCCTCGGCCGACATCTCGCTGCCCACTCCGGTGCCCCAGGTGAACCAGAACGCGCCGAGCCCGGCGAACGCCGTGCCCGAAGCCCCGTCGCCCGCCCGGTACTCGAGCAGACCGACGACGAACAGTGCGACGCCGCCGACCCAGGTCGCGAGGGCCGCGGCGTCGGCCGCGGTGACATTGTCGATCACTTGGGTGTTGCCGACGCCGAACGCCAGCAGGGTCAGTCCGAGTGCGAGACGGCCGAGGGTGTTGGTCGATCCGGCGCTTCCCGCAGAGACTCCGTTGTCCACGGCGGGCTCCCTTCCTGTCTGTGCAGTTGTGCTGCAGTGGTGCTGCCCAGTGCTGCGGACCCAGCGACCGCTATGTACCCTTCACAAGCGCACAATCCACCTGCTACGGACGGGTAGATTTCCGTATGTGCGAGGCGAGTTGACGACGCCTCACCTGCGGAGACAGAGGGAAGTGGAGTGACGTGTGGGGCGTGCCCCGCGGGGTCACGGGATGACGATCACCGGGCGCTGGGCGCGCCGTGCGAGCCGGCCGGCGACCGAGCCGAAGATCCGGCCGACGATGCCGTGCGTGGAGCCGACCACGATGGCGTCGGCCGAGTACTCGCGGCCGACCTCTTCCAGTTCATGACAGATGTCGCCGCCGCGCTCGACCAGGATCCAGGGGACCTCGGTCAAGTAGTCGGCACAGGCCAGTTCCAGACCCAGGACCTCGGTGCGGTGGTCGGGGACGTCCACGAAGACGGGGGGCTCACAGCCGGCCCAGACGGTGGTCGGCAGCCGGTTGGCGACATGGACGATGATCAGGCCCGAACCGGACCTGCGGGCCATTCCGATGGCATACGCGAGCGCCCGCTCGCTGGAGGTCGATCCGTCGAATCCGACGACGACTCCGTGCCGGAAGGCGGGATCGCAGGAGTGGCATGACTCTTCGGCCGCCCGCAGGTCCGACAGTGGATCGGCTACCTGCTTGCGGTCCGCGGGATCGGGGAATTCGTGACCGGCCATCGATGTCTCGGCGAAGAAGATCCTCTTGGGAGGGGTCTGAGAAGGTGCGTCGGCTGGGATGGGTGCGGAGCCGTGTCCGGGAATCATCTACCCAAGCCCATACCCCCAAGGGTACGGCGGCACTCCTCTCCTGCCCAGGCCTCGCCGTGCCATGCGCGGCGTTCCAGGGAGCATGCCCCAGCCCGACCCGTATGGCAATGCCGGGTGGTCACTACAGCCGTCTGCCGCTGCGCACAGTGACCGGACGACTGCGCTGCTCGTTGGCCCACGGGCCGGTCGAGATCCGCCGGAAAGGCACCGGATCCGCCCGGACCGGATCCGACCTCCCGCCGCGCACCAGGAGTTCCGAGTGCCCGCACGTCCGCAGTTCCAAGTGCCCGCACGTCCGCCCGTCCGTGACCCCGCGCACCCCTCGGCCCCGCGGCGCGGACGGCGCCGGATCACGAATCCGGCCGCCGCCCCCGGCCGGGTCGTCCCGTCGCCCGCCCCCCGCCCGGCGGCCGACGCGGCGAGCGACGTCGTGCGCTGGGCGGCCTTCACGTGCCTGCTGGTCCCGGTCGTGCTCGTGATGTACGGGACGTCCGTCGGCGGGGCGGCGGCCGCCGCGCTGGGGCTCACGGCCATGACGGCCGCGTGCCAGGTGCTGCTGCGCCACTCGGAGCGGGAGGCCGCCCACGCGCGCGCCCGGAGCGGCGCACCGCGGGCAGGCCGGCGCGTCCGCGGTCCCGAGGAAACGCGCCGGGGCGCTCACCGCGGCCGGTAAGTACGCCTGGCGACTGACGAGTTCGCATCCTCACACCAGCGGTTTTCAGCCAACTTCACGCAACGGGCCCGACCTTGCCGAAAGTGCCCGCCAACCCGCTGCTCACCAGGCAAGAAAGGACCGCAGACGGCGCTCGCACCCTACGGGGACGGGCCATGCCCGGAATGCGGACTTCCCTGCGGGCCCGTCGAGTGGAACGCTTCGTGATCGACAGCATCGCGCCAAGTTGCCAAGTCGACATAGCGGGGCATGCCGAACTTGTCACGGCGGCACCGCGCGACGCAGTAGATTCGATCATGAGTATCGAAGGCCGGGGGACTCGTGCAGAACCGAGGGGAAACGTGCAGGAGCGAAAGGCCCGAAAAGAACGGGGAGACGCGCACTTCGAGGGGGGCTTAGCGTCATGAGTCAGGACTCCGCTGCACCGGAGGCAGCACGGAAACTTTCCGGCCGCCGGCGCCGGGAAGTCGTCGCGGTGCTGCTGTTCAGCGGCGGCCCCATTTTCGAGAGTTCCATCCCGCTCTCGGTGTTCGGAATTGACCGTCAGGACGCCGGAGTTCCCCGCTACCGCCTGCTGGTGTGCGGTGGTGAGGAGGGGCCGCTGCGGACCACCGGCGGCCTGGAACTGACCGCGCCGTACGGCCTGGAGGCGATCGGCAGGGCAGGCACCGTCGTGGTGCCCGCCTGGCGCTCGATCACCTCGCCGCCGCCGCCCGACGCGCTCGACGCGCTGCGCCGGGCACATGAGGAGGGCGCCCGCATCGTCGGACTGTGCACCGGGGCGTTCGTCCTCGCCGCGGCCGGCCTGCTCGACGGCCGCCCGGCGACCACCCACTGGATGTACGCGCCGACGCTGGCCAAGCGCTATCCGTCCGTGCACGTGGATCCGCGGGAGCTGTTCGTCGACGACGGCGACGTCCTCACGTCGGCGGGCACGGCCGCAGGCATCGACCTCTGTCTGCACATAGTGCGCACCGACCACGGCGCCGAGGCGGCCGGAGCGCTCGCCCGCAGGCTGGTCGTGCCGCCGCGCCGCAGCGGCGGACAGGAGCGCTACCTCGACAGGTCTTTACCTGAGGAAATCGGCTCCGACCCGCTGGCCGAGGTCGTCTCCTGGGCTCTGGAGCACCTCCACGAGCAGTTCGACGTGGAGACGCTGGCCGCCCGGGCGTACATGAGCCGCCGGACGTTCGACCGCCGCTTCCGTTCGCTGACGGGCTCGGCGCCGCTCCAGTGGCTGATCACCCAGCGGGTGCTGCAGGCGCAGCGGCTGCTCGAGACCTCCGACTACTCGGTCGACGAGGTCGCGGGCCGCTGCGGATTCCGGTCACCGGTGGCACTGCGCGGCCACTTCCGGCGGCAGCTGGGGTCCTCCCCGGCGGCCTACCGGGCCGCGTACCGGGCACGCAGGCCCCAGGCCGAGCCGGGCCAGGCGTCGATGGTGGACGCGGTCATGCCGACCCAGGCCACGGCGGTGATGCGCCGCGCGGCCGCGGGCCTGCCGGGACCGGCGGCCACCGCCTCCGCGCCGTCCGAGGCGGTCCGGGGCGCGGCCGAGATGTACGGCCGCGCCGGCGTGCCGGGGCAGCGGAGCATGGGCTAGCACGGCACTGTTCGTGAGCACCGGGCCGGGCGCGTGAGCGCCCGGCCCGGTCGCGTGTGCGCACGCCCGGGGCCTGATCGTCACGCGCCCCATAAGGTAGGGCGCATGAACGATCGCATGGTGTGGATCGACTGCGAGATGACCGGGCTCTCGCTGACGGACGACGCACTCATCGAGGTGGCCGCGCTGGTCACCGACTCGGAACTGAACGTGCTCGGCGACGGCGTGGACATCGTGATCCGCCCGCCGGAGGCGGCGCTGGAGACGATGCCGGAGGTCGTGCGCCAGATGCACACCGCCTCGGGCCTCCTCGAGGAGCTCCCCGGCGGCACCACGCTGGCGGACGCCGAGGAGCAGGTTTTCGCGTACGTCCGCGAACATGTCAAGGAGCCCGGGAAGGCCCCGCTGTGCGGGAACTCGGTCGGCACCGACCGCGGCTTCCTGTCCCGTGACATGCCGACGCTGGAGGGCTACCTCCACTACCGGATCGTCGATGTCTCCTCGATCAAGGAACTGGCGCGCCGCTGGTACCCGAGGGCGTACTTCAACAGTCCGGAGAAGAGCGGCAACCACCGGGCGCTCGCCGACATCCGGGAGTCGATCGCCGAGCTGCGCTACTACCGCGAGGCGGTCTTCGTCCCGCAGCCCGGGCCGGACTCGGACACGGCGCGGGCGATCGCGGCGAAGCACGTGCTGCCCGCGGAGCCGGCGGAGCCCGCGACCTAGCAGCACCACCCCCCGTGGGCGGCCCCGCGAAACCCTGGCGCGAGCACCCTCCGGGACCCTGTACACTTTTTCTCGGCCGGTCGGGAAGAAGACCGGTCGTGGTGGGTGTAGCTCAGCTGGTAGAGCACCTGGTTGTGGTCCAGGATGTCGCGGGTTCGAGTCCCGTCACTCACCCTGACGATCAAGGGCTGACCTGTGAAACAGGTCAGCCCTTCTTCGTACCCCAAATTGGGGAACACGACGCGAGCAAGCATCGTGGAACGGCCCAAGAAGGACGGAAGCGACCCCTTCGACCGGTTCCCTGTCTGTGCTCAGTCAGCTCAGTGCGTCGATCGCCTTCACGATCAGGGCACGCGCCTGTGCACCGTACACGGCCATGGACCGCAGCTCCTCGAACGCCTTCAGGTACAGGGCGATCTCGGCGTGTTGCGTGATCTGGACCTGGGCGGACACAAGCTCGACGGACACCAGGGCGTCGTCGTACACGTGGAATGTCTCACGCGGCCATTGCTGCCGCCCCGGGGTCGCCATGGGGATGACTCCCAGGGAGACGGCAGGCAGGGCGCCCACGGTGAGCAGGTAGCCGAGCTGGCCAGCCATGACCTCAGAGTCTCCGATCTGGTGGTGCAGAACGGCTTCCTCAATGAGCAGGACGAAGCGGTGTCCTGGTTCATGGATGATGCGGGACCGGTCGACGCGTGCCTGCGCCGCCTTGGTGATGTCCTCGTCGGGCAGCTCACGAAAGTCGGCGACCGTACCAAGCACGGCGGCCGCGTAGCCCTCGGTCTGCAGCAGACCCGGCACGAGCGTGGACGAGTACACCCGGAACAGGCTGGTCTCGCGGAAGAACTGGAGCAAGCTGTCCTGCAGTTGCTTCAGCCCGTTCCGGACCTGATGGCGCCACTCGCGGTACATCGATTCAGCGTTGAGGGACTGAACGATCAGGTTGCCTGCTTCATCCTCGACCTGGCAGGCCACGCACCACAGTCGGATGTCCTTGGCGGACGGGGCCGTGCGGGCGTTCTCGATGCGTGACGTCTTGGCGTGATGCCAATGGCAGCGGTCGGCCAGCTCTGTGACCGTCAGTCCCGCGCTCCTTCGCAGATCACGCAGTCGCCGCGCGACGACTTCCCGCGCGGCTTGTGCAGAGGAGGATGGAGAGATGGGCATGAGCTGGCCTGTCCGGTGCGTCGTGCGTCAGCGGATCTCGTACTGATCATGCGGTACTGCGCGTTCCCACACCGCCTCGAAGGCGTCCCCGCAGAGTTTGGCAACTGCGGGGTCCTCGATGTCCTCAGGCCCTGCCGAGGCACCGTTGCCGGTGAAGTGGTGCCACCTGACCAGGCGCCCGTCGAAGAGCCAGAAGTCGTTTCCCGGGAGCGCGATGTCGGATGCCTGCCGTCTCGGCAGCCAACGCACCTGCTCGCCCGCCTGAACGTTGACGGCCGTACCGGCGTGCTCGTAGCGGATGTAGTCAGTGACGGGTTCCGACACGATCCGAGCCCGCCTTACCGTGACCCCGCGGGCTACGGCCTTGGAGATCAGATCCACCCACGGCGCCCAGTAGGCGGAGCCGGGATCTGTGTCGCATTTCCCGGTGCGGAGCCACGTGCTGAAGTCGTCGGCTTCGCCGCTGACGCCGTACTGGTCCCGCATCTCGAGGTGGACGGCTGAGCGCTCCGCGGCCGCCAACAGGTCATCGAAGCGTGGTGCGCTCTGCGGCATCGCAGGCCTCCCTGAGGATGGACACCATGTGTGCGGGGACGCGGATCACGGTCTCGTGGTCAGGGATTCCCTTCGCGTGCCCCGGCGCGGGGTTCTCCACGCACTGGTCACGCGTCGCGGCGTCAGCTGTGTAGCTCTGGAGAGCGATGTCTCCGTTCTCCGTGTCCACCCAGGCTGTCGGGGATTCGTTCTGACCCGTGTTGGGGTCGATCCCGATGAACAGTAACGACATGTCAGCCTCCTGCGACGAGGTGTGCGGATCTGTGCAACACCGTCACCGACAGGCAGGGGTCGGTCAAGGTGCGAGGCAGCCAAAGTCCTGCCCTGGAGTGAATGTGCGCACAGATCTGCACATTGCTGGTGTGCGCGCACGAGCCGTCCCTACCTTCCGGAGCAGTGCGCATCAGTGGCCAGTCTGCGAGGGCGTTCAGATGATCAGCGAACGGAGACAACTGCCCCCGATCGGCAGCCTCTCGCAGCGCCAGCAGCGCGGCATGGACTGCGTCTTCTGCGGCATCGTCCTCACCGCGGAGACCGCCGTCGACCTCGGCCCGCAGCGGCTGCGCATCGCCGACCTCGTCACCCGCTGGTTCCCGCGCGCCTGCCGGCGGCACGGCTCCGAGGCGGTGGCCCTGTGCCCGCTGCCATCGCGCGATCCTCCCCGGCGAGGACTACGAGGTGATCGACAAGGTGTCCGGCTCCGGCGGCGGCACCACGCTGCACTTCCACAAGTTGCCCTGCCCGCGCTCCGCGAGCAGCGCCCGTTGACTCCCGCCCCGGACCGATTACCCGGCAGGACCGTGTCCGGGGGCGGGCTCGGCCCCACTGAGGGCCCAGCCCATGCACCATGGCGCGTGGGAAGTCCACGCGCCTGCCCACGAGATGGAGTGAGACGTGACCTCTCAGTACCCGCCGACGGCAGACAGCGGAAAGCACGGCGCCAAGCCCGCCCCCATCAAGCCCTGGACGCCGCCGCCCACCCCGCCCAACCCTGACGGCTCCGGCGGCCGGTACATCGGCGGCTGACGGATGACCACCACCCGCACCGACGGGTACGCCGCGCTCCTGGACGACCTCCAGAGGCGCGGCCTCCTCGACGACGAGTGGCGCAAGGTGTTCGACGCCGTCCCCCGGGCGGCGTTCATCCCCGAGCGCATCTGGCGACAGGAGCCGGACCGCTGCGTCCCGGTCACCGACCCCGCCGAGCGGCTCAACCTGATCCACAGTGATCAGCCGGTCGTGATCCAGGTCGACGACGGCCGCGACGACGGCCCCGGCGTCGCCGCCTCGTCCAACAGCATGCCGAGCACGGTCGCCAAGATGCTCGGCCTCCTCGACGCCGAGGACGGGCACCGCGTGCTGGAGATCGGGACCGCGTCCGGCTACGTCGCCGCGCTGCTGTCCGAGCGCGTCGGCGAGGACCGGGTGTACAGCGTGGAGATCGATCCGGTGCTTGCTGTGCACGCGGCGTCAGCACTGTATGCGCGGGCTACATGCCGCAGCTGCGGTGCGGCGACGGCGAGGCCGGCTGGCCCGACGCCCGCCCGTTCGACCGGCTCGTCGCCACGTGCGCGCTGCGGCACATCCCGCTCCCGTACGTGCAGCAGGTCCGGGCGGGCGGGATCATCGTCGCGCCGATGGCCGCACGTTCTGGAGCGGCGCGCTGGTGCAGCTCACGGTCGGGGAGGACGGCACCGCGTCGGGCCCGTTCGGGGACGGCGCGTCGTACATGCCGATGCGCTCGCACCGCCTGGCGACCGAGGCCGCGATCGACGAGAACACCGCCCGGTCACGAGCGTCGGGCCTGGACCCGGCGAAGATCCTCACGCTCGGGTTCGCTCTGTACGCCGGGACCCGGCTGCCGGACGTGTCGCTCTGGCACGGGGAGCAGCCTGGCCATGTGCAGGTGTGGGCCTCCCGCCCGAACGGCGCCGCGGCCACGGCAGCAACGGGTGAGGAGGTGTGGCAGTACGGCGACGGCAATCTGTGGGAGGAGATCGAGGAGACCTACCGCGAGTACGAGGCGTTCGGGTCGCCGGCCGCCGATGAGTTCGGTCTCACCGTCACGGCCCGCGGTGGTCGGGAGATCTGGCTGCGCGAGCCTCATCGCCTCGTCCTGCCCCGGTAGGCGGTAGGCCGCTGTCCCTGGCGGAACCGGCGATCCCATTCGCCTCCCACGGTCCGACCCTCCTGGCGTCACGCCCCGGGAAGCCCCGCCGGCGTTTGAGGCGCGGGGCTCCCCGGGGCGGGTCCCGGTGTCACTTGTAGGCGGCGAACGCCTTCGTGAACGCCAGCGGCTCCTGGAGGATGGAGCTGCACGTCGCGTCCGCTGCCGGCTTCTCCCCGCCCGCGCACTGCTTGTCGCGCGTCGAGGACCACATCGACAGCCACCCCAGGTTCTTCGACTCGGCGAACCGCACCAGCTGGGTCGCGTCCTCCACCCTGAAGATCTCGGTGACGACGTCGTTGACGCCGATCATCGGCGTCACCGCGACGGTCCGCCACGCGTCCGCGTCCGACAGCCCGAGGACGCCCTTGATCTGCGCCTGCGTGGCCGTGGCGGCCTGGATCGCGTACTCGCCCATGTCGCCGCTGTACGCCGGCCCGTAGTCCATCGCCATGATGTTGACCGCGTCGATGCGCACACCGTTCTTCCTCGCGTCGGCGATCAGGTCCACGCCGGGCTGGGTCAGCCCTTCCGGCATGACCGGCAGGGTGAAGGAGACGTCCAGGTCCGGGTGCGACTTCTGGAGCTGCGCGATGGCCTGCGCACGCCGGGAGTTGGCGGCCGTGTCCGGAAGTGCGGCGCCCTCCACGTCGAAGTCGACCTTGGTCAGCTTGTACGTGTCGACGACCTTGCCGTACGCCTTCGCCAGCTCGTCCGCCGTCGCGCAGTTCAGCGCCAGTTCGCGGCCGGCCGCGCCGCCGAAGGAGATGCGGACGTCGCCGCCCTTGGCGCGCAGGTCGCCGATCTGGGCCGCGACCTTGTCGTCGCCGAGTCCGGTCACGCCGCCCCACAGCGGCACACAGCCGCCGCCTGCGGTGATGAAGGCGAGGTGGAACTCCTCGACGCCCGTCTTCGCGGCGGTGTCCAGCATGTCGTACGCCGGGTACAGCGAGGTGTCGATGTACGGCGCGAACCGCGCGGACGCGCCCGGCTTGGGCGCACCCGTCTGCGTCGGGGTCGGGGTCGGGGTGGGGGTGGGGGTGGGGGTGGGCGTGGAACTCGGGACGCTCGGCGTCGGCGTGGGGGGCGGCGTCGGCGTGGGCTGCTCGGTGGGACGGCCGCTGGGCTGCGGCGTCGGGCCGCCGTCGGCCGAGCACACGGCCCCGTCGATGAGGCAGGACGCCGGGTCGGCCGCCTTGCCGGTCGCCGAGGTGACGAAGCCGACCGTGACGGAGGCGCCGGGCGCGAGCTCCTTGTTCCAGCTCGCGGGCTTCACGGTGACGTGCCGCCCCTCCACCGTGTGCTCACCGTTCCACAGGGAGCCGATGGTGGTGCCCTCGGGCAGGTCGAACTCCAGCGTCCAGCCGGACCGTGCCGTGCCGGTCTCGTTGGTGATGACGTACTGACCGGTGTAACCGCCGTCCCAGGAGCTGGTCCTGGTGTACGCGGCGCCGACCGCCGCGGCCTGCGCGGTGCCCGTGAGGACGATCGCCGCGCCGCCGATCACGGCGGCCACGACGACCGCGCCGACGGCCTTGGTCCTGACGCTCGCCCTGCGCCGGTGCGTACTGCTGCCCATCGCGTCCTGCCTCTGCGTTGCTGAAGTGGGGGTGGATGCGGCAGCACGCTAGCGACCGCGAAACGGACAATCGGCCGATCGCAGGCGGGCGTCGGGTTCCTTAGGGCGCGCTTAAGGACGGCATCGGGGCCGATTAATGATCGGGGCCCGGCCAGGTGTGGAGCGCTCTCAGACGGTCGCCCTGCGGCGCCGCTGCACCCGCCCGCGGTGGCCGCGCCGGCGCTCGCCACGCGCTGACTCGCGCGGGTCGAGTCCGATCCACACGCGGACCTCCGTACCGCCGAGCACCGAGCGGCCGATGCGCACGTCACCGCCGGTCGACTCCGCGACCCGGCGCACGATGTCCAGACCGAGACCGGTAGAGCCCTCCTTGGCCCCGCTGTTGCCGCGGGCGAGCGCGGCGGCCGGGTCGGCGATGCCCTCGCCCGCGTCCGAGACGAGCACGATGACGGCGTCGTCGCTGTTGTGGACGTCGACGGAGAACGCGGTGCCCTCCGGGGTGTGCCGGAAGACGTTGCCGAGCAGCGCGTCGAGGGCCGCGGCCAGTTCGGGGCGGGCGACGGGGATGCGCACGGGCCGGTCCACGCCCGCGAGCCGCACCGTGCGGCCCTCGTCCTCGGCGAGCGCCGACCAGAACTCCATCCGCTCGCGCACCACTTCCGAGGCGTCGCAGCCCGCGCCGGGCCCGGCCGTCGCGGTCTGCGGCTTCGCCTCGCGCGCCGTACGGATGATGGTGTCGACCTCGCGTTCCAGCTGGGCGACGGCCGCCCTCGTCTGTTCGGCGGCGGCGCTCTCGCCGAGCGAGGCCGCGTTGAGGCGCAGCACCGTGAGGGGGGTGCGCAGCCGGTGCGAGAGGTCGGCGGCCAGCTCGCGCTCGTTGGCGAGGAGCTGGACGACCTGGTCGGCCATCGAGTTGAACGCGACGGCCGCGGAGCGCAGTTCGGGCGGCCCCTCCTCGGGGACGCGGGTCCCGAGCCTGCCCTCCCCCAGCTCCTGCGCCGCACCCGCGAGCCGCTGGGCGGGCTGCACCATGCGGACGCCGAGCCGGTCGGCGACGGCGACCGACCCGACGACGAGCGCGACACCGACGCCCGAAAGGACGAGCCAGGCGGTGTCGACGCCGTTGGACACCTCGCCCTCCGGCACGAAGATCTCGACGACGGCGATCTGCCCGGTGCCGATGGCGGTGGGCTGCAGCAGCGCGGAACCGCCCGGCACCTCGGTGATCGAGGCACGCCCGATGCGCTGCACGGTGGCGAGGTCCTTGGCGGCCGCGCGCCGGCTCCCGATCTCCAGTGGGACGCTGCCGAGTTCGCCGGAGGCGGGGATGTGCACGGCCATCCGGCCGGCCGCGCCGGCGGGCGTGGACTCGACGGCCCGCTCCAGAGGCCCGCGTTCGGTGGTGACGGTGAGCGTGGGGCCGATGGTGGCGGCCTGCCGCTCGGCGTTGGAGAACGCGCGGTCGCGCGCCATCTCCTTGATCACCATGCCGAGCGGCAGCGCGAAGGCGAGCACGACCATCACCGTGACGGCCAGGGAGACCTTGACCAGGGCCCATCTCATGGCCGCACGGCCTTCGGCGGCTCGAGCTTCACTCCCACTCCCCGCAGGGTGTGCAGGTACCGGGGGCGAGCGGCCGTCTCGCCGAGTTTGCGGCGCAGCCAGCTCAGATGGACGTCGATCGTCTGGTCGTCGCCGTAACTCTGCTGCCACACCTCGGCCAGCAGCTCCTTGCGGGGGACGACGACGCCGGGCCGGCCCGCGAGGAAGGCCAGCAGGTCGAACTCGCGGCGGGTGAGATCGAGCGGGGCCCCGTCCAACTCCGCTTGGCGGCGCAGCGGATCGATGGACAGCCCGCCGACCTGGAGGACACGGCTCGGCGGGGCGTCACCGGTGCCGGCGCGCGCCCGGCGGAGCACGGCGGCCATCCGCGCGGACAGGTGCTCCACGGAGAACGGCTTGGTGAGGTAGTCGTCGGCGCCGTCGTTGAGGAGCCGCACGATCTCGGCCTCGTCGTCCCGCGCGGTCGCGATGATCACCGGTACGTCGGTGATACCGCGCAGCATCTTCAGGGCCTCGGCGCCGTCCAGATCGGGCAGACCGAGGTCCAGAATGACCACGTCGAAACGGAAATGGGCCACCTCACGCAGGGCCTCCAGGGCCGTGCCGACGCTCCGTACCGTGTGGGAGGCGTCGGTCAAGTGCCTGATGAGGGCGGAACGCACGAACTGGTCGTCCTCGACCACGAGCACACTTGCCATGGGCCGCACCGTACGCCATCCGGAGGACACCGGCCCCGTGGACGGGCAGGCGGGACAGCCGGGGACCGAGTGGTGCACTATGGCCCGGATGAGCAGAGGACTGGTGCATGCCCTGGCATGGTCGCTGTCCACCGGAGCCGCGGTGACGCTGTCCTGGTGGGGCGTCCACACGGTCATGGCCGGAACCGCGTACGACCGCCCGCGCGCGCTGCCCATCACGGCGCAGACCTCGGCCCCGCAGGCTCCGTCGCCGGAGCCGCCGCCGCCGAGCCCGTCTCCCACGCCGTCCCCGGTGAAGCCGTCCGCCACGCCCCCGCCGTCGCGGCCGTCGCCGGCCGAGCCGTCGAAGCGTCCGTCGCCCTCCGCCTCCGCGGGGAACGTCAAGGGCTACACGGTCAAGGGCGGCCGGGTCGTCTTCGACATCGGCGAGAGCTCGGCCGAACTGGTCTCGGCGACCCCGGCGTCGGGCTGGCAGATGCAGGTGTGGACGCAACCGGCGTGGATCCGGGTGACGTTCACGCGGGACGGCCACGAGGTGTCGGTGTTCTGCACCTGGAACGGACACCCGCCGATGGTCCAGTTCGACGAGCGGTAGCTAGCTCTTGAAGACGGCGGCCGGCGGCACGGGCGAGTCCTTGGCGCTCGCGTCCGTGACCGGCGCCGCTCCTCCGGTGAAGTCGGCGAGCGCCCGGCCGTGTTCGACGCGCCCCGCGAAGGGGTCGCCGGCGACGCGGCGGGTCAGCTCGGCGACCGGCAGCTCGGAGTCCGAGGCGAGCAGTACGGCGTTGCCGAAGCGGCGGCCGCGCAGCACCGTCGGATCGGCGGCGAGCGCGAGCTCGGGGAAGACGGCGGCGGCGGTCGCGATCTGGGCGCGCAGATGCGTGAGCGGGGGGCCGTCGGCGAGGTTCGCCGCGTAGTACGCGCCCGGGCGCAGCGCCCTTCTCACCTCGGCGAGGAACTCCGTACTGGTCAGGTGGGCGGGCGTGCGGGCCCCGCTGAACACGTCGGCGATGACGAGGTCCGCCCAGCCGTCCGGCACCTTGGCGAGTCCGGCGCGGGCGTCGGCCGCGCGGACCCGGATCCGGGCGCCGGGGTCCAACGGGAGCCGGGTGCGCACCAGTTCGACGAGGGCGGCGTCGACCTCGACGATCTGCTGCGTGGAACGGGGCCGGGTGGCTGCGACGTACCGGGCGAGGGTGAAGGCGCCGCCGCCGAGGTGCACGACGCGGAGGGGACGGCCGGGCGGGGCGGTCAGGTCGATGACGTGGCCGAGTCTGCGCTGGTACTCGAAGGAGAGGTGGCCGGGGTCGTCGAGGTCGACGTGCGACTGGGGCGCGCCGTCGATGAGGAGGGTCCAGCCGCGGGGCCGCTCGCGGTCCTCGACGAGCTCGGCGACGCCGCCGTCCACGCGCTCGACGAGCCCCCCGCCGTCCCGCTCCCGCTGTCTGCGCCTGCCCACGCCTCCATTATCGCCGCGGCTCGCACACGAGCGCGCCGGGGGCCTCCCCCGCCCGCCCCCGTGACGTTGTGCCCCCTCCCTGCGGAAAGACCGCTCACAACGGTGCTCGCCGGCGCCGCGCGGCAGGCGCCCATGGGCCCGGTCCCAAGCTCGTGCCCACCGCGCCGCGAAACACCCGATCCGGGAGGTGAACCCGCCGCACCGCCCAGCAGACGCATGGATGGAGCACCGGCCCGAGGATGCCTTCGCGCGCCGCGAAGCGGGCACCGCAGGGGCGCGTGGGCGGAGCCCCGGTTCGCATCTTCGCGCCGCGAAGCGGGCGCCGCAGGGGTGCGTGGGCCGAGCCCCGGTTCGCATTCCCTTGCGCCGCGCAGCAGGCGCTGCAGGGCCGCTCGGGGTGGACCCCCCGCACAGCTCAGCAGACGCATGGCCGGAGCACCGGCGGATGCCTTCGCGCGCCGCGAAGCGGGCGCGGCAGGGCCGGTCTCGGGGGTGGGCCCGCCGCGCCGCCCAGCAGACGCATGGCCGGAGCACCGGCACGACGGTGCCTTCGCGCCGCGAAGCGGGCGCGGCAGGTGCGTGGGGCGGAGCCCCGGTCCGCATTCCCTCGCGCCGCGCAGCAGGCGCAGGGGCAGCGCCCCAGCTCTCGGCAGAGTTTCGGGGAGGGGCGGGGTGGGGGCATCACCCCCGCGGACGGCCCGCGCTGCGCGCGCGCCTCAGCAGCAGTTGTCCGCCGCCTCGATCAGCCGCGCCGCCTCCCCCAGCGCCTTCCTCAGCACCGCCGGGTCCGTCACCGCCTCCGCGCCCTCCGGCGGCAGCAGCCAGCCCGAGCCCAGCACCGGCGGCGGCACGCCGGGAACGCCGGGAAGCCGCAGCCCCCGCCCCGACGTCTGCGTACACGCACTCCCCGGCACGTCCCACCCGTCGGCCGTGCCCGGCGGCACCAGGAAGCCGAGCGTGTCGCACGCCCCGTCGTGCAGCACCGGCCCCACCCCCGGTGCCGCCGCCGCGCGGCGCAGGATGTCGACGGCCTCCAGGCCCTGGCGCGCGGGCACCGTCACCAGGTCGCACGGCGCGGCAGGCGGCACGCTGCTGTCCGGGGTGGGCCCGTGGGCCACCGTGGTCGAGGGCGTCGCACCGGTCTCCATGCCGACCTCCAACAAGGGGATCCCCCTCCTCGCCGAGTCCCATAGGGAGACACGTAGCCGGTCTCCTTACGGTTCAACGGCCGTGCGCGTCAACGGCTACGGCGGCACGCCGCCGCAAAGGATGGCAGTTCATGGCAGATCGCCGACGAGATGTCCCTTTTGTAGCCAAACCCTGTGTGAGTTCCCTGTCACAGCAGGTACGTTCTTGCTCCGCCGGAACACGGCTGCACCAAGAGAGGGCTCGGCCATGGCGTCGTCGTCACAGGCATCGAGGGCGCACCCCGCGCACCCCAACCTGGCCTTCCGCCGACTGCGCGGATCTCGCTCCGCGGGCGAGTTCGCCACGGCCGTCCGCAGGGCCGCCCGCGAGATCGGCGAGCAGGTCTCGTGCGACGCCCGCTACATCGGCCGGGTCGAGGCGGGCGAGATCCGCTGCCCCAACTACGCCTACGAGCGGGTGTTCCTGCACATGTTCCCCGGTCTCACCCTGACCGATCTGGGCTTCACCGCCCGGGAGGACGTGCGCGGCCGCGGCCGCCGCGCGGCCACCGATGCGCCGGAGGCCCGCCCCCCGGCACCCCCGTTCCCGCCGTGCCGTCCCTTCGACGGCGGCCGGCCCAGCAGCGACAGTGACATCGACGAGGAGAGCGACGTGCTGCGTCGCGCATTCATGACGAGCGGCTCCGTCACGGTGGCGGCCGCCTCCCTGGGACTCGGTTTCGCATCCGGTTCCGGATCCGGTTCCGTGCCCGCGCAGCACCGGGTCGGCGAGGCCGAGGTCGGCGCCGTCGAGGAGGCGGTGCGACGCATCCGCCTCCTCGACGACCGGCACGGCGCCGACGGGCTCTACCGGCGGGCCGCCCAGCCCCTGCGCGCCGCGTACGCGCTGCTCGACGCCGGGACGTGGTCCCGCAGGTCCACGGCGGACCGGCTGCACGCCGGGGCGGGCGAACTGGCCATCTCCGTCGGCTGGCTGGCCCATGACTCCGGCCGCTTCGACGACGCGCGCTCGCACTACGCGGAGGCGCTGGCCACCGCGCGCGTGGCGGGCGACCCGGCCCTGGAGGCGCACGCGTTCTGCAACACGTCGTTCCTGGCCAGGGATGCCGGCCGGTTCCGGGAGGCGGTGCGCACCGCGCAGGCCGGCCGGCGCGCGGCCCGGCAGGTCGCCTCGCCGCGGCTGCTGTCGCTGCTCGCGCTGCGGGAGGCGGGCGGCTGGGCCGGGCTCGGGGACCGCGCCGGCTGCGAGCAGTCGCTCGCCCGCGCGCACACGTACTTCGAGCAGGGCGCGTCGCCCGACGACCCGGAATGGATGTCGTTCTTCGCCGAGCCCGAACGGGAGGCGCTGCAGGCGCAGTGCTGGGCGGCGCTCGGCGACTTCACGCGCGCCGCGCACCACGCGCGCCGCGCGGCGGCGCTCCAGGACCACCGCTTCACCCGCAACCTCGCGCTCTACCGCGCGGAGCTCGCCGCCGACCTGGCGCGCGCCGGCGTCCCGGACGAGGCGGCCGCGGCAGGTGAGCAGGTGCTCGCGCTGCTCGGGGACGTCCGGTCGTCGCGTATCCGGACCATGCTGGCGGACACCGCGCGGGTGCTGGCGCCGCACCGGCGTGCCGAGGGGGTCGCGGCCTTCCTGGACCACCATGCGACGGCGACCCGAGGGGTGTCCCGCGCGTAAGGCGCGGGCCCGCGGGAGGACGGCCGGGCGCCCGTAGGAGGACGCCGGCCGCTGCTCAGACCTCCAGGTGCCCCAGATCGTTCCAGCGCTCGAACGCGCGCTCCCCGTACGCCCACGAGAGGACCGACAGGCTCGTCGGATCGAGGCGGATGCGCGCGCCGAACGAGATGTCCTGTCCCAGCCAGCGCGCCCCGATCGCGCGCAGGATGTGGCCGTGCGCGAAGACGAGCACGTCACGGTCGGCGGACAGCGCCCACTCGACGACCTCGTCCGCGCGGGCGGAGACCTGGGCGAGCGTCTCTCCCTCCGGGACGCCGTCGCGCCACAGCAGCCAGCCGGGCTGCCGGGCCTGGATCTCGGGCGGGGTCAGCCCCTCGTACGCCCCGTAGTCGTACTCCATCAGCACGTCCCACGGCTGCGCCCGGTCTCCGAAGCCGGCCAGGGAACACGTCTCGCTCGCCCGCACGAGCGGGCTGGTGCGGATCTCGGCACCGGGGAGCCCGGACCACGGCGCCCGGTGCAGCCGCTCGCCCAGCAGCTTGGCGCCGCGCCTGCCCTCGTCGAGCAGCGGGATGTCCGTCCTGCCGGTGTGCCGGCCACTCAGCGACCATTCGGTCTGGCCGTGCCGTGCGAGGAGGATCCGCGGTGCCATGGGCGCTCCCTGGTGTTCACGAGTGCTTGTCGTCCCATCATCCCGCACCCCATCGGGAGGCAACCTCCGGGACGGGGAAGGCGTCCCCTTCCAGGACGAGTGATCCTTCGAACTGAAGACGGAGACCGACCGGATGCCGCTCCCCGCGCAGCACCAACGGCCCCGCTGGTGGACCGAGCTGATGCTGATCGCCGTGGTGTACGCGGCCTACTCCGCAGGACGGCTCCTCGCCCGCGGCGACGTGTCGACGGCCGTGGACCACGGACTGGCGATCCTGCGCGTGGAGAAGGCGCTCCTCGTCGATGCCGAGCACCCGCTGAACCGTCTCTTCACCGAGACCCCGGCGATCGGCATACCCGCCGACTTCGCCTATGCGACCCTGCACTACCTCGTGACCCCGGCGATCCTCGTCTGGCTCTTCCGCCGCCGCCCCGCCCGCTACCGGGCCGCCCGGACCTGGCTCATGGTCTCCACCCTGCTCGGCCTGGCCGGGTTCACGCTGATGCCGACCTGTCCGCCGAGACTGCTCGACGCGGCCCACGGCTTCGTCGACACGATGGCCCAGTACAGCGCGTACGGCTGGTGGGGCGGGGAGGCGAGCGCTCCGCGCGGGCTCGGCGGCATGACCAACCAGTACGCGGCCATGCCCAGCCTCCACGTCGGCTGGGCCCTGTGGTGCGGAGTGATGCTCTGGCGGCACGGGCGTACGCCGCTGATGAAGGCCCTCGGCGTCGCCTACCCGCTGCTGACCACGGTCGTCGTCATGGGCACCGCGAACCACTACTTCCTCGACGCCGTCGCCGGAGCCGCCGTGATGGGCGTCGGCGCGCTGCTCGGGCCGTACGCGATGCGGCTCGCCGACCGGGTCACCGGCCGCTTCGCGCACCGCGCGACGCCCGCCGTTCTCCCCGTTGTCGGTGGCGGATGCGAGACTTCGGCGGGTGAGCGAATCCCCGGACAGCGCACCTCCTCCGAAGGCGCCGACGACAGCACTCAGGCAGCGGCTCGCTGAGCTGCGCGGCCCCGCCGCGCAGCCCCAACCGCTGGACGCCCGCGCGCTCGCGGCCCTCGCCGCCAACCCCGGCTGCGAGCGGCGCGCCCTGCTGGACGGCGTCGGCGTGGACAAGGCCGCGCTGGCCTCGGCGCTCGGCTCTCCGGCGTCCTTCGGCCAGTCGCAGTTCGCGTTCATGCGGGGCAACGCCTTCGAGGCCAAGGTCAAGGCCGACAGCGGCAAGGAGCTGATGCGGCTGCTCGGTCTCGACGATCCGCACGAGGTGCATGTCCCCGACCTCTCGGCGACGGGCCCCGAGGGCCGCACGGCCCGCACCGCGCTGGCGCTGCGCGAGGCGACCGGCGCCGGGGGCTTCGCGCTGCTCGACCACCCGATGCTGGCGCTGGACGTCGCGGGCTCCCCGGCGTATCTGGAGCCGGACGCGGTCGTGGTGCATCCCGACGGCCGGTGGACGGTCGTGGAGATCAAGTCGTTCCCGATGATCGACGCGGCCGCGGACGCCGCGAAGGTGGGCGCGGCTGCGCGGCAGGCCGCGGTGTACGTGCTGGCGCTGGAGCGGCTCGCGGCGCTGACCGAGGGCGCCTCCGTGTCCCACAGTGTTCTGCTGGTCTGCCCGAAGGACTTCACCAACATGCCGACCGCGTCCGTGGTGGACGTGCGCAAGCAGTTGTCGGTGACCCGGCGCCAGCTGACCCGGCTGGCGCGGCTGGAGGACATCGCGGCGGAGCTGCCCGACGGCGTGACGTTCGACGTGGAGTCGTGCTCGGCCGAGGAGCTGGCCGACGCCGTCGAGCAGGTGCCGCACGCGTACGCGCCCGAGTGTCTGGCCGCCTGCGAGCTGGCGTTCCACTGCCGCGACCGCGCCCGGCTCGCGGGCGCGGTGGAGGCGCTGGGCCGGTCGGTGCGGGGCGAGCTCGGCGGGCTGACGACCATCGGGGACGTCCTCGCCGCCGCGCGCGGTGAGGACGGCGACCCCGACGACCCGGCGGTCGGCGCGCTGCGCCGGGCGGCGGCCCTGCGGGCGGAGTCGCTGCGGGCGGCGGAGTCCCTGCGGCCGGCCGGCCGGAGCGCCGCGGTGACGGAGACCGCCCCCGACCGGGTCCCGTCCCCGGGCCCGGGGACGCACCGCGCGGCCGGCCGTCCCACCACGACCGGCCGGACCGCCGCCGACAGGCCCGCCGTGGCGCAGGAGGCTGCCGCCGGCCGCGAGACCGCGCCCGTGAGGGAGGCCGACGCCGCGCGCGCGAGCTCGGTCGCGCCGCGCGGGGCCCTGGCCGAGGAGGGCGTCGAATGTCGCTGATCTCGACCCTCGCGCGGCTGGAGGCCGTCGAGTCCGGGCGGGCCCAGCCCCTCGCGACGGTCCGCCACCGCCATCTGTCGCAGCGGCCCCTGGTGTTCGTCCCGCTCACGACCGCGGGCGAGGCCGGCGCCCCGCTCGGGGCACTGGTCGGCACGGACCCCGGCCGGCCGCGGCTGCTGGTCGTGGCCCAGCCGCGCGACCGCGACCTGCGGTCGGCCTTCCTCGCGGAGCTGGCCGACGCCGTCCTTCCGTACATGGACGGGTTCGGCGACGACGTCGAGCACGTCGAACGCAAGGAGACCGACGCGGAGACCGGCAAGAAGGTCACCGTCGAGGTGGAACTGTGCGCTGACGCCCCGCAGTTGATCGTGCCGAGCCGCGCGGGCGTCGAGTACGTGCGGATCCTGGGCCGCTCGATGCGCTTCCGGCGCACGGCCGAGCAGGACCCCGACACCCCCTACCCCGCGCCGCCGCGCGTCCCGCTGCTGGGCCGCTGGCTCACGCACTACGGGGAGCGGGCCCGTGTGCCCGGCTCCTCGCTGCTGCTGGCGGCGACCGACCTGCTCAACCGGCACTGGGCGACGGGCCAGTCCTCGTTGGAGGACCAGCACCTGGGCGCCGTGCTCGCGTGGATCGACGCGGGCGAGGGCGAGTCGGGGGCCGAGGCCGCGCTGCGGGCGGAGCTGGCCCGCGGCCGGGACGGGCAGTTGCTGTGCCCGCCGGCCGGTCCCGCGACCGACCCGGCGTTCGACAACCGGCTGCTGGCGCCCGCGACGGAGCGGTTCGACCGGGCGCGTCAGCTGCTGGCGGCCGCGGAGGACGGGGCGAGCGCGGACGAGCGCCTGGGCGAACTGCACGACGCGGAGCGGGAGATCCGCCGCCTGATCGCGAGCCAGTTGCGGCCCACCTGGGAGGCGGTGTGGCGGACGGTGGAGCTGATGCGCGCACTGCCCGAGGGCGCCCGGGTGGCAGACCGCTGGACCCGCGACCGCTGGTCGTTCACCGCGCATCGCGACCGGGTGCGGGCCGGGGAGCCGCCGCAGCCCAGGCGCGACGACGCGGTGACCGCCGCGCACAAGCTCGCCGCGCGGGAGAGCGCGCAGGCCCAGCTGGACGCGCACGAGGCGCTGGACGATCCGCTGGTGCTGGCCGGTCACCGGCTCGCGGGCCAGGCGTTCACCGCCGAGGTGCTCGACGTGGAGATGGCCTGGTCCGAGTCGAAGCGCCCGAGCCCGCGCCCGCTGGTCACCGTGCGCACGGACGACCGCCCGCACCTCGGCGAGCGGGCGAAGGTGTACCGCTCGCTCGAAGGCAAGCCGCAGACCGCCGAGTTCGTGCGGTACGAGGGGGACGGCGTCCTCGTGCTGCGCGTCACCGACCGCATGGGCCGTGCGAAGGAGCCCGCCGAGGGGTCGGTGCCGGCCAAGGGCGACCTGATCGACTGGACCCTGTTCGAGCACGACCAGCGGGGCGGCCCGAAGCTGCCCGACCCGGAGGAGACGCCGTGGACACACGGCGGACCTCCGCGCTCCGACACCGCCGAGAGCCCCGACCTCGTCACCCCGGAGGATCTCCTGTGACGTCTCCCGTGACGTTCGACCCCTCGGCGGAGGCCGCGCGCGCCACCGCCGGCATCCTGCACGACACCCTCCACGGGGACGCCCGGGGCGTCGTCGTCGACTCCCCGCCCGGCGCGGGCAAGTCGACGCTCGTGGTGCGGGCCGCGCTCGAACTGGCCGGGGCCGGGCGCCCGTTGATGGTCGTCGCGCAGACCAACGCGCAGGTGGACGACCTGGTGCTCCGTCTCGCCGACAAGGAGCCGGAGCTGCCCGTCGGCCGCCTCCACTCCAACGACTCCGACCCGTACGACAAGGCGCTCGACGCCCTGGACAACGTCCGTACGTCGGCGAAGGCCGCCGATCTCGCCGGCCTGGACGTCGTCATCTCGACGGCGGCGAAGTGGGCGCACGTGCAGAACGTCGAGCCGTGGCGGCACGCGATCGTCGACGAGGCCTACCAGATGCGCTCGGACGCGCTGCTCGCCGTCGCCGGACTGTTCGAGCGTGCGCTGTTCGTCGGCGATCCCGGCCAGCTCGACCCGTTCTCGATCGTCGGCTCCGAGCAGTGGGCGGGGCTCTCGTACGACCCGTCGGCGAGTGCGGTCTCCACGCTCCTCGCCCACAACCCGGACCTGCCGCAGCACCGGCTGCCCGTCTCGTGGCGGCTGCCGGCCTCGGCGGCGCCGCTGGTGTCCGACGCCTTCTACCCGTTCACGCCCTTCCGCAGCGGCACCGGCGCGGGCGACCGGCGGCTCGCCTTCGGCGTCCCCTCCGACGGCTCGGGCCCGGACCGGGTGCTGGACGAGGCGGCCGAGTCCGGCTGGGGCCTGCTGGAGCTGCCCGCGCGCCGCACGCCCCGTACGGACCCGGAGGCGGTCGGGGCGGTCGCGCTGGTGGTGCGGCGGCTGCTGGACCGGGGCGGGGCGGCGGTCTCCGAGGTCTCCGCCGAGCCCGTGCCCCTGACCGCCGACCGGATCGCGGTCGGCACCGCCCACCGCGACCAGGCGGCGGCGGTCCGCGTGGCGCTGGCGGACCTGGGGGTCTCGGGCGTCACGGTCGACACGGCGAACCGGTTGCAGGGCCGCGAGTACGACGTGACCGTCGTGCTGCACCCGCTGTCGGGCCGCCCGGACGCGACGGCGTTCCATCTGGAGACGGGCCGCCTGTGCGTCCTCGCCTCGCGCCACCGGCACGCGTGCATCGTGGTGTGCCGCGCGGGTGTGGGCGATCTGCTGGACGAGCACCCCTCGACGGAGCCGGTGCAGCTCGGCGTGACCGTGAAGTTCCCGGACGGCTGGGAGGCGAACCACGCGGTGCTGGCGCACCTGGCCGAGCACCGGGTGAGCTGGCGGCCGTGAGGCCCTCTTGCGGCGAGCGGGACAATGGATGACGGCCCGGGGCCCGGGCCGTGGTGCGAGGAGGAGAACGGACATGGCAGAACCGGAGCGGACGACCGAGCGCAGGATGCGGCCGGCCCCGCTGCTCTTCGAGCCCTCGGAGGCTGCCGCCGACCCCGAGCACTTCTTCGACCTGGAGTCCCTGGAGGACCCCCAGGAGCTGCTGTCCCGCGCGACGGAGCTCACACTGGCCTTCCGGGCGGCGACGGACCGCGCCATGGAGTTCCAGGCGATGGCCGCGGCCCAGCTGGCGGACCCGCGCCGCTTCGACCGGCTGACGCCGACGGAGATCGGGGAACGGGCGGGCTGGACGGAGGACTACGCGCAGAAAATGATCGACTTCGGCCGCGACCTCCTCCGCGGGGCTCGCTGACGCTCGCGTGTCCCCGCGCCCCGGGGTGCCACGCCCCGATCCCGTGGAAATGGTGGGGCCGGCCCACCATGCCGCGACGGGGAGCCGCCACGTGGGCGCGTGCCCGCGCCAGCAGCACGAAGCTGCCGCCTCCAGCGGGCCCCCATGCCCGCGACGCGAAGCTGCCGCGTATGGGGATGCGGCCATCCGGGGCGCGAAGCCGCCGCCCCGAGGGCGTGCCGCCATCCCACGGCGCGCAGCTGCCGCTAACGGGGGCAGGGGCGTCAGCCCCGACAGTCCTCTGGCCCGCACAGGGCCGAGGGCGAAGCCCCCGTTTTCGGAAGGGGCAGGGTAGCCGAAAGCCCGGGCCAGGCCCGCCCGCACGCCGCGCCCGACCATTCCGAGGCGCGGAAGCTCCCCCGCGAAAGGGGGCGACGCCGCGCGCCGGGCGCGATCATGCCCGCAGCGCGGAGCTACCGCTCTCAGGGCGTGCCGCCATCCCGCCGCGTAGGGGCGTAGGGGAGGTGTCAGCCCCCACGTTCCCTTGGCCCGCACGGGTCCAGGGCGAAGCCCCGGTTCCGGGAAGGGGCGGGGAGGGGGAAGCCACCGGCCAAGCCCGCGCGCCGCGTACGACCATCCCACGAGGCAAAGCCGCCGCCCGAGGGCGTGCCGCCATCCCACGGCGCGAAGCTGCCGCTGACGGGCGCAGGGGCGTCAGCCCCGACGATCCCTTGCCCCGCAACGGGGGTCCGGGGCGAAGCCCCGGTTCCGGGAAGGGGCGGGGCGGGGGGAAAGCCACCGGCCAGGCCAAGCACGCGCGCCGCATACGACCATCCCGCGGGGCAAAGCCGCCGCCCGGAGGACGTGCCGCCATCCCACGGCGAAGAAGCCGCCGCGTAGGGGCGTAGGGGCATCAGCCCCCACGTTCCCTTGGCCCGCACGGGTCCAGGGCGAAGCCCCGGTTCCGGGAAGGGGCGGGGCGGGGGAAAGGCCCCCGGTCCGCGCCCGCACGCCCGCGTGCGCCATGGCCCCGCATATGCCAGCCACACGCGGCCAGGCGCAAGATACTCCCCTCCGCCCCACCCTGTCCCCGATTTCGTCAACCCTGGGAAACCGGAACGTTACTGCCGGTAGACCTTGTCCCCATGAGCGCATGGCCGCGAGACCGAGAGCACACCACGGACATCTTCGCCCTCCTGCGCGAGGAGAGCCGCGATCACGTCGCCGAGGTCACCCCGCCCGGCGACGGGTGGCTCGCCTCCGCCCAGGCGCATCCCCGCTCGGCGCTGGCGCAGTGGGAGGACCGGCCCACCGCCCCCGCCGTCCTCCCCTGCGGCACCGTCTTCGACGTCGTGAACGTGCCCACCGTCTTCGGACGCCGGATGCTCGGCCGGCTGTGGGACGAGGGTCCCGGCTCCGGGCCCGTCGCCATGCACCGGGGGCGCATGATGCTCTTCGCCGCCCCCGGCACAGCCCAGCGCCTGCCGTCGCTGCTCGACTGGGAGGAGTGGGGCGAGGCCGTCCCGCCGCTCATCTGCCACGGCATCGGCGACGCCGTGACCGTCCCGGCCCTGACGCCCTCCGGCGCCCCCTCGGCGCCGCGCTGGCTTGTGGCCCCCGACACACGTCGCCCCTGGCTGCCGGGGCCCGAGGTGCTGCTCTGGGCCTGTGTCCGGGCCGCTCGCGACGGGGCGCGGCAGGGGGTCCGCATATCGATTTTTCCTCCCGCCGACCAGGATGCTAAGGTCTACGACGTCAGCAGGCGCCGCTAGCTCAGTTGGTTAGAGCAGCTGACTCTTAATCAGCGGGTCCGGGGTTCGAGTCCCTGGCGGCGCACAGACGGAAAAGGCCCCTCGCGAGAGCGAGGGGCCTTTTCGTATCCGTCCGCGCAGACCGCCCGCACGCGCCCTCACGCGGTCGTGATCTTGACCGTCCACGCTCCGGTGGCCGTACGGTCCGCCACCTCCACCCGGGCCCGCCCGCCCGGCGGACCGGGCACCGTGAACGTCTCGCCCACCTGCAGCGGTGCGTCCGCCAGCGGCGGGTAGACCGACTCGTCGCCGCACGCCTCGGTCTCCGGGTGCGTGTCCACCACCTCGATCGGCCCGTCCCCGGACGCGGCCTCCCCCCGGACCCGGTAGAGGAGCACCCCCTCGGTGCAGGTGAACTCGTCGTTGCCCGTGGCGCTGCGCGCCTCGATCGCGAGCACGCTGTTGTGCCCGGTGCGCACCACCGCGAGCCGCGTACCGACGCTGCCGCCGTGCACGGGCGCGGCGGCGAGCGGTTCCAGGGTGACGATCTCCGCGCCGCCCGGCGGGCCGGCCGAGGCGGGCGCCTCGTCCGCGCCGTTCACGCACCGGACCTCCGCCCGGCCGAGCCAGCCGAGCTTCCACTTGTGCCAGCCGAACAGGTCGGGCGCGAGGCCGAACTGGCTGCCCATGACGTCCCAGTCGCCGACGTGGGTGTCCCAGTCGCCGTAGCCGCCGTCCTCGGGCCGGTGATAGAGGTCGGGCAGGTCGAAGACGTGCCCGGTCTCGTGGGCCAGGACGTTGCGGTCCGGGGGGTGGCGTTCGAAGACGGTGACGACCCGCCGGATCTCGGCGCCGTCCGCGGACAGCGGCCGGTCGAAGTTGACGACCTTGGTGGCGTCGGAGTCGACCCCGGGGGCGTCCGGGTCCGCGACCAGGTAGACCACGTCGTAGCGCGAGAAGTCGACGTCGTCGTCGGCCGCGTCGATCGCGTCCTGGAGGTAGGTGGCGCGCCGCTCGGGGTCCCAGTCACGCCTTATGTCGTAGACGACGGACGCCTTCGGCATGCGCACCCACTCCTTCTGCGGGTGCGCGCGCAGCAGAAACTTGCCGTACGAGGCGCGCCGGAAGAAGTCGCTCGTGGCGGGGAAGTGGTCGGCGGCGAGCTCCTGCGGTCTGTTCAGCGGGACGGAGTCCGGGAACGACAGGAAGATCATGACGGCGTCGAGCCGGTCGACGGGTTGCGGATAGGCGGAGTTCCAGGAGTCGAGGCCGAGGGAGTGGTGGGCCTGCGTGCGGGGCAGGGCGCAGGGACCGGCGGAGGAGACGGCCACGGCGGGCCCGGTCACGAGGGACGTTGCCGTGAACGCCACGAGAGAGGTGAGCGCCGCGGCAACACTGCGCAGGCGCGCCCCTTCCACTCTCACGGGTGTTCCCTCGGGCGACTGCTGACCCTCCACGTAGACCTCCGGCTCGGGAATGCTGGATGCCTCACCCACCTTGTGATGTTTTACGGATGTTTGCCCTGTTCCGGTGCCCCACTCGGGTGACCGACCTGACACCGGCCCGATGCCGACCCGAGATGCGGCGACACTCCGAAGGTTCACGGAACGTCACATCCGGTCAGGTTGGTTCCGACACCGGTCGCCACCCGCGCAGAAACGATCGGCCGTGGTGTGCGGGGGCCCGCGCCGGGTCGGTGACGCTGGAACGGCCGCCGCGCCAGCCTCTATGATCGGCACACTTTCCCCGAGTCCTTGCGGGATTTCTTCGGTGAATGTCTCGGGCGGCCAGCCCCCGACCACATTTGCACGACCCTGTACGACACACTGCATGCGGGAGTGAGCGGTGAGCGGAACCTCCGAGGGACAAGGGCCCGCGGGCGTCGCAGTCCCCGGAAACGTCCGAGAGTCCGTCACCGAGCGTAACGGTGTGGGCCGGAGCTCCGCCGAGCTGTGCGACTACCGTGCCGCCTTCAACGCCGCACAGCTCGCCATGACCGTCGTCGACCACGAAGGACTCGTCGTCGGCGCCAACGAGGCGTTCGCGGCCCTCTTCGGCACCCGTCCCGCCGAACTGCGCGACCAGTGCGCCGCCGACCTCATCGACCTCGCCTCCGACGCCCGCACCTGGCACGCCTACCGCGAGGTGCTGCGCGGCCGGCGCTCGCGGTTCCGCTGCACCCGGCGGCTCAAGCATCCTGATGGGCGGGCGCTTTGGGCCGAGGTCACCGTCGCCCCCGTGTCCGGAACAGGCGACGTGCTGCTGTCCGTCGCCGACATCAGCGACCGGCGCGAGCTGCACGCACGGCTGCGCCATCTGCAGCTGCACGACCCCGTGACCCGGCTGCCCAACCGGACGCTGTTCTTCGAACGGCTCACCGCCGCGCTGGAGTCCTCACCGTACGACCACGGTTCCACCGGCCGGATCGGGCTGTGCTACCTGGACCTCGACGGGTTCAAGGCCGTCAACGACACGCTCGGGCACCGGGTCGGCGACCGGCTCCTGGCCGCCGTGGCCGACCGCCTGACCGAGTGCGCCGACAACAGCGGGGCGCGCGGCTGCGGCCACCTCGTCGCCCGGCTCGGCGGGGACGAGTTCGCCATCCTGGTCGAGGACTCCACGGGCACCGAGCAGCTCGCCGATCTCGCACGGGCCGTACTGGCGGCGCTCCAGCAACCGTTCGACCTGGCCGGCCGGCGTCTGTCGGTGTCGGCCTCCATCGGTGTCGTGGAGCGCGCGGTGACCGGCACGAGCGCCACCGGGCTGATGCAGGCCGCGGACACGACGCTGTACTGGGCCAAGGAGGACGGCCGGGCCCGCTGGACCCTCTTCGACCCCGAGCGCAACGCGCACCGGATGACGCGCCAGGCGCTCTCCTCCACGCTCCGCCCGGCCGTGGAACGCGGCGAGTTCGCGCTGGAGTACCAGCCGCTGGTGGGACTCGCGGACGGGGTGACGCGCGGAGTGGAGGCGCTGGTGCGCTGGAACCACCCGCAGTTCGGCACGCTGACGCCGAATCGGTTCGTCGCCATCGCCGAGGAGGACGGCTCGATCGTGCAGCTCGGGCGGTGGGTGCTGCGCACCGCGTGCCGCCAGGCGCGCCGCTGGCAGCTCGACCACCCCGGCGTGGAACCGCTGTTCGTGAGCGTCAACGTCGCCGTACGGCAGGTGTGGGACTCCGACCTGGTGGCGGATGTCGCGGAGATCCTGGCCGAGACGGGACTGCCGCCGCATCTGCTCCAGCTGGAGCTCACCGAGTCGGCGGTGATGGGCTCGGCGGGCCGGCCGCTCCAGGCGCTGAAGGCGCTCAGCGAGATGGGCGTGCAGATCGCGATCGACGACTTCGGGACCGGCTACTCGAACCTCGCGTACCTGAGCCGGCTTCCGGTGTCCGCACTGAAGCTCGACGGAACGTTCGTCCGTGGGTTCCAGGACGAGGCCCACGCGAACCCGGCGGACGAGACGATCGTCGAGGCGCTGGTCGAACTGGCCCACCGGCTGGGGCTCACGGTCACCGCCGAGTGCGTGGAGACCTCGGGACAGGCGTCCCGGCTGCGGCGCATCGGCTGCGACACGGGGCAGGGCTGGCTGTACTCGCGGGCGGTGGCGCCGGAGCGGATCGCGGAGATGCTCGGCACGGGTACGCGCGCGGAGCCTGCGGGGGCGTCGGGCTGAGGGGACGCCGCCGGGTGGCGGGGCCGCCGCGCGGGGCCGTTCCCCTCCCCGCCCTCCCCCGAAGGCCTGGCCGCCGTGGGCGATACCCCACCCCGAAACCGGGGCAAGCCCCGGACTCGTACCGCGCTTCGCGCGGTGTCCTCGAGCTCGCCTACGGCCTGGCGGCCGTGGGTGTGGTCCCCGCCGGCGAAGCCAGGCGGAGTCCCCGAACGGGCCGGTGATCGAGGTGCTGGGTTCCCCGCACGCGCGCAGGCGCAGGAAGGGGCCGGGCGGAGCCTCGAACGGAGACCGGGGCCGAACCCCGCAGCCCGCGCCCGCAAGGGCGCAGGACCACGGCCCCGGGGCGGAACCGGAACGGGACACCGCGCGGCGCGCGGTACGCGCCGGGACGGGCCCCCGGCAGCGGCCCCGGCTGCGGAAAGGGGGGTCCCCCACGGCCGACAGGCCGCAGGGGAGAGGGCGGGGTGGGGTGGGGAACCACCCCGCCCTCGTCCGTCAGCAGGCGCCCAGGTCCTGCCAGACCCCCCATTCGCCCGTCGTGCCCGGCTCCTCGCCCTTCGTCCACCACTTCGCCCGCCACGTGTGCCCCTCGTGGGAGACCTCCGTGGTGCCGGTGTACGTCTCGGTCGCGGACCAGGCCGGGGCCGTGCAGCCGAGGCCCGGTTCCGACGGGGAAGGCGTCGGGTCCGTCGGCGTCGGGTCCGTCGGCGTCGGGTCCGTCGGCGTGGGGGTGGGAGTCGGGGTCGGGGTCGGGCCCGTCGGGGAGGAGCCGACCGCCGCGACGATGTCCTTGAACAGCGTGGCGTTCGCGTCCAGTCCGAGCAGCGAGTACATCATCGCGCCCGCCAGGCCCCGGCTGTGGGCGTAGTCGGCCCGTGCCTGGATCGCCCGCCGGTCCAGTCCGGTGAAGAACTCGCCGTCCTTGTAGAAGTACGCCGCCTTCGCCTCGTCGTCCCAGAAGGTGGTCGCCGGGTTGTCGACGATGCCGCCGAGCTCCTTGTAGTGCGCGATTCCGGCCTGCTGGCTGACGGGACGGGCGGCGGAGGCGCCGGTCGCGCTGCCGCCGAGACCGTTCTTCGTGCCGGCCGGGACGCCCTTCCAGCCGCAGTAGTAGAACTCGTATCCGAGCGTCAGCTTGCCCGCGGGGAAGCCGCCGGTGATGCCGTACGCCGCGTTGCCGTCGATCCAGGCGTCGATGGCGCCCGCGATCGAGTACTTCTGGGTGCCCGGCTTGATCGGGTCGGTCGGGTCCGACGCCGGGGAGTACAGCGGTGACTGGTGGTAGGCGGGCCCGTCGCCGTCCCAGGCGCCGTGCATGTCGTACGTCATGATGTTCGCGTAGTCGAGGTACGCACCGATCTTGTCGGTCTCGATGTGCTTGATCTTGTCCTGGCCCGCCGGGAGCGCCGCGGTCAGCAGGTACTGCTTGCCGCCGTGCGCCGCGCCGTACGCGTCGAGCTGCTTGCGGAACTCGGCCAGCAGCAGCGTGAAGTTCTGCTTGTCCTCGGGGCCGTAGTGGTTGCCGAGGTGGCCGTCGGGCGAGCCCGGGTACTCCCAGTCGATGTCGATGCCGTCGAAGATGCCCGCGGCGGTGCCGGGACCGCCGTAGCCGCCCTCGACCGGCAGGTCGCCGGCGATGTACTGCTTGATGCAGGAGGACACCAGCTTCTTGCGGCTCGCGTCCGTCTTCGCCGCGTCGTGGAAGTACTTGGAGTAGGTCCAGCCGCCCAGCGAGATATTGATCTTCAGCTTCGGGTACTTCGCCTTCAGCTCCTTGAACTGGTGGAAGACGCCCACGATCGGCTGGTCCCACGTGTCCGCGACGCCGTCGACACTGTCGGCCGCGCTGAAGCTGCGCTGGTAGTCGGCGTACGAATCGCCCGCGCCGTCACCGGCGTTGGGATTGGCGTCGTCGCCCGCCGCCTTGTTCGCCATGAAGCAGGTGAGGTCGGTGGGGTGGATGTTGCCGAACGAGTAGTTCAGGACGTCGAGTTCGCCCGCGATGCCCCGGGTGTCCAGGTGCTTGGGGTAGAAGGCGTTGCCGTACACGCTCCACTGGTCGTAGTACGCGATCTTGACGCCGCCGGCGGACGCGGCGGGCGCGGCGTCGGCCGCCTGGGCGGTGTCGGGGCCGCCGACGGCGGTCAGCGCGCCGGCGGCGAGCGCCACACCGGTGAGCGCGGCGAGCAAGGGCTTGCGGACGTGCACGTGCGACCTCCGAGGGGGGTGCGTGGTACGGGAGTTGGAGCAGTGATAACGGTCCCCGGAAGCCCGCGTCAATGGTCTGCACCAAATGAGGACTAGACCAATTTCGGCCCGAAATCCCTCGCCCGAGACCTGCGCCTGTTGCGAAAAACCGCTCGCCACACGGGGTGACGAGCGGTTTAAGTCCTCCTTAATGAGCCACGCGCGAGAGGTTCACCGGCGAACCACTCAGGCGGGCAGACCGTACGCGTCCGCGATCAACTCGTAGCTGCGCAGGCGCACATCACCGCCGTGCGCGTTGGCCGTGATCATCAGCTCGTCCGCACCGGTGCGCTTCTGGAGGTCGTCCAGCCCCGCCCGCACCGCGTCCGGCGTCCCGTGGACGATGTTTGCCAGCCAGCTGTCGACGAACTCCCGCTCCATCGGGCTGAACGCGTACTCCTCCGCCTCCTTCGGCGTCGGGATCAGCCCGGGCCGGCCGGTGCGCAGCCGCACCATCGACAGCGCTCCGGTCAGCACCTGGCGACGGGCCTCCCGCTCGTCGTCCGCCGCGAGGGCCGAGACGCCGATCAGGGCGTACGGGGCATCCAGCACGGCCGAGGGCCGGAAGCTCTCCCGGTACAGCTCCAGGGCGGGGAGTGTGTTCTGCGCGGAGAAGTGGTGGGCGAAGGCGAACGGCAGCCCGAGCGCCCCGGCGAGCCGGGCACTGAACCCGGAGGAGCCCAGCAGCCAGACAGGCGGGCGGGCCGGGGACTGGACGCCGCCGGGCGCGGTGGCCTGCACCGGTCCGGGCACGGCGTGGATGCGCGCGTACGGGTGCCCGTCCGGGAAGTCGTCGTCGAGGAACCGGATCAGCTCGGCGAGCTGCTGCGGGAAGTCGTCGGCGCCCTCGTGGAGGGTGTCGGAACGGCGCAGGGCCGCTGCCGTGGCGCCGTCCGTGCCCGGCGCGCGGCCGAGGCCGAGGTCGACGCGGCCCGGCGCCAGCGCCTCCAGGGTGCCGAACTGCTCGGCGATGACCAGCGGGGCGTGGTTGGGCAGCATCACGCCGCCGGAGCCGAGGCGGATGCGCTCGGTGTGGGCGGCGAGGTGGGCGAGGATCACGGCCGGGGAGGACGAGGCGACGCCGGGCATGGAGTGGTGCTCGGCGACCCAGTGCCGGTGGTAGCCCCGGCTCTCGGCGAGGCGGGCGATGGCCACACTGGTGCGCAGCGCGTCGGAGGCCGTGCGGCCGCTGCCGACCGTGACCAGGTCGAGCACGGACAGGGGGACGGGGGCGGTGCCGGCCGCCGTGCCTCGGATCTCGTCCACTGCGTTCACGGGTGGGGCCCTCCTGGATGAGTCGTACGTATCCCGACCCACAACAGGAGGCCATCTCCGCTTTATTCCCGGCAGACCCGCGAACCGGGCGGTCAGTCCTTGCGGGCGAACAGCCTGCCCAGCTCGTCCGACCAGGCGCCCCTGCGCTCCGCCAGCCGCAGCCCCTCCCACACCGTCACCTGGTTCGCCGTGAGCACGGGCCTGCCTGTCACCTCCTCCAGCTCCGGCAGGTGCGCCACCGTGTGCAGGGCGGTGTCCGGCAGCAGGACGGCATCGGCCCTCGGGTCGTCCCCCTTCCGCAGCAGCTCCAGCACCTGCTCGCGCCCCCAGGTCGACACCTCGGCCGCCGTCACGATCCCGCTCGCCCGCGCGGCCACCACCTCGAGCCCGGCCGCCTCGAGGAAGCGGGCGAACAGGTCCGTCACGTCCTGGGGATACGTCGCGGCGATCGCCACCCGCGTGGCCCCGACCTCCCGTGCGGCGTGGGCGAACGCGAACGACGTGCTGGAGGCCGGGAGCCCGGCCGCCAGCGCCAGGGCCCGGGTCTGCTCATGGGCCCCCTCCCACCCGTACACGAACGAACCGCTGGTGCATGCCCACACCACCGACTCGGCGCCCGACAGCCTCAGCTCCTCCACGCCGGCCGCCAGCCGCTCGGCCGAGCCCATCTCGCGCAGAGCGTCCTCGCGGTGCGCGTCCTCGCCGATGTCGGTGTGGACGACCGGCAGGTTGACACCGGTCAGCAGCGTCTCGATACGGGGGTAGTCGTCCTCGGCCGCATGCCCGGGGTAGAGCAGGCCCACCGTCGTCATGTCACGCCCTCCTGTCCTTCCGGCTCCGCCGTCGCCGCCGTGGCGTCCATCAGCAGAGCCTGATAGGGGCCGACCGCCGAGGCGCCGACGGCGCGCAGGGCCGACCACATCGTGACCTGGTTGGCGGAGACCACCGGCATCCTCAGCTCGGCCTCCAGTTGCGGGATCACGTCGTACGTCGGCAGGTTCGTGCAGCTGATGAACAGCGCGTCGGCGCCCTCCACCGACACCTCCCGTGCCATGTCGACCACCGCGCGGTACGGCACTTTCCAGATGTGCCGGGTCAGCCCGAGGAAGGCCCGGCCCACCACCGTCACTCCCGCTTCCGCCAGATAGTCCTCCAATGACCGGGTGACCGATTCCGTGTAGGGCGTCAGCAGCGCGATCCGCCGGGCCCCCAGCTCGCCGAGCGCGTCGAGGAGCGCGCCGGACGTCGTCAGGGCCGGCACGTCGCCGGCCGTGCGCATCACCTCGCACAGAGCGCGTTCCCCGGCGAGGCCGCCGACAAAACTGCCCGATGCGCACGCGTAGGCGACGACCTCCGGCTCGGAGGCGCCCAGCGCCCGCACCGCGTCCCGCAGCGTCTCGTGCTCGCTCACCAGCCGCGCCAGGTCCAGGGAGACCCCGACAGGCACGAAGGGGGTGCGCGTCAGACGCAGCGAGACGTCGTCGGGGACCCAGCGCCACAGCTCCCGGTCCAGAGCGAAGTCGAAGGGTGCCACCACACCAATGCCGTGCTGCGGTTGCGGCCCGGCGAGAAAGGAGACGACATCCATGCGCTCAGCCCCCTTGGCGTCTTGTTGACGAAGGTAGGTTCCGGTGCGAGCGTGGGTCAATCCGTACATCTACGACGTGACGAGGTGGTCTCCGACCGATGGCCGAACCCACTCTGCTCGTGCTGAACGCGGACCCCCCGCCGCGCCTCGGCCGCCTGACCGGCAAGGTGCGGGTGGAGTACGCCGGCGAGGAGACGCTCGCGGACCGACTCCCCGATGCGGACGTCCTGTTGGTGTGGGACTTCGCCTCCGACGCGGTCCGTCGGGCCTGGCCCGGCGAAGGTCACCGGCCCCGGTGGGTGCACACCCCGAGCGCCGGCGTCGACCGCGTCCTTTGTCCGGAACTTGCCGTGTCCGACACCGTGGTGACCAATGCGCGCGGCATCTTCGAGCAGCCTATTGCCGAGTACGTGGCGGCGCTCGTCCTGGCCATGGCGAAGGACCTGCCGGTGACGCTGGAGCTCCAGCGCCGCCACGAGTGGCGGCACCGGGAGGGCCTCGCGGTCGCGGGCAGTCGCGCCGTGGTGGTGGGCGCCGGGCCCATCGGGCGGGCGGTCGCCGGCGCCCTGCGGGCCCTCGGCGCCACCACGGCTGTCGTGGGCCGTCAGGCCCGCCCCGGCATCCACGGCGAGCAGGACCTCGACCCGCTGCTCGCCCGAGCCGACTGGGTGGTCTGCGCGGCGCCGCTCACCCAGGCGACCGCGGGGATGTTCGACGCGCGCCGCTTCGGCCTGATGCAGCCCTCGACCCGCTTCGTCAATGTCGGCCGGGGACCGCTCGTCGTCGAGGCCGACCTCCTCGACGCCCTGCACAAGCGCTGGATCGCGGGCGCGGCCCTCGACGTCTTCGAGTCGGAGCCGCTCGCGCCGGACAGCCCGGTGTGGGACACTCCGGGGCTGATCGTCTCCCCGCACATGAGCGGTGACACGATCGGCTGGCGGGACCGGCTGAGCGAGCAGTTCGTCGGGATGTACGAGCTGTGGGCGGCCGGAGAGCCCCTGCCGAACGTGGTCGACAAGAAACGTGGGTACGTCCCCATGCATGACCACTCGCCTGACTGACCTCACCGCTCGTCAACTGCTGGCCGGCTACGCACAGGGCGACTTCTCCCCCGTCGACGCGACCCGCGCGGCGCTGGAACGCGTCGAGAGCGTGCAGCCGCTGGTCAACGCCTTCGTACGGACCGACGCCGACGCGGCACTCGCCGCGGCCGAGGCGTCGGCGGAACGCTGGCGCCGGGGAGAGCCGCAGGGGCTGCTCGACGGGGTGCCCGTCACCGTGAAGGACCTCGTCCTCCAGCGCGGTGTGCCCACGCTGCGCGGTTCCCTGACCGTGCGCGCGGACCGGGCCTGGGACGAGGACGCCCCGTCGGTCGCACGGCTGCGGGAGCACGGCGCGGTGTTCCTCGCGAGGACGACGACGCCCGAGTTCGGCTGGAAGGGGGTCACGGACTCGCCGCGGCACGGCGTGACGCGCAACCCGTACGACCCCTCGCGCACCGCGGGCGGCTCCAGCGGCGGCGGCGCGGCGGCGGTGGCGCTCGGCGCGGGCCCGCTGTCGGTCGGCACGGACGGGGGCGGGTCGGTCCGCATCCCGGCGTCCTTCTGCGGGATCTTCGGGCTGAAGCCGACGTACGGGCGCGTGCCGCTGTATCCGTCGAGCCCCTTCGGCAGCCTGTCCCATATCGGGCCGATGACCAGGGACGCGGCGGACGCGGCGCTCATGCTCGACGTGATGAGCGGCGAGGACTGGCGGGACTGGTCCCATCTGGGGCCGGCACGCGAGGTGCGGCACGGGCTCGGCGAGGGGGTGAAGGGCCTGCGGATCGCGTACTCCCCCACGCTCGGCGGCCAGGTCGCGGTCCGCCCCGCGGTCGCGTCGGCGGTGCGGCGGACGGTCGCGGCGCTGGCCGGTCTCGGCGCGTACGTCGAGGAGACCGATCCGGACATCACGGACCCGGTCGAGGCGTTCCACACCCTGTGGTTCACCGGCGCGGCCCGGCTGGTGCAGCACCTCGGCCCGCGGCAGCGGGAGCAGCTGGACCCGGGCCTGCGGGAGATCTGCGACATCGGCGCGCGGCGCAGCGCGCTGGAGTACCTGGCGGCGGTGGACGTCCGGGCGGAGCTGGGCCGGCGGATGGCGCGGTTCCACACGGCGTACGACCTGCTGGTCACGCCGACGCTGCCGCTGACGGCGTTCGAGGCCGGCGTGGAGGTCCCGCCGGGGTCGGGCCACCGGCGGTGGACGGGGTGGACGCCCTTCACGTACCCGTTCAACATGACGCAGCAGCCCGCGGCGACGGTGCCGTGCGGGCTGGACGCGGAGGGGCTGCCGATCGGCGCGCAGCTGGTGGGACCGCGGTACGCGGACGGCCTGGTGCTGCGGGTGGCCCACGCGTTGTACGAGTCGGGCGCGGCAGGGGTCCCGGGGCCGGGGGCGCTGGGGTAGGGGCAGCGCCCCCGGGCGTCAGGCGCGCCGGAAGCTCAGCGTCTCCCCCGACGCGCCCGTGCGCCAGAGGTCCTGGCAGGCCGAGGCCATCTCCTCCAGGCCCTCCACCACCGTGCCCCACACGATCCCCGGCACCCACCCCGTGTCCCCGTTCAGCAGCAGGTTGTTGCGCTCGTAGAACAGGGCGAGGTCCACCGTCACGGGGGCGGCGCGGCTCTCGTAGCCGTACGACGATGTGCCCAGTTGCACGTCGGTGAAGGTGAAGTAGCACAGGTCGCCGGGGATCGGAGTCACCGTCGGGTTCTCCAGCGGCGGTTCCTGGGGCGCGAAGGCTGGGAAAAGGGCATAGATCTCATTGCGCGCATACTTCGCGTGGTACACGTCCGCGGACAGCGGAAGCGCGTCCCACACCGCCGCGCAGGTCAGCGGAGCCTTGTCGGTCAGGAGCCGGGCGGTGCACCGCACTCCGCGCCGGTCCAGGGCAACGGTCACGTATCGGTCGGCCATTTCCTACGCATACCCGCGAGCGACCCGGGTAGCCGCGCGCCCATGGCTCGTAGAAGACAACCACGATCGATGAGCAGACGCTCCCTGCTGCTCGGCACCGCGGCGGCGGGCGCGCTCACCGCCGTCGGCGCCGCGGGCTGCGGCCGGGTGCCGTCCGGCGACGCGCTGGCCCGCCTGAAGTCCCAGGGCACGGTGCGCCTCGGCATCGCCGGGGAGGTGCCGTACGGCTACGTGGACGACCAGGGCGAGTTCACGGGCGAAGCGCCCGAGCTCGCCCGGGTCATCTTCAAGCGGCTCGGCATCGACCGGGTGCAGCCGGTCGCCACCGACTTCGCCTCCCTGATACCCGGGCTGAACTCCCAGCAGTTCGACGTGGTTTCGGCCGGGATGTACATCAACAAGGAACGGTGCGCGCAGGTCGTCTTCGCCGACCCCGAGTACCAGATGCTCGACTCGTTCATCGTGCGCAAGGGCAATCCGAAGAACCTGCGGACGTACGAGGACGTGGTGCGGGCCAAGGCGAGGCTCGCGTCCGGTACGGGCTACGCGGAGATCGGGTACGCGGTCGCGGCCGGCATACCCGAGAAGGACATCGTGATCCTTCAGGACCAGGTGGCCGGGCTGAACGCCGTCGAGTCCGGCCGCGTCGACGTCTTCGCCGGCACCGCGCTCACCGCCCGCGAGGTGGTCCGCAAGAGCACCCGGGCGGAGGCCACCGAGCCGTTCGCCGCGGTCGTGGACGGCAAGAAGCAGATCGACGGCGGCGGTTTCGCCTTCCGCCCCACCGACACCGACCTGCGCGACGCGTTCAACGTCGAGATCCACAAGATGAAGAAGAGTGGTGAACTCTTCCGCATCCTGAAGCCCTTCGGCTTCACGGAGAGCGAGATGACCACCCTGACTGCCGAGGAGCTGTGCGAGAAATGACAGCCGGACTCTGGCAGAACTGGGTGCTCCCCGGTATCTGGATCACCGTTCAACTCCTGGTCTACAGCACCGTGCTCGCCGCGGTCGTGGCCTTCGGCGTCGGCGCGGCCCGGACGCACCGCTCGCGCACCGTCCGCTTCCTGGCGGGCGCGTACACCGAGATCTTCCGCGGGACGTCGGCGCTGGTGCTGATGTTCTGGCTGTTCTTCGTGGTGCCGCCGCTCATGGGCTGGCAGTTGGTGCCCATGTGGGCCGCGGTGCTGGCGCTCGGCCTGTCGTACGGTGCGTACGGCGCCGAGATCGTGCGCGGCGCGCTGAACGCGGTGCCCAAGGCGCAGCGCGAGGCGGGGGTCGCGCTCAGCCTCACGCCCTGGGAGCGGATGCGGCTGATCCTGCTGCCGCAGGCGGTGCCCGAGATGATCCCGCCGTTCTGCAACCTGCTGATCGAGCTGCTCAAGGGCACCGCCCTGGTGTCGCTGCTCGGGGTGGGCGACGTGTCGTTCGCCGCGTACCTGGTGCGGCTCGCCACCCAGGAGAGCGCGCAGATCTACACGATCAGCCTGGTGATCTACTTCGTGCTCGCGCTCGCGGTGACCCGGTCCATGAAGGCCCTGGAACGCAGGACGAAGCGGAACATCGGCATCGAGCCGGAACCCGGTCTGCTGGGCGGCATGCTCTCCCGGCGCGCCGGGGCCGAGACCGCCGGCGCCACGGTGACGGGGGGTGCGGCCAAGTGACCTGGGACTGGTCCGCGGTCGCGGACTTCATGCCACGCTTCTGGGACGGTGTGCTGGTCACCCTGCAGGTGCTGGTGCTCGGCTCGCTGATCTCGTTCACGCTCGGCCTCGTGTGGGCCATCGCCTTCCGGGCGCCGAGCCGCTTCGTGCGGTGGCCGGTGAATCTCGTCACCGAGTTCATCCGCACGACCCCGCTGCTGGTGCAGCTGTTCTTCCTGTACTTCGTGCTGCCGGAGTGGGGGATCCAGTTCTCCGCCCTGACCACCGGCACGATCGCGATCGGGCTGCACTACTCGACGTACACCGCGCAGGTCTACCGGGCCGGTATCGACGCCGTGCCGCCCGGGCAGTGGGAGGCGGCGACGGCCCTGAGCCTGCCCGCCCACCGCACCTGGTTCGCCGTGATCCTGCCGCAGGCGGTCCGCCGGATCACCCCCGCGCTCGGCAACTACGTGATCGCGATGCTCAAGGACACTCCGCTGCTCGCCGCCATCGGCGTGCTGGAGATGCTCCAGCAGTCGCGGCTGGAGAGCGCCTCGACGTTCCAGTACACCGAGCCGCTGACCGTGATCGGTCTCGCCTTCGTCCTCATCGCCTATCCGGCATCTCTTCTCGTACGAGCCCTGGAGCGCCGCCTTGTCCGCTGACACCCACGACACCACGCCCGAAGAACTGATCCGGTTCGAGAACGTCACCAAGAGATTCGGCGACACCACGGTCCTCGACGATCTCTGCTTCTCCGTGAGGTCCGGCAGGCACGTCACCCTGATCGGCCCGTCCGGTTCCGGGAAGACGACGATCCTGCGGCTGCTGATGACGCTGGAGACGCCCGACGAGGGCACGATCCAGGTGAACGGCAGCCGGCTGTTCCCGGCCGCCGAGAAGGAGCGCCGCGAGGCGCGCAAGAAGATCGGCATGGTCTTCCAGCAGTTCAACCTGTTCCCGAACATGAGCGTGCTGCGCAACATCACCGAGGCGCCGGTGCGGGTGCTCGGCCTGTCCAAGGACGAGGCCGAGGCCCGGGCCCGGGAACTGCTGGACCTGGTGGGGCTCGGCGACCGCGCCGACGCGAAGCCGACGCAGCTGTCGGGCGGCCAGCAGCAGCGGGTGGCGATCGCCCGCGCGCTGGCGATGCGGCCGCAGGTGCTGCTGCTGGACGAGGTGACCTCGGCACTCGACCCCGAGCTGGTGGCCGGCGTACTGGATCTCCTGCGGGACATCGCCCGCACGACGGACATCACGATGGTGTGCGTCACGCACGAGATGAACTTCGCCCGGGACATCTCCGATGATGTCCTGATGTTCGACTCCGGCAAGGTCATCGAGTCGGGCCCGCCGGAAAAAATCTTCTCCGACCCGGAGCACGAACGCACGCGCGAATTCCTCGGTGCGGTGCTCTGACCATTCACTCTGTCGGTGAGGCTTGACTCTGGCACATGCCAAAGTGATGCGCCCCAGCACAGGCCGCTGGGGCGCCGCGGCATTTACGCCAACAGCCCAGTCCGAAACGGCTCTTGGCCGGTATCGTGGTACGGAAGCTTGCGGTCACAACCTGCTAGGGGGAAACCGTGGCGCTGAAGCCTGAGCCGACCGCGCCGTTCCACTCGGTGCAATACGTCTTGCGCGTCCTGGAAACGGTCTCCAAGCACGGTGGCGGTGTCACCGACGTCCAGATCGCACGCGAGACCGGCCTGCCCGCCGGTCATCTCGCTCCCATGCTCGCCATGCTCCGCCGCGAGGGATACGTGGAGCAGGTCGCCGACGGCGCCTACGTGATCGGCGACTCCCTGGTCCTGCTCGGCTCCGGCGCCACCCGCAAGGAGGCCCTGGAGGCCAAGCTCCAGGAGACCCTGACCGAGCTGCGCGACTCGGTGGGCGCCGCCGTCTACATCAGCCGCTACATCGACGGCGAGGTCAAGATCACCCAGTTCGCCGACGGCCCGCGCACACCGAAGGTGAACGAGTGGGTGGACTTCCGCTCGGCCGCCCACGCCAGCGCGGTCGGCAAGTGCCTGCTGACCCAGCTGGATGTGAACGGCCGCCGCGACCACCTCTCGCGCCACAAGATCGCGCGTCTGACCTCGCGGACGATCACCAGCGAGCGTCTGCTCTTCTCGAAGCTGGACGCCCAGCCGCCGACGGTCCCCGTCCTCGACCTGCAGGAGTACGCGGTGGGCACGGTCTGCGCCGCGGTGCCGCTGACGGCGGGCTCGGCCGTGGGCTGCCTGGCGCTCTCCCTGCCCATCGAGCACGCCCACCGGCTGCGCTCGGCGGCGTACACGCTCAACCGCAGGGCCGCTCCGGTGGTGCTCTCGCTGGCGATCTAGGGCCGCGACCCGCCTCCGGTCCCAGGTGGTCAGGAGCACCCCCCGGGACCAGGTACTATTAATGAGTCAGCCGCTCCGAGCGGCAGGCAAAGAGGCGCCGCTAGCTCAGTTGGTTAGAGCAGCTGACTCTTAATCAGCGGGTCCGGGGTTCGAGTCCCTGGCGGCGCACGCACTGCGAAGGGCCCCTCGCCCAGGCGAGGGGCCCTTCGGCATGCTCAGGTCACGGGGGCGTCGGCCGGCGCCGTCACGCCGAAGACGGCCACCGCGTGGTAGTACGTCCAGGCGGTCGAACGGCACGAGGTGCGCGTCGCGCCCGCGTACCGGGCGCACACCCGCTTCATGTCTTCGTAGAACGCCGAGTCCAGCCGCGTCTTGTTGGCCGCGAAAGTGCCGGCCGCCTTGTAGTTGCGGTAGCCGAAGTCGTGGCGGGCGCAGGCCGTCCTGAACGGGAAGCCGAACGGGTTGTCCGGGGACGAGGAGCAGTAGTCCGTGGACCAGTTGAATCCGTACGCGCTCCAGGCGCTCCGGTTCGCCCGGGCGGCCGCCCAGGCGTGGTGGCTGGTGACGCTGGTCTGCGTCCAGGAGCTGAGGACCTGGGGCTTGTCGGCCGGCGCTGCCGACGCGGCGGATGCCGGCAGGAGCGCGGCGGGCACCGCGAGAGCGGTGGCCACGAGGGAAAGGGCAAGTCGGCGACGCATGCAGAACCTCCGGGCGAAGAGCGGGAGTTGGTGCACGCACGTGGCCTGTCCACGGCGGATCCAGAGTCCCGCTCAACGCGTGTCCCGCACAGCGTGTACGCGCCGGTCAAAAGGGTGAACTTGTCCCGACGTGCCGTCACGCGAGGGCTGTTCGGGAAGGGGCGGGACGCGGTGTCAGCGGAGGTAGGCGAGCACCGCGAGCACCCGGCGGTGGGTGTCCTCGGCCGGCGGCAGGTCGAGCTTGGCGAGGATGTTGCCGATGTGCTTGCCGACGGCCGCCTCGGTGACGACGAGCTGTCGCGCGATCGCCGCGTTCGACTTCCCCTCCGCGACCAGCGCGAGGACCTCCCGCTCGCGCGGCGTGAGAGCGGCGAGCGGATCACGGCGGCGGCGCAGGAGCTGCCGCACGACCTCGGGGTCGACGACCGTGCCGCCCGCGGCGACCTGTGTCAGGGCAGCCAGGAACTCCTCGACCTGGCCGATGCGATCCTTGAGCAGGTAGCCCACGCCCGAGCCGTCGCCGGTGCCGAGGAGCTCGGCCGCGTACTCCCGTTGCACGTACTGGCTGAGCACCAGCACCGGCAGGGCGGGGCGTTCGGCGCGCAGGGCGACGGCGGCGCGCAGCCCCTCGTCCTGGAAGCCGGGAGGCATCCGGACGTCGGTGACGACGAGGTCCGGATCATGGGCGGCGACCGCGTCGCGCAGAGCCCCGGCGTCCCCGACCGCGGCGACGACCTCGTGGCCGAAGCGGCCGATCAGCGCGATCAGCCCCTCGCGCAGCAGGACACCGTCCTCGGCCAGGACTATCCGGAGAGCGCTCGGCAAGGGATCTCCACTCGCAGCAGGGTCGGCCCGCCCTCCGGGCTGTCGACGGTCAGTGTGCCATCGAGGACGGCGAGCCGGTCGGCCAGACCGGTCAGCCCGGTGCCCCGCGCGGGCTCGGCGCCGCCGCGGCCGTCGTCGTGCACCTCCACGACGAGCCGCTCGCCGGTGTGCCGCGCGTCCACGCGGGCCCGGGCCGCGCCGCTGTGCCTGCCGACGTTGGCGAGTGCCTCGCAGACGGCGAAGTACGCGGCGCTCTCCACGGCCCCTTCCAGCCGGGGGAGTGCGATGCCGGTGTCGACCGGGACAGCCGAGCGGTCGGATGCGTCCTCGAGCGCGGCGCCGAGCCCGTAGTCGGTGAGGACCCGCGGGTGGATGCCGTGGATCAGCTCCCGCAGCCCGGTCAGGGCGCGGCTCGCCTCGTCGTGCGCGGCGGCGATCCGGTCGGCGAAGGGCCCGTCGGGTGCGTCGAGCCGGGCGAGACCCAGGGTCATGGTGAGAGCGACGAGCCGCTGCTGGGCGCCGTCGTGCAGGTCGCGCTCGATACGGCGGCGTTCGGCCTCGAAGGCGGCGACGAGCCGGGCCCGCGACCGGGTCACCTCCGTCAGCCGCTCCCGCAGCTCACCTTCGCGCGGGGCGAGCAGCAACCGGGTGAGCTGGGCGCGCGCCCCGGCGAGTGCGGCGAGCGGATACAGCAGGACGGGCAGGAGCAGCAGCCCGGCGGCGGCCACCGCGAACGCCTGCGGGTAGGTGGTGACCAGCACGGTCTTCACCACGCGCGCCTCCTCGCCGTCGAGCGCGAGCTGCAGGGGCGCCGCGGCCAGCCCGGCGGGCAGTCCGACCCCGACGCACACGGTCAGAACGTCGAGCGGCCACAGGACCAGGGCGTGCAGCAGCCCGTAGGCGAACTCCCGCCAGGTCGCCTGTTCGCCCAGGCGCACCCGCAGCCAGGCGGCGACGCCGGGCGCACCGGGAGTGCGGTGCGGGCTGGGCGCGTTCTCGCGGTCGGCGATCCGCAGTCTGCGCCGCTCGACGACGGCGAGGGTGGTCCCGCCGAGGAGGAGCAGCGGCAGTCCGACGAGGACGAGCGAGAACGCGGCGAGCACGACGAGGGCGGTGAGGGCGACGACTCCGGTGACGGCGCTGCTCGCCAGGTACGCGGCGGCCCGCCAGGGCCATCCGCTCAGCAGGAAGTCCCGCCGGCTCAGCGCCTGCCAGGGGTTACGCACACCGTCCATGGCGCACACGGTAGGCGCGGCGCGGCGGCGCGGGCCATGTGCCCAGGGGGTGTACGGGGGTAGGGCCTGCCCTACCCCCGTGACGGACCGCCAGGCGACGTCCGGCCTCAGAACTGGACGTCGGAGCAGGCGTAGAACGCGTTGGCCGTGTCGTGGACGGTCCACACCGCCAGGATCAGATGGCGTCCGCTGCGCTGGGGCAGGTTGCCGGAGTGGGAGAGCGTCGCCGGCGGCTGCTGACCGCCGTAGGGCACGGTCAGGAAGGGCTGCGACTCAAGGGCGGCCCTGGTCAGCCGCTGGCCGGGGTTCCAACCGGGCTTGGTGATGAAGTACTTGAAGTCGGTGGTGCGGTGCCGGGCGGTGAACTGCCACCGGAAGGTGTAGTTCTGGCCGGAGCTGACCCTGGTCGTGGGCCAGGCGCCGCCCCGCGGGTCGTCGAGCTGGGCGAACTGCGACAGGCCCGCCGAGCAGATCCTGCCGTCGGCGGGGCCCGCGGCGGGGAAGCCCTTGGGGCCCTCGACACTCTGCGGTTCCCACTGGATGGGACCGCAGTTGCTCACGGTGCCGTTGGCACAGAGCTTCTGGCGGCTGATGGGTGAGTCGGTGTAGCCGTGGCTGCTGGCACTGCCGGTGGCGAGCAGGGTGGCGCCCGTCACGGCGAGGCCGACCACGGCCGCACCTATCTTCTTTCGCATGCTGGCTCCAGGAAGAACGTGGGGGAGTTCCGTGGGACGTGCGGCACGCGTGCGGTCGTACCTATTCCGGTCTAGACCAAGTTCCAATGTATTGACGCGAGTTCACCATGTCCAGACCAATCACGAAGAGGCGTGCCACCGGTCCGCGCCCTCGGCCCGGCCCGTACAGAAGGCAACGGTCAGGTCCTTCACCAGCACCTTGCGCTCGTAGTCGTCCGGCTCGATGAGCCCCCGGCAGGTGAGCCGGCTCACCGTGTCGTCCACCGCGTCGACCACCGAGGTGAGGACGCTGTCGCGGTGGCGTTCGTCGATCGCCGCGATCCGGCGGCGCTGCATGGCGTCCGCCACCTCGGGTGCGTAGTCGATCGCCGTCGGCTGGGCCGTGAAGATCTCGATGCCCACCGGGGCGCACTCGGCCGCGAGAGCCTTCGTCAGCGTGGCCCCCACCTTCTCGGCGTCGCGCAGCGTGGGGACCGCCTCCCCGATGGGGGTCCCCTCGTCGAAGACAGGGGGAGCGTCGGCGGGCAGTTGCGAGAGCACCCGGGTGGTGGCCAGCTCGACCTGCTCCCTGAGGTACGCCTCGTGGTCCTCGACACCGAGCACCGCCCGCGCGGCGTCCTTGACGCGCCACACGACGAGCACCACCACCCGCAGTGCCGTGCCCTCGGCGTCGCGAGCGGGCATCGGCTCGCTGCGCCAGTGGCGCAGCCGTACGTCGACGCGGCGGCGCAGCACCAGCGGGCTCATCCACACCAGTCCTGTACGGCGCACGGTGCCTCGGTAGTCACCGCAGAGGGTGAGGACCCAGGCGTGGCCGACGGTCCCGCGGCCGAGTCCGCCGAGCCCGAACAGCGCGAGCAGGACACCGAGCGCGAGCAGGCACCACAGGCCGATGCCGATGCCCCGGTACGGCGGCGGGGTCACTCCGAACAGGGCCGCGACCACATCCGGCACGGCCCCCGTCCCCCATAGCACCGCGCCGATCCCGGCGAGCGAGAAGGTCCCGGCGACGAGCCCGGTCCAGCCGGGCAGCACGGGTCCGGGACGCTCGACCAGGGACGGGTCGACCGGCGGCACGGACGCCTCGGGAGCCGCCGGCGGCGGCGCCGGCGGCGGGGTGGAGCGGCCGATCCTCGGCTGCTCGCCAGTGCCCTGCCGCCGGGAGACGACGGCGGGTCTGAGGTCCGGGGGCAGCTTGAGCGGCCCGTTGTCGTCCCGGAAGAGCAGGTGCACCGGGATCTCGGTCGTCGTCTCGCCCGCGATGACGGGGCTGCGCCGCTGGCCGTCGGACGGGACCGTGCCCTCCGGCTCCGACATCGTGCTGTTCATGCCGCCTCGGCTTTCGCTCGTTGCTCGTGTCAGCTCGTACTCATGACGCATCGGTGGCGGGACCGGCCCGCCCGGTCAGCGGGCGGCGAAGAGCCGCCGCCAGGTATCGGGGCCCGGGTAACCGTCCGCCTCACCGCCCCGCCAGCCCTGCGCGCGCTGGAACGCCTGGACGCCCAGCCGGTGGGCCTCGCTCCAGCGCGACGAGGGGCCCGAGGTGTCGTACCTGCCGTAGCCGCGCTGGACGAGCTGCCTGCCGAGCAGGCTGATGTGGCCGCTGGACCGGCCGGGGCGGAAGTGGTCGCGCCCGGGGAAGGCGGGCGGCCGCGCCGCTCTGGAGCCGCCGGTCACCGCGGCCGGAATGTCCTTGCCCTGCGTCTTCGCCAGCAGCCGCCAGGTGTGGGGCCCGGGCAGTCCGTTCGCCTCGGCGCCCCGCCAGCCCTGGGCCCGCTGGAACGCCTCGGTGGCACGCCGGTCGGCGTCGGACCAGCGCGGTCCTGGGCCGTCGGCGTAGAAGCGTTCGCCTCCGCGCGCCATCAGCATCTTCCCGAGCTCGGTGACGTACTTGTTGACGGCGCCGGCGCCGAAGGAGGCATCACCCGGGTAGGGCGTGGCCGAGCTCGCGGAGCCCCGTGTCGGCGCCGAGGTGACGACGCCCTTGTAGCGGTAGGCGACGTAGCTCGCGGAGTTGTTCCAGTACGCCATGGGTGTGGCCTGTTTGCGGGTGTGCGGCTTGGTCTGCTCGTACGCGACGTAGTAGGAGTGCGTGTAGTCGGTCCAGCCGCCGAAGATCGTGACGTGCGAACCCTTGGTGGGGTTCTCGGGGTTGTGGAAGAGCAGGATGTCGCCGGGCTGCAGCTCCTCGCGGAGGATGCGGTCGCCGAACTCGGCGAGGCTGCCGGTCCACTCGTTGCTCCCGAGGTTCCAGGCCATGGACACGTAGCCGGAGCAGTCCTGGCGGTAGCCGTCGGACCAGTACTTCGACATGCTGTACGGCACCTTGGCGCCGACCCACTTCTTCGCGCGGTTGATGATCTGCGCCCGGGTCGACGCCCGCAGGGCCTGCCCCCGAGCGGGCTTGCCCGACGGCCCGTACAGGGGACCTTCGGCCCCCTGCTCGGTCGACGGCCCGGGGTCAAAGGAGGGCGCGGACCGGGCGGCCCCGGGGACGTACTCGGCTGCCGCCGCCGTCCCCGCTCCGCCGCCGAGGACCAGCCCGAGTGCGGTGATCAGCACCAGTGCACGGCGGCAGCGGTGGGCGGACCGGTGTGCTCCGGCGGCGGGCGCCCTGCGCCGCCGAGCGCATCCGGCGCAGGCGCAGTCACCGGCGGGCTCGTACTCCTCGAAGACCGGCACGGCCATACGCGTCCCCTCCGCAGCTGCAGTCGACAAGATCTTCTGACGGTCTCTCACGGGCATCAGAGTCCTCAATGACATGACCTGATGCATTTTGACCGATAGAGGGGTAAAAGCGATGATCCGACAGGCCGGGCGCGGCGAGGGAACGAGAGTGCGACGCACGGAGCACCCCCGGGAATCGGGTAGAGTTCTCCAGGTCAGCAGGCGCCGCTAGCTCAGTTGGTTAGAGCAGCTGACTCTTAATCAGCGGGTCCGGGGTTCGAGTCCCTGGCGGCGCACCGACACACGAGGCCCCCGTCCCACGGACGGGGGCCTCGTGCCGTCACTCCCCCTCGGGAGCGCGGCGCGCTCGGCCGGCACGTGACCACCACCGAAGGCGATCTTCTTTCAACTGCCGCCGCGGATACCGGAGTTCCTCATTCCGTCCATGATCACCCTCGCATCCCCCACTCGTGAAGATCCGGGACACGGCGAGGCGTCGACTACCACGATTCGTATGCCAGTACTCAGGCAGTTCTCATGCAGCAACTGTTCTGGAGGCTGAACCACGTGCACAGATCGACCCACCTGCCCGACGGCAGAACAGGGCGGCGCGCCGGCTCCCGCCGCCGCGGTCGCGGCGCCGCTGTCCATGGCCGACCCGAACCCGGGGACCCGGACCACCGCTGCCGGCGCGGAAGCCGGTACGCCCGGGGACCTGCTGGGCACCCCGGACAACCCGCGCGTGTCCGACGGCCCGTACGCGGGCTTCCAGTTCTGCCGCGCGCCGCAGCAGCCGGTCGTCACCTCGGGCTCGGCGACGCTCGCCGCGACGCTGGAGTCGGTGGCCCCGCCCGGAACGGTCGAGAGGCCCGGCGAGGCGGCACCCGGCCGGAAGGTGGTCTTCGAGGTCGAGGAGGCGGACGGAAAGCCGGTGCTGCGCCGGCAGACGGTCAGCGAGACCAGCCAGAACGCCGCGCTCCAAGTGGCCGAGGGCCGGCTCGCCGACGGCGACTACCGCTGGCGGGTACGGGTCCAGGACGGCGACGCCGTCTCGCAGTGGACCGCCTGGTGCGGCTTCACCGTCCGCACGGCGTGACCGCGTGACCGCGTGACCGTGTGACCGCAGGCCCCCGGCGGGTGACGCCGGGGGCCTGTCGCGTCGCTAGCGCGTGCCCGTCAGGTACGCGGAGACGACGACGTTCGCCGTGTAGCTGCCGGTCGCCCGGTCGAAGGCGCCGCCGCAGGTGATCAGGCGCAGCTCGGCCCGCCCCTGCTCACGGGGCCCGTAGACCGCGCGTGCGTCGAACCGCTCGCTGCCGAAGACCCGCACGTCGTCCACGGTGAACTCGGCGATCCTGCCGTCTGCCCCCGTCACCCGGATCCGTTCGCCGGGCCTGGCCGCGCTCAGGTCGTAGAAGACGGCGGGCCGTGTATCGGTGTCCACATGACCGACGAGCAGCGCCGCGCCCCGCTCGCCCGGCCGCGCGCCCCCGCCGTACCAGCCCACGGTGTCCGGCGTCTCCAGGGGCGGCGGTGCGACGGCGCCCCGCTCGTCGAGACCGCGCACGACGACGGGGGCGGACAGGCCGAGAGCGGGCATCTCGACGCGGCGCGGTTCGGCGGCGTCGAGCGGGGCGTGCGCGGGGGGCATCGGGACACCGGGCGGACGGCCGACCGCCGCCATGTCGCCCGTGGTGAGCGCCGACCTGCCGGCCGCTCCGCCGGGGGCCCCGCCGCCCCAGAGCCACAGGACGAGAACGAGGAACGCCCACAGCACGCCGACGACCGCCCGGACGGTGCCCGAGCCTCGGATGGCGTGCCGTGCGCGCGGCCGTGTGCCGGACATCTCAGTCGGAGTCCGTACGACGGCGGCGCACGCTGCGGACGGCGACCGCGACGGCGGCGGCGCCCGCGAGCACGAGGCCGATCACGGTCTGGGTCGCGCTGGGACCGGCGTCCTCCTCCTCGACGGCGGCGACGGGCGCGGCGATCGCCACCGTCCCGCCGCCGCCCGCGCGGACGGGCGCCACGGGGGACGCGTGCGCCGCTTTCACGGGCTCGGCGGTCCCCGGCAGCCGGCCGACGACCTCGAGGCGGCCGGAGGAGGGGTACTCGCGGCCGTCGCAGCGGACGCGGACGTCGTAGGCGCCGGGCCGGACGTCCGACCGCACGCTCGCCTCACCGGTCAGGCCACGGGAGCCCCGCCGGGCCGTCAGCTCGGCGTCCGTCACGAAGACGTCGGATCTCGCGGTGGCGGTCGAGCCCGTGCAGCCGGTGGCGCTGATGCCGACCCGGCCTCCAGGGGCCGTCGTGGCGGGGGCGAGGACCGCTTTGGCGGAGTCGTCCGCGACGGCCGCCGTCGCGGGGGCCAGGATCAGGGCGGCGGCCACCCCGGCGGAACGGAAAGCAATCGAACCTGCACGCATCGTGAACCTCCTGATAGGCCAAGAGTCACGCGCGCGGGCCGATCCCGCATCCGCAGAGGTGGTCGCCAGATCACCGAAGGGGCGTTTGACCTGCCTAGACGCGATCCACGAGGTCGGCGATCGAGTCGACGACCTTCGACGGCCGGAAGGGGTACTGCTCCACCAGGGCGGGCGTCGTGGACCCGGTGAGGACCAGGAACGTCTCCATGCCGGCCTCCAGGCCCGCGAGCACGTCGGTGTCCATACGGTCGCCGATCATGGCGCTGGTCTCGGAGTGCGCGCCGATGGCGTTGAGCCCGGTCCGCATCATCAGCGGGTTGGGCTTGCCCGCGAAGTACGGCTCCTTGCCGGTCGCCTTGGTGATCAGCGCGGCCACGGAGCCGGTCGCCGGCAGCGGGCCCTCGGTGGAGGGGCCGGTGTTGTCCGGGTTGGTGCAGATGAACCGGGCGCCCGCGTTGATCAGCCGGATCGCCTTGGTCAGCGACTCGAAGCTGTACGTGCGCGTCTCGCCGAGCACGACGTAGTCCGGCTCGTGGTCGGTGAGCACGTAGCCGATGTCGTGCAGCGCCGTGGTCAGGCCCGCCTCGCCGATGACGTACGCGGTGCCGCCGGGGCGCTGGTCGTCGAGGAACCGGGCGGTGGCGAGCGCCGAGGTCCAGATGTTCTCGACCGGTACGTCGAGGCCCATACGGGCGAGCCGGGCGTGCAGGTCGCGCGCCGTGTAGATGGAGTTGTTGGTGAGCACCAGGAACGGCTTCCCGGTCTCCCGCAGCCTCTTGATGAAGGCGTCCGCGCCCGGGATCGGTACGCCCTCGTGGATCAGGACACCGTCCATGTCGGTGAGCCAGGATTCGATCGGCTTGCGCTCTGCCATGTGGCGGACTCCTGCCGTGCATACGTGCGTGCTGGGGCGCCGCGACAGCACTGTGGCGACGGCCCCCAGCCTAATCAGGAAGCCTGGATCTTGACCCCGTCGATGCCCCAGTACCAGTTGTCGGAACCGGTGCAACGGAGGCGGAAGCTCACGTTTGAGGCGGCAGCGCCTGACGGACCGTCTCGTCGAGACCTCCCGGCGCAGGCGAGATCACGCTCGGTGGGCAGCGGCCCACCCTCGCCCCAATTCGTCCCTCACCTGCGGGATACGGGCCTCGACGGCGTAGTACGGATGTTCGCGGACGTGGGTGAACGCTCAGCGCCGGCGGGTCACGAAGCGGCGGGACACCAGCAGCAGCAGCCCGGTGCCGAGTGCGATGACCGCGCCCGCGGCGGCGACGCGGACGGCTGTCCGGGAGCCGGTGGTGGCGAGCTGGTCGAGCGAGCGGGCGAGGACCGAGTCCTCGGGAGCCTCCGTGACGTCGAAGCGGTAGTCGCCGGACGCGCCGACCCAGTCGCCGTCGTTGCCCCTGCGCTGGACGACGGCGGCGTTCACGGTGACGGTGTTGGGCGCGGTGCCGGCGGCGAGCGCGAGGCGGACCTTGACGGTGACGGTCTTCCCGGCCGGTACGACGAAGCCGCGGAAGCCGTCGTCGAAGGCGCCGATGATCTCGTCCTCGCTGGAGCGCTCCAGCGTGACGGGCCGCCAGCGTCCGGCGTCCTCGTCGCGGAACTGGACGCGGACCTTGTCGGCGGTGAGGCCGGGGCCGCGGCCGGTGAGAATGACCACGGGGTGGATGCGGTGGCACAACTCCCGGGTGGTGTTGGTGAGATCGAGCCCGACGCTCTGGAATCCGCCCCCGGGGTGGACGGTGCGCGGGCCGCCGTGGATCCGGGTCCGGATGGGGAAGTCGGGGTCGGCCTCGTTGCCACAGGTGGGCTGCTGGTCGGCGGGCAGCTCCCCGGGCCGGTCCTCCCCCACGGGCGCGCCGCCGACGCGAGCGGCGTCCTCGGCGCGGGGCACGCCCCGTACGGGAGCGGCCGCCGCCGGAGCGGTCTTTGCCGCGTTGTAGGCGGCGGGCGCGGCGAGGGCCGTCGCGGGGCAGACGGCCGTCAGCGCCGCTGTCGAGACTGTGAGGGCGAGGGCGTTGCGCAGTCGCATGAGAGGCCTTTGCTTGCTCGCGTACCGCCGGGGGACGCCCGCGCCGCGGCGCGGGCTCTGCCATCGTTGCCCGCGGCGGCCCGCTGTGTACGGTCGCGTACCGCCGAACAGCGGCCCCGTACCCCTCCCGTCAGCGCTTTCTCATTCACCCTCGTTCGCGGCGAACGCCGCCCGCGCCCGGCCGAACACCGGAGCCAGCACCAGTTGTGCCGCCCCCTCCGCGACCGTGCGCCCCCCGCCGCCCGCCGTCGCCACCGGCACCCGGCTGCGCGCCGCGAGCACCGCGCCCACCCCGCGGACGAACTCCTCCTCCGCCGCGTCCACCACCCGGCCCCCGAGCACCACCCGGTCGATGTCGAGCAGCTCGACCAGGTTGGCGGCGCCGACGCCGAGCACGCGCGCCGCGCCCGCGATGTCGCCGCGGGCGACGGCGGCCAGGCAGAGCGCCTCGACGCAGCCGCGGTTGCCGCAGCCGCACTCCGGCCCGTCGAGCTGGACGACCTGGTGCCCGAACTCCCCCGCCCCCGTCCGCGCGCCCCGGTAGAGCTCGCCGCCGAGCACGAGTCCGGCGCCGAGTCCCGTACCGAGGTGGAGGTACGCGAAGGAGTCGCCGGGGCCGCGCAGCGCCAGGCCCAGCGCGGCGGCGTTGGTGTCCTTGTCGAGGACCACGGGCAGCCGCAGCCGCGCGGCGAGCTCGTCGCGCAGCGGGTAGCCGTCCCACTCGGGGAAGCCGGTGACGCGGTGCGGCACTCCGGTGGCGTGGTCGAGCGGCCCGGGCATGGCCACGCCGACGCCGAGCACCCGGGTCCCGCCGCCGCGGCGCCCCGCCCCGGTGATCAGCTCCCGTACCTCCCCGGCCGCCCCCTCCAGCACCGCGTCCGCGCCCGCGCCCAGGTCGAGCGGGGACGTGCGTGTCGCGACACATGCGCCCGACAGGTCCAGCAGGGCCGCCGTGAGCTCGTCGCGGTCCAGGTGCAGGCCCACCGCGTGGCCCGCCGCCGGCAGCAGGCGCAGCACCGTGCGCGGCTTGCCGCCCGTGGAGGCGCGCCGGCCGGCCTCCGCGGCCAGGCCCTCCTCGCGCAGACGCCCGACGATCTTGCTCACGGCCTGGGGAGTCAGCCCGGTGCCCTCGGCGAGCTCGATCCGGCTGATGCCCGCCTCTCCGGCCGTACGCAGCAGGTCGAGCACCAGCGCCGCGTTGTGGCTGCGCAGAGCGGGAAGGTTCACTCCGGCCCCGCTGCCCCTCGGATCGGCGCCGTCGCCTCGTTTCATGCCCGCCTCCACCCTCGTCACCCTCCCATTCTCCGCAGCGGTTGCACTTTGGCAACAGCGTTGCTTAAGTGGAGCCATGACTGGATCCGGCTCCCCCCTCCGCGTCGGACTCGTGGGCTACGGCCTGGCGGGCTCCGTCTTCCACGCCCCGCTGATCGCCACCACCGACGGCCTCGTCGTCGACACGGTCGTCACGTCGAGCGAGGAGCGCCGGGCGAAGGCCCGCGCCGCTCTCGGCGACGGCGTGCGCTTCGCCGCGGCCCCCGACGAGCTGTGGGAGCGGGCGGACGAGCTGGACCTCGTCGTCGTCGCCTCGCCCAATAAGACGCACGTCCCGATCGCGACCGCCGCCCTGGAGGCCGGTCTCGCCGTGGTCGTGGACAAGCCGGTCGCCGGCACCGCCGCCGAGGCGCGCGCTCTGGCGGCTCTCGCCGACGAGCGCGGCCTGATGCTCTCGGTCTTCCAGAACCGCCGCTGGGACAACGACTTCCTCACCCTCCGCCGCCTCGTCGCCGACGGCGAGCTCGGCGACGTCCAGCGGTTCGAGTCCCGCTTCGAGCGCTGGCGCCCGCAGCCCAAGGGCGGCTGGCGCGAGTCGGGCGACCCGGCGGAGATCGGCGGCCTGCTGTACGACCTGGGCAGCCACGTCGTCGACCAGGCGCTGACCCTGTTCGGCCCCGCGGCGCGGGTGTACGCGGAGTCCGATGTGCGCCGCCCCGGCGCCGCGGCCGACGACGACACCTTCATCGCGATCACGCACGAGGGCGGCGTCCGCTCGCACCTGTACGTGAGCGCGACCACCGCCCAGCTCGGTCCCCGTTTCCGGGTTCTCGGCTCGAAGGCCGGGTACGTGAAGTACGGGCTGGACCCGCAGGAGGCCGACCTGCGCGACGGCAGGCTGCCGGCCGTCGGCGAGCCCTGGGGCGTGGAGCCGGAGGCGCTGTGGGGCCGCATCGGCGCCGGGGAGTCCCCGGTCACGGGCGGTGGCACCCCGGTCGAGACCCTGCCCGGCGACTACCCCGCCTACTACGCGGCCGTCGCCGCCGCCGTGCGCGACAAGACCGCCCCGCCGGTGACCGCGCTCGAGGCGGCCGCCGCCCTCGACGTCCTGGAAGCCGCCCGCCGCTCCGCCCGCGAGGGCGTCACCGTGGAGATCACCGCATGAGCACCCACCGCCAGCACCTCACCGTCGACGAGATCGTCGAGCAGGAGCGGCGGCTGACGCTGCACCGCTTCACGCACGACGACGCCTGGAAGCTGGGCAGCCTGCTCGTCGAGATGGCGCACCTGCGCAACGCGCCCGTCGCCATCGACATCCGGCGCGGCGCCCAGCAGCTGTTCCACTGCGCCCTGCCGGGCTCCAGCGCCGACAACGACGCGTGGATCGACCGCAAGCGCCGCGTCGTCGAGCGCTACGGCGAGAGCTCGTACCTCGTCGGGGCGCGGCACCGCGCCAAGGGCACGACGTTCGAGGAGTCCTCGCGTCTGGACCCGGACGTGTACGCGGCCCACGGCGGCTCCTTCCCGATCACGATCGAGGGGGTCGGCGTCGTCGGCTCGGTCACGGTCTCGGGCCTGCCGCAGGCCGACGACCACGCGATGGTGGTCGAGGCGCTGGAGCGGTTCGCCGCGCACGCCAACGGTTCGAGCGGTACGGCCGGGCCGCCTTCCTGACCCGCCGCACCGCCCGCCGCGTCCGTCCCAGCAGCCGTCCGTTCCGGCAGCGCGAGGCGAGCCGTGCGGAAACCCGCCGCCGGCGGCACCCACCGATGCCGCCGGCCCGGTCGGCCGCTACGCGTCCTTGAGCTCCTGGCGCTGGCGCCCGAGCCCGTCGATCTCCAGCTCCACCACGTCACCGGCGCGCAGGAACGGCTTCGGCTCCGGCTGCCCGAGCGCGACACCCGCCGGCGTACCGGTGCTGATGACGTCGCCCGGGTACAGGGTCATGAACCGGCTGAGGTAGCGGACGACATCGGCCACCGGGAAGATCTGGTCGGCGGTGGTGCCGTCCTGCTTGAGCTCGCCGTTCACCCAGAGCCTGAGCCGCAGCGCCTGCGGGTCGGCCACCTCGCCGGCGGTCACGAGCCAGGGCCCGAGCGGGTTGAACGTCTCGCAGTTCTTGCCCTTGTCCCAGGTGCCGCCGCGCTCGATCTGGAACTCGCGCTCGGAGACGTCGTGGGCGACCGCGTACCCGGCGACGTACGAAAGCGGGTCCTCGTCGTCGGCGATGTAGCGCGCCGTACGTCCGATCACCACCGCGAGCTCGACCTCCCAGTCGGTCTTGCGGCTGCCGCGCGGCACGAGCACGGTGTCGTCCGGGCCGACGACCGTGTCCGCCGCCTTGAGGAACACGACGGGCTCGGCCGGGGGCTGGGCGCCGGTCTCGGCGGCGTGGTCGTGGTAGTTCAGCCCGATGCACACGACCTTGCCGACACGGGCCAGCGGCGGCCCGACCCGGAGCCCGGCGGCGTCGAGTACGGGCAGGTCACCGGCTTCGGCCGCGGCGCGGATCCGGTCGAGGGCGGCGGCGTCCGCGAGCAGCGGGCCGTCGATGTCCGCGACGAGACCGGACAGGTCGCGCAGGGTCAGCCCGTCCCCGTCGAGCAGGGCGGGGCGCTCGGCGCCCGCCGTACCGACACGCAGCAGCTTCATGGTTTGTCTCCCCTGGTCGAGTGCGTCGAGTGCGGACCCGGCCCGACAGGTGCGGCCATCGGAGGATCGGAGGGTTGGCTGATCCTCCAAGACATCCGACCACCCTGCAAGACCCTGTTCACAACCTGGACCTTTACGGGGCGGTAGCAAGCGCCCCGGCCAGAGGCATGTCCCGGTAGAGGAACACCCGCTCCACCGCCGACCACGTGGTGCTCGTGACGACGTACAGCGCGGCCGCGAGCGGCACGACGGCGACGGTGATCAGCGTGGCGAACGGCATCAGCGGCATGACCTTGAGCATCGCGCCCATGCCCGGCATCTGCTCCCCGGCCGCCGTGGGCGCGGCCGCCATCTGCCGCTTGGTGCGCAGGCAGGTGAACGTCGCCACGGCGGCGACGATCCCGAAGAGGGCCAGGTACACGAGCCCGGCGCCGCCGAGCACGCCGCCGTCGGACAGCGCGTCCGCCCAGCGCCCGCCGAGCGCGGCGTCGAAGAGGGTGTGGTCGAGCAGCCCGTTCGGCTCGCCGCCGATCCGCGCGCTGGAGAACAGGTGGTACATGAGGAAGAACGCCGGCAGCTGGAGCAGGGACGGCAGGCAGCCTTCGAGCGGCGACACCTTCTGCCGCGCGTAGAGCTCCATCGTGGCCTTCTGCAGCCGTTCCCGGTCGCCCCCGTGCTTCTCGCGCAACGCGGCGAGCTCGGGGGCGAGCCGGGCGCGGGCCTTCTGACCACGGGCGGCGGAGCGGGACAGGGGATGGACGGCGAGCCGTACGAGCGCGGTGAAGACGACGATGGCGGCGGCGGTGGCCGAGGCGGCGAACAGCGGGTGGAGCAGGTCGGCGAGGCGCTCGACGAGATCGGCGAATACGGACATGGGTGGCCCCCTCCAGGGGTCGTGTCGTGCCGGGGAACGGGTCATGCGGGGCATGGCGGCATGACGGCCCGTGGAGGGACCTCGCAGGGATCTGTCGCTACACGGCCGCCGGAAGGAGGCGGCCGGGGGCTCGGGGGCGCGTGCGGCCCCGGGCGTCGGGATCGCGCTGCGGGAGGAAGGCGGTGCGCTGTTCGCGGTCGCGGATCGCCGTGCGCACCCGGGTGCGCGGCACGGCGGGCACGCAGCGCGCGCTGATGACGGCGCAGACGACGAGCGCGGAACCGGCCGCCGCGGTGGCGGTCGCGGCGAGCGCGAGGGCGGCGGTGAGGCCGTCGCCGTCGACGAGAACGGCCTCGACGAGCACCTCGACGAGGAGGAACAGCAGGAGCACGGCGGGACGGAACACGCTTGTCGTGCGACCGGGCATGCGTCCCCCTTCTCCTGTACCTGACGTCCGACTCTTCCGTTCTTCTACACGAGCGGCGGCGCGGATCGGTTCCCGCACGCCCCGAAAGCCGACGGACAGCGCTTTCACCACGCCTTCGCCACTTGTTCAACACGCAACACCGTTGCCATCACGTTACGTGTGCGGCTCTTGACGCCCAGCAGTGACAGAGAGTTGGCTTTGCGCCACCTCGGCCGAAAACTGGCGGCCTGTCCTGGAGGTTGGTTTCCACAAATGAACAGAAGTGTGCGTAGTGCCGTGGCGGCCGCTTCAGCCTCTGTCCTCGCCTTCTCGCTGTCCGGCTGCGGCAGCGAGGAACACAGCGGTGTGATCAGCAACGACATCGTCGTGGGTCTGCTCCTCCCGGACCGGGAGGCAGCGCGCTACGAGAAGTTCGACCGGCCGGTCATCGAGGACAAGGTCGACAGGCTGACGATCGGCGAGGGCAAGGTCGTCTACGCCAACGCCAACCAGGACGCCTCGCTCCAGGCCCTCCAGGTCGAGAACATGATCGAGGACGAGGTCGACGTGCTGATCCTGGACGCCGTCGACGCCAAGGCCATAGCCGGCAGCGTCGAGAAGGCCGAGGAGGCCGGCATCCCGGTGGTCGCCTTCGACCGCCTGGCCGAGGGACCGATCGACGCCTACACCTCGTTCGACAACGAAGAGGTCGGCCACGTCCAGGGCAAGGCCCTTCTGAAGGCCCTCGGCAACAAGGCCAAGAACAGCCGGATCGTCATGGTGAACGGCGCCCTCACGGACCCGAACGCCGCGCTGTTCAAGAAGGGCGCCCACGCCGAACTCGACGGCAAGGTCACGGTCGGCAAGGAGTACGACACCGAGGAGTGGAGCCCCGAGAACGCCGAGGCCAACATGAAGGCCGCCATCGCCGAACTCGGCGCCGACGCCATCGACGGCGTCTACTCCGCGAACGACGGCATGGCGGGCGGCGCCATCGCCGCCCTCAAGGCCGCGGGCGTCACCGCGCTCCCGCCGGTCACCGGCCAGGACGCCGAGCTCGCCGCCGTACAGCGCATCATCTCCGGCGAGCAGCACATGAGCGTCTACAAGCCGTACGCACCGGAGGCCGCCGCCGCGGCCGAGATGGCCGTGGCGCTCGCCAAGGGCGAGTCGCTCCACACCGTCGCCCAGACGCACGTGGACAGCCCGACCACCAAGGACATCCCCTCCGTCCTGGTCCCGGTCATCGCCCTGACCCAGGCCAACATCGAGGAGACGGTCATCAGGGACGGCATCTACACGGCCGAGGAGATCTGCACCCCGAAGTTCAAGGCCGCGTGCGCCGAGCTGGCCATCGGCTGAGGTCGGGCGCGCACCGAAGGCGTACGGCCGGCGCGGGGCCCTGCGCACCGGGAGGCGTACGGCCGACGCGGTGCCCGGCGTACCGGCCGACGCCCGGGCCCGGCGTACCGACGCCGGAACCCGCCCACGCCCCGCCCCCGTCTTGGGTTCTAATCAACGTCGCAACACCCGGCCTCCGGGTAGGCGATGAAAGACAGAACGACTGCTGGGGGGCGCCCGAATGGCAGAAGGGTGC
>NZ_JBSFUR010000037.1:0-63925 GCF_053591895.1 Streptomyces sp. NPDC002867 | reverse complement strand
TCGGGGTGGATATCTCGGTCGCCCCGGGGCCCACACCCCAACACGCGCCGCCGGCCGCGGAGCACTCGCTCCGCGGCCGTCGGTCGTTCGCGTCAGGGAGTCGGCGGCGTGGTGCCGTGGCCCTTCTCGTCCCGGTGCGCGATGCGGCCCAGGGCCTCCTTGGCCTTGCCTGTGCCCGTCTCGATCTTGCTGCTGTACTTGCCCTTGGTCTTGTCGTCGACCGTCTTGGCGGCCCTGTCGAGGCCCTGCCCGATCCTGCCCTCGTGCTGCTGGGCCAGGTCGGTGACCTTGTCCTTGGCCGGGGCGAGCTTGGCCTTCAGGGTGTCCAGGAAGCCCATGGTTCACCTTCCCTCGTCATCCCTTGTCGGGGACTACTTACGGGCGCCTTCACCGGCCTCGCTGTCCGCCGCCTCCTCGGCGGACTGCTGCTTGGGGATGTCGACCCCGGTGGCGGCCGTGCCCTCACCGAGCGTGCCGTCGGCACCGGCTTCGGAGTCGGACGGGGCGCCGGCCGAGGGCTCCGTCGCCACGGTGGCGAGGGGGGCCTCTTGGTCCGACGCCTCGGCGGTCGCCACAGGCTTACCGCGGAACCATGAAAAAACGCCCATATCTCCTCCATAGCGTACTCGTGGGGGCGAAGTTCCGCGCCACCCGGAGCGTCCCATTGCGCCGCTCGCGGGTACCGGTCCGAAACCGGCGTCCGGAACCTCGCAACAGGCAACGACCCCGGCTACCCGCCGTCACCTCGCTCGTTCGGGGAGCGGTGCCCGCGTTTGCGAGACTGGGGCGGTGAGAAGTGCAGCTCCCGCACCGCGGGTCATCGCCGTCGTCGGTCCCACCGCGGCCGGAAAGTCCGATCTGGGGGTCTTCCTGGCCCAGCGGCTGGACGGCGAAGTCGTCAACGCCGACTCCATGCAGCTCTACCGGGGGATGGACATCGGCACCGCCAAGCTGACGGCCGAGGAGCGCGGAGGCGTCACCCACCGCCTGCTCGACATCTGGGACGTCACCGAGACGGCGAGCGTCGCCGAGTACCAGCGGCTCGCCAGGGCGGAGATCGACCGGCTGCTCGCCGAGGGCCGCACCCCTGTTCTCGTGGGCGGCTCCGGGCTCTACGTACGCGGGGCGATCGACGCCCTCGAATTCCCCGGCACCGACCCTGAGGTCCGCGCCCGGCTGGAGGAGGAGCTGACCGTGCGCGGCTCCGGGGCGCTCCACGCCCGTCTCGCGGCCGCCGACCCGGAGGCGGGCCGCGCGATCCTTCCGAGCAACGGGCGGCGCATCGTCAGGGCCCTCGAGGTCATCGAGATCACGGGCAGGCCGTTCACCGCCAACCTCCCCGGCCACGACTCCGTCTACGACACCGTGCAGATCGGCGTCGACGTCGAGCGGCCCGAGCTGGACGAACGGATCGCCCTGCGTGTGGACCGGATGTGGGAGGCGGGGCTCGTCGACGAGGTACGCGCCCTGGAGGTTCAGGGACTGCGCGAAGGGCGCACCGCGTCCCGCGCCCTGGGCTACCAGCAGGTGCTCTCCGCGCTCGCGGGGGAGTGCACCGAAACCCAGGCGCGCGAGGAGACGGTGCGCGCCACGAAACGCTTCGCCCGCCGCCAGGACTCCTGGTTCCGGCGCGACCCGAGGGTGCACTGGCTCAGCGGCGCGGCCCAGGACCGCGCGGAACTTCCGCAGCGTGCGCTGGCGTTGATCGAACGAGCGGTCACAGCCTGATCACGTGATGGCATCGGGACGCTCCGCCCGTCAGTTCGGCCACCTGGAGCGTGCCATCATCGAGCATCGATCGACAGCTGAGTCCGAGTTGGGAGGGCGCGTGGCGATGGAGGCCGGCCCTCGCGACACCGAGCGGGAGCGCCGAGATGCCGCCGAAGGCACCTCGGGGCTGAGCCCGGACGGTCCCGACGAGCAGGAAGTGCTCACCGACGAGGTCGAGGTGGAGCTCCGTCCGCAGCGGCGCCTGCGCATCTGGCAGCTCGCCCCGATCGTGGCGCTCGCCGCCATCGGCTCGCTGATGTTCGCCTTTCCCCTCGCCTTCGGTACGGGGGACGGCGGCGCGGTCGTCGCCATGCTCGGGCTGCTGATCAGCTGTTGTGCGGCCGGCTGGGGTGTGATGGCGGCCCGCCGCGTCGGGCACACCTGGCCCGGCCTGCCCGTCCGGGGCTCCGGCGAGCGCCCCGACTGGCGTGTCATCGCTCTCTACGTCGGCGTGGGCACGGTGCTCGTCGCCCTCGCGGTCTGGCGGGTCGCGCGCCTGCGCTGAGCGCCGGCCCGCGCGCCCCGCACCGCCCCCGCCCCGCGCGCCCAGCCCCGCCCCGTCCGCTCCAGCCCGGCGACGGCCCTCGGTCCGGATCCCACCGGACGCCCCGCTGTCGGACCGGCCTCGTACGATGGTGGACGTGAGCACCTCGCAGACCTCGCCCGTCCCCTTCCTCAAGGGCCACGGCACCGAGAACGACTTCGTGATCGTCCCGGACCCGGACAACGGCATCGACCTGCCCGCGGCCGCCGTCGCCAGGCTGTGCGACCGCCGCGCTGGCATCGGCGGTGACGGTCTGCTGCACGTCGTCCGCTCGGCGGCCCACCCCGAGGCCAGGGACATGGCGGACGAGGCCGAGTGGTTCATGGACTACCGCAACGCGGACGGCTCGATCGCCGAGATGTGCGGAAACGGCGTCCGGGTCTTCGCCCGCTACCTCCAGCGCGTGGGCCACGTCGAGGCCGGCGACATCGCCGTGGCGACCCGAGGCGGCGTCAAGAGGGTCCACATCGCCAAGGAGGCCGCCGGCGCCGGCGCGGACACGGGTGACATCACCGTCTCGATGGGGCGCGCGCTGCTCCCCGAGGACGGCGTGACGGTCACGATCGACGGCCGCAGCTGGCCCGCGAGGAACGTGAACATGGGCAACCCCCACGCGGTCGCGTTCGTCGACGACTTGGCCCACGCGGGGAACCTGTTCTCGGCTCCACCGTTCAGCCCGGCATCGGTCTATCCGGACGGGGTGAACGTGGAGTTCGTCGCCGACCGGGGCGAGCGCCACGTCGCCATGCGCGTGCACGAGCGCGGGTCCGGCGAGACCCGCTCGTGCGGCACGGGCGCGTGCGCCGTCGCCGTCGCGGCGGCCCGCAGGGACGGCGTGGACCCGTCCGTCACCGGCACCCCCGTCGCGTACACCGTTGACCTGCCCGGCGGCCGCCTCGTCATCACGGAACGTCCCGACGGGGAGATCGAGATGACGGGCCCGGCCGTGATTGTCGCCGAGGGGTACATCGAGCCCGCTCTCCTCGAAACCGTGAGCGCATAGAGCTTCGCTCGAATGGGTGATCCGTTTCACGCTGAGCGAGAGCGGCACTGCGCCACGTGGTGGGCTCGGTAGCATCAAGCACCGGCCCGGAGGCACGACCTGACCTTCCACCGCCGGTCGATGCAGCCGGAGGTGCCCATGAGTGCAGAGGCCGCCAACCCTGGTGCCCACAGTCGCAGGCGCGGCCGACCCAGGATCGACCTCCGCCGGATCGGGCGCGCCGCTCTGCTGGGCCCCACCGGGCGCGACCGGCTCCCCGACGCGATCGGCCACGTCGTCGACGCGCACCGCGCGCACCACCCGGACGCCGACCTCGCCCAACTGCACAAGGCGTACGTGCTGGCGGAGTCGTCCCACCGCGGCCAGTTCCGCAAGAGCGGCGAGCCGTACATCACCCATCCGCTGGCCGTCACGCTCATCCTCGCCGAACTGGGCGCGGAGACCACGACCTTGACCGCGTCCCTGCTCCACGACACCGTGGAGGACACCGAGGTGACGCTGGACCAGGTGAAGGCGGAGTTCGGTGCCGAGGTGGCCTATCTCGTCGACGGCGTCACCAAGCTGGAGAAGGTCGACTACGGCGCCGCCGCCGAACCGGAGACCTTCCGCAAGATGCTCGTCGCCACCGGCAACGACGTCCGCGTGATGTCGATCAAACTCGCCGACCGGCTGCACAACATGCGCACGCTCGGCGTCATGCGTCCCGAGAAGCAGGCACGCATCGCCAAGGTCACCCGCGACGTCCTCATCCCCCTCGCCGAGCGTCTCGGCGTGCAGGCCCTGAAGACCGAACTGGAGGATCTGGTCTTCGCGATCCTGCACCCCGAGGAGTACGAGCGCACCCGCGCCCTCATCGCCGAGAACGCCACCGCGTGCAACGCTCTCGCCGCCATCGCGGAGGACTTCCGGACCGTGCTGCGCGACGCCGGCATCACCGCGGAAGTGCTCATCAGGCCCCGGCACTTCGTCTCCGTGCACCGCGTCTGCCTCAAACGCTCCGAGCTGCGCAGCACCGACTTCGGGCGCCTGCTCGTCCTCGTCACCGACGACGCCGACTGCTACGCGGTGCTCGGCGAGCTGCACACCTGCTTCACCCCGGTGATCTCCGAGTTCAAGGACTTCATCGCCGCCCCCAAGTTCAACCTGTACCAGTCGCTGCACACCGCCGTCGCGGGCTCCGACGGCGCCGTCGCCGAAGTCCTCATCCGCACCCACCAGATGCACCGGGTCGCCGAGGCCGGGGTGGTCGCGCTCGGCAACCCGTACGTGCCGACCGAGAGCGCCGAGCCGCTCGACGGCGAGCGCGCCGACCCCACCAGACCCGGCTGGCTGTCCCGTCTCCTCGAATGGCAGCAGTCCACCCCGGACCCGGACACCTTCTGGACCTCCCTGCGCGCGGACCTGGCGCAGGACAAGGAGATCACCGTCTTCCGGGCCGACGGCCGGGCGCTCGGACTGCCCGCCGGGGCCACCTGCGTCGACGCGGCCTACGCCCAGTACGGCGAGGAGGCCCACGCGTGCATCGGCGCCCGCGTCAACGGCCGGCTGGCCACCCTGAGCACCCAGCTCAACGACGGCGACACCGTGCACGTGCTGCTCGCCCAGGACGCCTCCTCCGGACCGTCGCCGGACTGGCTCGACCACGCCCGCACCCCGGCCGCACGGATCGCCATCAGCAGCTGGCTCGAGAGCCACCCGGAGGGTGCGAGCGCCCAGGCGGCCGCTCCCCGGCACCCCACTCCGCGCGCGGCCGACCGGCCGGCCTCGGCGAACGCCGTCGTCGACCTTCCGGACGCGACCGTCCGGCTCGCCGGCTGCTGTACGCCCGTACCGCCCGACACCGTCACGGGCTTCGCGGTGCGCGGGGGCGCGGTGACCGTCCATCGCGTCGAATGCGCCGCGGTGGCGCGCATGGAGAGCCTCGGCCGGGCTCCGGTGGCCGTGCGCTGGGGCGACGCCGCCGAGTGCCGGGTCACTCTGGTCGCCGAATCGTTCGGCCGGCCCCGTCTGCTCGCCGACCTCACCGAGGTCATCGCCGGTGAGGGAGCGGCCATCGTCTCGGCCACCGTCGAACCGCCGAGCCAGCAGCGGGTACGCCACACGTACACCCTCCAACTGCCCGACGCCGCCGGGCTTCCCGCCCTGATGCGCGCCATGCGCGACGTCCCCGGCGTGTACGACGTGAGCAGGACGCAGCATCCGGCCTCGACCGCCTGACCTCGTTCGGGTGGGGACGCGGTCCCCCGTCGCGCGCCGCCGCGGCCGTCTCATGGCGTGCTGGTAGCGGTAGGACATGCTGCACACTCCCCGACGCCGACTGGGTGCCGTACTGCTGGCCGCAGCATCGGCCACCCTCGTCGCCGCGACGCTGCCCGAACCGACCGCCCTCGGGATCGGCGACCCCCTCTTCCCTCGGCTGGGCAACCCCGGCTACGACGTCATCGGATACGACATCGCCCTCACCTACGAGGGCAGCAACACCAAGCCCCTGGACGCTGTCACCAGGATCGACGCCTGGGCGAACCGGCGGCTCGGCCGGATCAACCTCGACTTCGCCCATGGCACGGTCGACTCTGTCGAGGTCAACGGCAGCACCGCTGAATTCGCGTCCACGGGCGAGGACCTTGTCGTCGAGCCCTCCATGGCCGTCGCCGCCGGATCGCGCATGCAGATCACCGTCACGCACACCAGCGACCCGCGCGGGGCCAAGGCCGCCGGGGGATGGGTGCCCACTGGCGACGGTCTGGTGATGGCCAACCAGGCCGACGCGGCGCACCGTGTCTTCCCCTGCAACGACCACCCCGCGGACAAGGCGTTCTTCACCTTCCGCGTCACCACCCCCAGGAACCTGACGGCCGTCGCCAACGGACGGCAGGTCGCACATTCCCGGAATGACACCAGGGCCTCCTGGATCTACCGCACCGGCCACCCGATGGCCACCGAACTCGCCCAGGTCGCCATCGGGCGCTCCGCCGTCGTCAAGCGGCAGGGCCCGCACGGACTGCCCCTTCGCGACGTCGTCCCCGTCGCCGACAAGGCGAAGCTCGAACCGTGGCTGAAGAAGACCCCCGGCCATGTCCGGTGGATGGAGGACAAGGTCGGCGCCTACCCCTTCGAGACGTACGGAGTGCTGGTCGCCGACGCCGACACCGGATTCCAGCTGGAGACGCAGACGCTGTCGCTCTTCGAGCGCTCCCTGTTCACCAACGCCGCCCACCCGAAGTGGTACGTCGACTCGGTGATGGTCCACGAACTGGCCCACCAGTGGTTCGGCAACAGTGTCTCCCCCCGCACATGGTCCGACCTGTGGCTGAACGAGGGCCACGCCAGCTGGTACGAGGCCCTGTACGCCGAGGAGAAGGCCAAGCAGCCACTGGTCGAACGGATGAGGAAGGCCTACCGCCTCTCCGACGGCTGGCGAGCGGCCGGCGGGCCGCCCGCGGCCCCGCAGGCACCGGCGCCCGGACAGAAGCTCAGTCTCTTCCGGCCGGTCGTCTACGACGGCAGCGCCCTCGTCCTGTACGCCTTGCGGCAGACGATCGGCGAGGCCGCCTTCGAACGGCTGGAGCGCGAGTGGGTCACCGAGCACCGCGACTCCACGGCGAGCACCGAGGACTTCACGCAGCTCGCATCCCATGTCGCGGGGCGTGACCTCGGCGACTTCTTCCAGGAATGGCTGTACGGGAAGAAGACCCCGCCCATGCCCGGCCACGCGGACTGGCGCAGCGAGGCCCCGAAGGCCCGCGCCGCCCGCTGAAAACCGGAGTGACGGCCCCGGCGGCCCCGTGGGACGATCGACTGGCCGACGACGGGGCCGGGCCCGGGACCCCCTGGGGGAATCTTCCGGGGCTGTCACACGTTGTGACTGGCGTACGGGGGCACAATGCCCTTGCGGGCGTCCCCCCGCAACCGCTCATTCCATCGACGTAAGGATCCAATGACCTCCTCTTCATCCCCTTCCCAGGACGAGCAGAGCTTCGCGGAGACGCGCACCGAGAGCCTTCGGGCCGATGCCCTGATGGAAGAGGACGTCGCCTGGAGCTACGAGATCGACACCGAGCGGGACGGCGATCAGTTCGACCGCTCCGAGCGTGCCGCTCTGCGGCGCGTGGCGGGCCTCTCCACCGAGCTCGAAGACGTCACCGAGGTCGAGTACCGACAGCTGCGCCTGGAGCGCGTCGTGCTGGTCGGCGTCTGGACCTCGGGGACCGTGCAGGACGCCGAGAACTCCCTCGCGGAGCTCGCGGCGCTCGCCGAGACCGCGGGCGCCCTGGTGCTCGACGGAGTCATCCAGCGGCGCGACAAGCCGGACCCGGCCACCTACATCGGGTCGGGCAAGGCGACCGAGCTGCGCGACATCGTGCTCGAGACCGGAGCCGACACCGTCGTCTGCGACGGTGAGCTCAGCCCCGGCCAGCTCATCCACCTCGAGGACGTCGTCAAGGTCAAGGTGGTCGACCGCACCGCCCTGATCCTCGACATCTTCGCCCAGCACGCCAAGTCCCGAGAGGGCAAGGCGCAGGTCGCTCTGGCGCAGATGCAGTACATGCTGCCCAGGCTCCGCGGCTGGGGTCAGTCGCTGTCCCGTCAGATGGGTGGCGGCGGCGGTGGCGGCATGGCCACCCGTGGTCCCGGTGAGACCAAGATCGAGACGGACCGGCGACGGATCCGCGAGAAGATGGCGAAGATGCGCCGGGAGATCGCGGAGATGAAGACGGGCCGCGAGATCAAGCGCCGGGAGCGCCGCCGCAACAGGGTGCCGTCGGTCGCGATCGCCGGCTACACCAACGCCGGCAAGTCCTCGCTGCTCAACCGCCTCACCGGCGCCGGTGTCCTGGTGGAGAACGCCCTGTTCGCCACCCTCGACCCGACCGTCCGCCGGGCCGAGACGCCGGGCGGCCGGATCTACACCCTCGCCGACACCGTCGGATTCGTACGGCACCTGCCGCACCACCTGGTCGAGGCGTTCCGCTCCACGATGGAGGAGGTCGGCGACTCCGACCTGATCCTCCACGTGGTGGACGGTTCGCACCCGGCTCCGGAGGAGCAGCTGGCCGCCGTGCGCGAGGTGATCCGCGACGTGGGCGCGCTGGACGTGCCCGAGATCGTCGTGATCAACAAGGCGGACGCGGCCGACCCGCTGGTGCTGCAGCGACTGCTGCGCATCGAGCGGCACGCGATCGCCGTCTCGGCCCGCACGGGCTCGGGCATCGGCGAGCTCCTGGCTCTGATCGACACCGAGCTGCCGCGGCCCGAAGTGGAGATCGAGGCGCTCGTCCCGTACACCCACGGCGGGCTCGTCTCGCGCGTGCACGCCGAGGGCGAGGTCGTCTCCGAGGAGCACACCACGGAGGGCACCCTGCTCAAGGCGCGGGTCCACGAGGAGCTCGCCGCCGCACTGGCCCCGTACGTCCCGGCGACCCACTGACGCGGCACAGCGCCCGCCACCGGACGGAAGGCCCGCCTCCCCGAGGGGAGGCGGGCCTTCCGTATGATCCGCCGGGCTCGAAGAGGCCTACTGCCCCGCGAACTTCTCGCTCATCGTCGTGAAGATCTGCTGCGCTCCCCGGCCCAGCCGCGGGCCGGCGAGCCAGCCCGAGGTGACCGGGCCGATCGACGTGTTGGAGACGAGCACCGTCTTGCCGCCGGGCTGCCGGACGAACCAGCCGCCACCCGAGGATCCGCCCGTCATCGTGCAGCCGATACGCCACATCGTGGGCGTGCCGGGGGCGATGGAGAGCCGGCCCGGCTGGTCCAGGCACTTGTGCATGATCGCGCCGTTGTAGGGCGGGGCCGCCGGGTAACCCCACGCGCCCATCGTGCCGATGCTCTTGGCGTCGGGGGCCTCGAAGTCGACGTCGAGCGCGGCGCCCACCGTCTCCTCCAGGGACTTCGAGCCCTGCTCGGGCTTCACGTGCATCACGGCGTAGTCGTAGGCGGCGCCGCTGCCCCCCGTCGGACCGCCCTGGTCGATCCACTCGCCCGAGGTCGCGACCCAGTCCGCCCAGTAGACGCCGTACGGGGCGATCTCCTGCGGCTGGGCGTGCTCCAGCACGGCGGGGGACTTGCCCTTGTCGTTGTAGGCGGGGACGAAGGCGATGTTGCGGTACCAGCCGCCCGCCCGACCGGCGTGCACGCAGTGCCCGGCGGTCCAGACGAGGTTGGACCGGCCCGGGTTCTTCGGGTCCTTGACGACCGTCGCCGAACAGACCATCGAGCCCTCGGGGGCGTCGAAGAACACCTTGCCGACCGGTGCGGCGTTCCGGTGGTAGGGCTTCTTCTCCTCCTCGGCCCGCACCGGGCGCGGCTCCGGGTCGGTGACGTCCTGGTCACCGGAGATGTCACCGGCGGAGAGCGTCTTCGCAGGCGCCTTGGCCGTCGTCATGCGGTCGGGCTTCCACAGGCCCTCGATCACCGGGTTGACGAAGTCCTTGGCCTCACGCAGCCACTTGTCCTTCTCCCAGTTCTTCCACTCGCCGTTCTTCCACTGGTCCAGGTCGACACCGTGCTCCTTGAGCTGGTCGGCCAGGTCGGCGGGGAGTGCGGCTTCTGCGCCGCTGTTGTCTGCGCCTTCCGCGGAGACGGCGGGCTTGTCTGCAGCCTTGTCCTCGCCGGGGCCGCAGGCGGTCGCCGTCAGCGCGAGGGCCGAGACGAGGCCGGCGGCAGCCAGCAGCGGACGTATGGATCGCATGGAAACGATTCCCCCTGAAGTACTTGCGAAATGTGCCATGAACGCGGGTGCACCAGCGCCTGATGCGACACACGGGCGGCGTCTGCGCCGTGCGCGGTTGCCATGAGCGTGTCATGCGAAGGGGCGGCCTTCCGGAGCCGCCGCAGGTGCGGCACCACTCTAAGCCGGTGCGTGGACACGCAGTTGAGGCCGGTCGGCAACTCCACCGAGTCTCCACGTGACGAGCAAGGGGCGCCCGGCCGTCCGGCCGAACGCCCCTGCCTTGTCAGAGGACTGCCGTGCCGTCACGTGACGCTGTTGCCACGCGAGGCGCGTGTCAGGTCACTGGCCCGCGAACTTCTTGCTGACCGCCGTGTAGACGCCCTCGGCCTCCTTGCCGAGCCGCGGGCCCGCAAGCCAGCCGGCCGTCACCGGGCCGATGGAGGTGTTGGACACCAGGGCGGGCCGGCCGTCCTGGCCCTCGGCCACCCAGCCGCCACCGGAGGAACCGCCGGTCATCGTGCAGCCGATGCGGTACATCGTCGGCTCCTCGGCCTTCAGCGAGAGCCGGCCCGGCTTGTCGGCGCACTGGAACAGCTTCTGACCGTCGTACGGCGGAGCCGCCGGGTAGCCGGTAGCGGTCATGCTCTTGATGTCCGGCACGGCCGGGGCCTTGAAGTCGACCGGCAGAGCGGCGCCGACCGTCTCCTCGAGCGACTTGCCCGTGCTGCCCTTCTCCGGAGTCACGTGGATGACGGCGAAGTCGTACGGCGCACCCTGGCCGCCGGTCGCCGCACCCTGGGCGATCCACTGCTCGGACGTCTGGGCCCAGTCGCCCCACCACACGCCGTGGGGAGCGATCTTCTCCTTCGGAGCCTTCTCCAGCTCCGAGGTGGCCAGCGCGCTGTCGTTGTACGACGGGACGAAGGCGATGTTGCGGTACCAGCCGCCGCTCTTGCCCGCGTGGACGCAGTGACCGGCGGTCCACACCATGTTCGACTTGCCGGGGTTGGCCGGGTCCTGCACGACGGTCGCGGAGCACACCATCGAACCCTGGGGGCCGTCGAAGAAGACCTTGCCCGCCTCGGCGGCGCTCGTGTGGTAGGGCGCCTTCACGGGCACGGCGTCGACGGGCTCCGGCGTCGGGTCGGTGACACCCTCGTCACCCGAGATGTCCGGGTCGACGGGCTTCGCCGGCGGCTTCTCGGCGTCGCGCATGCGGTCCGGGTCCCACAGGTCCTCGATGATCGGGTTGACGAAGTCCTTGGCCTCACGCAGCCACTTGTCCTTGTCCCAGTTCTTCCACTCGCCGTTCTTCCACTTGTCCAGGTCGATCCCGCGCTCCTTGAGCCGCTCCTTGAGATCGTCCGGAATCGTGATCTTGTCATCGGCGGTCTGACCGGCCGATGCACTCGGCTTGTCGCCCGCGGTGTCCTCGCTCGGACCGCAGGCGGTGGCAGCCAGCGCCAGCACGGCGGCAAGGGACGCCGCTGCCAGCGTCGGGCGAATGGGTCGCATCTCGTGATCCCCCTGGGACTTCGGTGCTGCTGTTCCGTCTGAACTGAGCCACATTCCGGCAATGCCGGTACTTCCGGCGGCGGACGCATCCGCCGCCGCCCCGGTGGAGTTCACCGCCGGGTGCGGCCCCCCAACTATGCCGGTGCCGATGGGGACGGCGTGCACCAGGTCCACGGTTCCGCCGCCGCAAGGATCTTCCTCCCGGCCGTGATCGCCGGCCCGCCGCGTCGTTGGTAGGGGCGGGAACACGGGGGCGGCTCAACAGCGAGCGGTCGCAGGGCCGAAGCCGTACCCATGCGAAACGCAACCGTGACAGTGGAAGGACCAACAGCCGTGGCCGTGACCGAACCTGCTCCGATCGCCCCGGCCGCCGCCCACGAGGGCATCCTGCGCCGGCAGTCGCTGCGCGAATCGGCCGCCCGCACCTATGCGCGCTCGCTGCCCATCGTGCCCGTACGCGCTCGAGGACTGACGATCGAGGGCGCCGACGGCCGCCGTTACCTCGACTGTCTCTCCGGAGCCGGAACGCTCGCGCTCGGGCACAACCACCCCGTCGTCCTCGAAGCCATCAAGAAGGTCCTCGACTCCGGGGCGCCCTTGCACATCCTGGACCTGGCCACACCGGTCAAGGACGCGTTCACCACGGAGCTGTTCGCCACGCTTCCGCCCCAGCTCGCCTCCGACGCCCGGATCCAGTTCTGCGGTCCGGCGGGCACCGACGCCGTGGAAGCGGCACTCAAACTGGTCCGCACCGCCACCGGCCGCAACGGAGTCCTCGCCTTCACCGGCGCCTACCACGGCATGACGGCAGGTGCCCTCGACGCATCGGGCGGCGCCACCGACGTCCGCGTGACACGACTTCCCTACCCGCACGAATACCGCTGCCCCTTCGGTATCGGCGGCGAACGCGGCGCCGAACTCGCCGCACGCTGGACCGAGAACCTCCTCGACGACCCCAAGGGCGGTGCGCCGGCCCCCGCCGGAATGATCCTCGAACCGGTGCAGGGCGAGGGCGGCGTGATTCCCGCACCTGACGAGTGGCTGCGGCGGATGCGCCGGATCACCGCCGCGCGCTCCATCCCTCTGATCGCCGACGAGGTGCAGACCGGAGTGGGCCGCACCGGCACCTTCTGGGCCGTCGAGCACAGCGGCATCGTGCCCGACGTGATGGTGATGTCCAAGGCCATCGGCGGCTCCCTCCCGCTCGCGGTCATCGTCTACCGGTCCGAACTCGACACGTGGCAGCCGGGAGCACACGCCGGCACGTTCCGCGGCAACCAGCTGGCGATGGCGGCCGGAGCGGCCACCCTCGCGTACGTGCGCGAGAACCGCCTCGCCGACCGGGCCTCCACCCTCGGCGCACGCATGCTGGCCCGGCTCCAGGGTCTCGCCGCCGCTCACTCCTGCATCGGAGACGTACGGGGCCGGGGCCTGATGATCGGCGTGGAGCTCGTCGACCCCGACTCCACCGCCCGCGACGCGCTCGTCCCCCCACCCGCTCCCGCGCTCGCCGCGACCGTCCAGCGGGAATGCCTGAACCGCGGCCTCATCGTCGAACTCGGCGGACGCCACTGTGCCGTGGTCCGACTCCTGCCTCCTCTCACACTCACCGACGAACAGGCCGTGGCCGTCCTCGACCGCTTCGCGGACGCCCTGGCCGCCGCAGAACGCTCCACTCCACGCCGCGCCGACAGCGGGCAGTCGTACTGATCCCCGGATCCCCGTCACAAGGAAGCCTCCGTGAACACCAGCCCCGCACCCGAAGTGCCCGAGTCCCACGGCCGCCCCACCGCCGCTCACCGCGCCCACGGAGCGATGAGCGGGCCGCTCACGGCCGAGGCGGCGACGGTGCCGCGCCAGCAGACCGGAGGATTCGACGACGAGACCCCGACCACCGCCCGGCACGTGTCCACGGCGCCCGAAGCGGGGGACCAGCTCGACCATCCGGATCCCAGCCGTGCGGCCGATGCCGCCGCCGTCGAGAACCTGCTCCGCTGCTGGGTGCGCGAGAACAACCTCGCCGAGCCCGAGGGCGACACCCTGCGCGTTCCGCTCCACGGCAGCGGGACCGCCCTGCTCGTCCCCGTCCACTACTGGTCACCCTCCGGATGGCACCGCTTCGGCCCGCCGGCTCTTGAAAGCAGCCCGCACGACGCCACCACCGCCGATGCGGTGACCGTGGCCGCGCTCCTCGGTCGGGAAGCCGGCGGCACGGACGGAGCCGACCTCGTCGGCCGCGTAGCCGATTCCGTCCGGCGCACAGCCCAGTTCATCGCTCACCGGCGCAGGCACCCCGTCGCACCAGAGGACGCGGACCTCTTCCTCGACGCCGAACAGTCCCTCCTGCTCGGCCACCCGCTGCACCCCACACCGAAGAGCCGTGAGGGACTCTCCGACGCCGAAGCCCTGCTCTACTCACCGGAGTTGCACGGTGCTTTCCCGCTGCACTGGTGGGCAGTCGACCGGTCCGTGCTCGCAGCCGACTCGGCCTGGACCGAGCAAGGACGCACGCTCGCCGCCGAGCAGCTCACCTCCCGCCTCGCCGGCGACATCCAGCTCCCTGCCGACTGCGCCGCGCTGCCCCTGCACCCGTGGCAGGCACGCGACCTCCGGCACCGGCCCACCGTGGCCGCGCTGCTGGACGCCGGCCTGCTCCACGACCTCGGTTCCCACGGCGACCCCTGGCACCCCACCTCCTCCGTCCGCACCGTGCACCGCCCCGGGGCATCCGCGATGCTCAAGCTGTCCCTCGGTCTGCGCATCACCAACTCCCGCCGGGAGAACCTCCGCAAGGAACTCCACCGGGGGGTGGAGGTGCATCGGCTGCTCCGTACTGGACTCGCCGACCAGTGGCGGGCGGCGCACCCCGGATTCGACATCGTGCGCGATCCGGCATGGCTCGCGGTCGACACACCCGACGGTGAACCCGTCCCCGGAATCGACGTCATGCTGCGCCACAACCCCTTCCACCACAGCGACGACGCCGTCTGCATCGCAGCCCTGACCTCACCGCGGCCCTGGCCCGGGCGCACAGGCACGCACTCACGCCTCTCCGACACGGTCGAGCGTCTCGCCGCCCGGACAGGCCGGCCCGTCCCCGCCGTCGCGACGGAGTGGTTCCTGCGCTACCTGGACCACGTCGTACGCCCCGTGCTCTGGCTCGACGCCACCGTGGGCATCGCACTGGAAGCGCACCAGCAGAACACCCTTGTCCTCCTCGACCCCGAAGGCTGGCCGACAGGCGGCCGCTACCGGGACAACCAGGGCTACTACTTCCGTGAGTCCCATCGGGACGAACTGGAGCGCCGCCTCCCGGGAATCGGCGCCGAAAGCGACACCTTCGTCTCCGACGACGTGACGGACGAGCGCTTCGCGTACTACCTCGGCATCAACAACGTGCTCGGCCTGATCGGCGCCTTCGGGGCGCAGCACCTCGCCGACGAACGCGTACTCCTCGCCGCGTTCCGGCGGTTCCTGGCGGCAAATGCCTCCCTCGGCTCGCCGCTGCCCGCTCTGCTTCTCGAAGCCCGCACCCTTCGTGCCAAGGCCAACCTGCTCACCCGTCTCCACGGCCTCGACGAACTCGTCGGTCCCGTCGACACCCAGTCCGTCTACGTCACCATCACCAACCCGCTCCTTTCCTGAACACCGTGCGGATCGCCGAACGCAGAAGACCCTGACCACGTCCGAACGACGAGAGGAGTCCGTCGCCGTGCCTCACCGCGAAGCCGCGACCGACCCAGGTACGGACGAGGCGTCCCCGCCCGGCTCGGGCCCGGAGCAAACCCTCGACCTGCGGCTGCCAGAGGAGTTCCTCGAGACCCTCCATGAGGACGGCAACGGCACTCCTCCCGCGCACGAGGTCCCTGCGGCCGCGCAGGAGCCGTGGGACACCTCAGCGGACCTGCTGGACGCCCCAGCGGACTGGGGGCCGGTGAACACCCCCGCCGGTGACTTCCACCTCGTCCCCGTCGTCCCGGAGCGTGACCTCTCCTTGATCATCCGATGGATGAACGACCCGGCCGTCGCCGCCTACTGGGACCTGGCCGGGCCCGAGACCGTCACGGCCGCCCACCTGCGCGGCCAGTGCGACGGAGCCGGCCGGAGCTTCCCCTGTCTCGGCGTGCTCGACGGCACACCCATGAGCTACTTCGAGATCTACCGTGCCGACCTCGATCCTCTGGCCCGCCACTACCCGGCCCGACCGCACGACACAGGCATCCACCTCCTCCTCGGCGGCGTCGCCGACCGTGGGCGAGGCCTGGGCTCCGTGCTCCTCAGAGCCGTTGCCGACCTCGTACTCGACCGCCGCCCCCGCTGTGCACGCGTCATCGCCGAACCGGACCTGCGCAACACCCCTTCCGTATCCGCGTTCCTCCGGGCGGGCTTCCGCTTCTTCGCCGAAGTCGACCTGCCCGACAAGCGAGCCGCGCTCATGGTCCGCGATCGCGGGCTGCGGGACCTGCTGTGAACAGCTCGCTGCCTTACTTACACCGCTCGAACCGCATCGGTTCCCCTCGAGGAGTCCCCGTGCCGAAGTCGCCTGCCAGCCACGACTCCACCGCGCCGACCGAACCCACCGCCTCGACCGACCTCACCGCCTCGACCGATCCGCCCGGCTCCGCATGCGCCGAAGCCGCCGGACCGGATGCGCTGTCGACCCGGCTGCACCTGCCGCCCGGCCTCGACCGCGAGAGCTGGGAACGGGCCGGCGGCCGTCTCCTGGCGAAGATGCTCGGCGAGTTCGCCTACGAGGAGATCATCGAGCCGAGGGTCGCGGAATCACCTGCCGGCCCGGGCGGCCGCCACGACGACGCTCGTCCCGCCGACTCCGGCCGCCCCGCACCGCCCCGTCGCTATGTCCTCACCGTCGGGGCCGCGGGAGACCTGACTTTTCTGGCGCGGCGCGGCGCCTACGGAAGCTGGCGCGTGGATGCCGCCTCCGTCGAATGGGACGGGCAGCCCTTCTCGGACCCGCTCACCTTCCTCGCCCGAGCCAAGGAGACCCTCGCCCTCGACGGAGCCACCCTCGGCCACTTGCTGCGTGAACTCTCCCTGACGCTCACCGCCGACACCGCGCTCGACCACACCGCTGTCACCGCCGCCGAGCTGGCCGACCTCGGCTACGCCGAACTCGAAGGGCACCAGACCGGACATCCGTGGCTCGTCCTGAACAAGGGCCGCATCGGCTTCTCCGCGGCCGACGCCGCCCGCTGGGCCCCCGAGGCACGGCGCCCCACCGCACTGCCCTGGATCGCCGTCAGCTCCGCGCTCGCCCGTTACCGGGGCGTCGCCCACCTCGCCTCCCCGGACGACCTCTACCGCCACGAGCTCGACGACTCCGTGCGTGCGGCTTTCGAAGCCGCTCTGCGCGCCAGAGGGCTGGACCCCGCGGCGTACCTCCTCCTCCCCGTACACCCGTGGCAGTGGGACGAGGTGCTGCTGCCCCTGTACGCACCGGCCATCGCGCGCCGGGAGATCGTGCCGCTGCCGGAGGACGGCGACCTCCGGTTGCCCCAGCAGTCCATCCGCACGTTCGTGGACGTCGACCGCCCCGACCGGCACATGGTCAAACTGCCGCTGTCGGTTCTCAACACTCTGGTGTGGCGCGGTCTGCCCACCGAACGGACTCTGGCCGCGCCGGCCGTCACCGCCTGGGTGCACGGCCTGCGCGACGGCGACCCGTTCCTCCGCGACGAGTGCCGGGTGATCCTCCTGGGCGAGGTCGCCTCGGTCACCGTCGAGCATCCTCTGTACGACCGCCTCGACGATGTGCCCTATCAGTACAAGGAACTTCTCGGCGCGATCTGGCGCGAGCCGCTCCAGCCCCGCCTGGACCCCGGTGAACGGGCCCGCACCCTGGCAGCGCTGCTCCACACCGACCCGCGGGGCCGCGCATTCGCCGCGGAGCTCGTCGAGCGGTCGGGGCTCGCCCCGGAGGTCTGGCTCCAGCGGCTGTTCGCCGCGCTCCTGCCTCCGCTGCTGCATTTCCTCTACCGCTACGGCACCGTCTTCTCCCCCCACGGCGAGAACGCGATCGTCGTCTACGACGAGCACGACATCCCCGTGCGGCTGGCGATCAAGGACTTCGTCGACGACGTCAACATCAGCGCCCGGCCGCTGCCGGAGCACGCTTCGATGCCCCACGACGTCCGCCGGATCCTGCTGACCGAGGAGCCCGGGTTCCTCACCCAGTTCATCCATGCAGGCCTGTTCGTGGGTGTCTTCCGCTACCTCGCGCCGCTTTTCGAGGAGCAACTGGGAATCGCCGAGGACCGCTTCTTCTCACTCGTACGGGCAGAGATCCTGAGGTATCAGGCCCGCTTTCCCGAGCTCAAGGGGCGTTACGAGCTGTTCGATCTTCTCACCGAACGTATCGACCGGCTGTGTCTGAACCGCAACCGGCTCCATCTCGACGGGTACCGTGACCGACCCGAACGCCCCCATGCAGCCGTGCACGGCACCGTACCGAACCCGCTGGCATGGCCTGATGGGCCCGATGCGTGATCCTGTTGTCAGCGGTGCCCCGTAGGCTGGTCGAGCTATGACGAAGTCATCCCTCCCCGAGCTCCTCCACGCCGCCGTCACCGCCGTCGGCGGAGTGGAACGGCCAGGCCAGGTCACCATGGCCGAGGCCGTGGCCGAGGCCATCGACGACAATTCCCACCTTCTGGTGCAGGCCGGCACCGGCACCGGAAAGTCGCTGGGCTATCTCGTGCCGGCGCTTGCGCACGGGGAGCGGGTGGTTGTTGCCACGGCCACGCTCGCGCTGCAGCGCCAGCTGGTGGAGCGCGATCTTCCGCGCACGGTCGACGCGCTGCATCCCCTGCTGCGCAGGCGGCCCGAGTTCGCCATGCTCAAGGGCCGCTCCAACTACCTCTGTCTGCACCGACTGCACGAGGGCGCTCCGCAGGACGAGGAGGAGGGGCTCTTCGACCAGTTCGAGGCCGCCGCGCCGACGAGCAAGCTGGGCCAGGACCTCCTGCGCATGCGGGACTGGGCGGACGAGACCGAGACGGGGGACCGCGACGATCTCACGCCCGGTGTCTCCGACCGCGCCTGGAGCCAGGTCTCCGTCTCGTCCCGCGAATGCCTCGGGGCTTCCAAGTGCGCGTACGGGGCGGAATGCTTCGCCGAGATGGCCAGGGAGCGGGCGAAGCTCGCCGACGTGGTGGTCACCAATCATGCGCTGCTCGCGATCGACGCGATCGAGGGGGCGCCGGTCCTGCCGCAGCATGAGGTCCTGATCGTCGACGAGGCTCATGAACTGGTCTCGCGCGTGACCGGAGTCGCCACCGGCGAGCTCACTCCCGGCCAGGTCAACCGGGCTGTGCGCCGCGCGGCGAAACTGGTCAACGAGAAGGCGGCGGACGCGCTCCAGACCGCTTCGGAGACGTTCGAGCGGGTGATGGAGCTGGCGCTGCCGGGGCGCCTGGAGGAGATCCCCGAGGATCTTGGCTACGCACTCCTGGCTCTGCGGGACGCCTCGCGGACGGTGATCAGCGCGCTGGGCTCCACCCGGGACAAGTCGGTCCAGGACGAGGACGCGGTGCGCAAGCAGGCGCTTGCCTCCGTCGAGAACATCCACGGTGTTGCCGAGCGCATCACGCTCGGTTCCGAGTACGACGTCGTCTGGTACGAGCGGCACGACCGCTTCGGCGCGTCCCTGCGGGTGGCTCCGCTGTCGGTCTCGGGACTGCTGCGCGAGAAGCTGTTCGCGGAGCGGTCGGTCGTGCTCACGTCCGCGACGCTCAAGCTCGGCGGCGACTTCAACGGTGTGGGGGCATCCCTGGGGCTCGCCCCGGAGGGCACCGGAGGAGAGGAGGTGCCGCAGTGGAAGGGGCTCGATGTCGGCTCGCCCTTCGACTATCCCAAGCAGGGCATCCTCTACGTCGCCCGGCACCTGGCGACACCCGGCCGTGAAGGCTCGCGCGGCGACATGATGGACGAGCTGGCCGAGCTGGTGGAGGCAGCGGGCGGGCGCACTTTGGGGCTGTTCTCCTCCATGCGGGCCGCCAAGGCGGCCGCGGAGGAACTGAGAGGGCGGCTCGACAAGCCGATTCTGCTGCAGGGCGAGGAGACGCTCGGCGAGCTGATCAAAACCTTCGCCGGAGATCCCGAGACGTGCCTGTTCGGCACGCTCTCCCTATGGCAGGGCGTCGATGTCCCGGGTCCCGGTTGCCAGCTGGTGGTCATGGACCGGATTCCGTTCCCGCGGCCGGACGACCCGTTGATGAGCGCGCGGCAGAAGGCGGTGGAGGAGGCCGGAGGCAATGGATTCATGGCCGTCGCCGCCACGCATGCCGCCCTCCTGATGGCGCAGGGCGCCGGCCGTCTGGTGCGTGCCACGGGGGATCGCGGAGTGGTGGCCGTACTGGATCCCAGGCTGGCCAACGCCCGGTACGGCAGCTACCTGCGGGCCTCCCTGCCCGACTTCTGGTACACGACGGACCGCAATCAGGCGCGCCGGTCGCTGGCTGCCATCGATGCGGCGGCCAAGGCCGACGGCAAATAAGCGCAGCGTCCCAGGCTCGACCAGGAGAGGCGCAGAGGCTCCCCCGGGCACACCACACCGGAGGACCGTTCCGGTGCGGAGGAGACACGGCAGGGCCCCGGGACCGGCGCAGTGGGTCCCGGGGCCCGGTCCGAGCCGGCGAGTCCGTCAGACCCGCCGAAGCACTGCCACCACCTTGCCGAGGATGGTCGCCTCGTCGCCGGGGATGGGCTGGTACGCAGCGTTGTGGGGAAGCAGCCAGACGTGGCCGTTCTCCCGCTTGAAGCGCTTGACGGTGGCCTCGCCCTCCAGCATGGCGGCGACGATGTCCCCGTTCTCCGCGACGGGCTGGCGGCGCACCGTCACCCAGTCGCCGTCGCAGATGGCGGCCTCGATCATCGAGTCGCCGACGACCTTGAGCACGAACAGCTCGCCGTCGCCGACCAGCTGGCGGGGGAGGGGGAAGACGTCCTCGACGGACTCCTCGGCGAGGATCGGGCCACCGGCGGCGATCCGGCCGACCAGCGGCACATAGGAGGCTGCGGGCTTGCCCGTGGTGTCCGTCGGCTGGGTGCTGGGCTGGTCGGAGCCGCGGACCTCGTAGGCGCGGGGGCGGTGCGGGTCCCGCCGCAGGAAGCCCTTGCGCTCCAGTGCCATGAGCTGGTGGGCGACGGAGGAGGTGCTGGACAGCCCGACGGCCTGGCCGATCTCGCGCATGGACGGCGGGTAACCCCGCCGCTGCACGGAGTCGCGGATCACCTCGATGACACGCCGCTGGCGGTCCGTGAGGCCGGAGCTGTCCGCACGGATCCCTGGAGGTCGGCCGGGCAGCGAGCGGGTGGGCTTGGGCCCCTCCGGGGTCGTGGCTGCGTCATTCATGGCATGCACCGGCTCGAATCGGTTCTGGGAGCGGTCCTGGGCAGTGATGGCGGCACTGTCAGCGGTGGTGGTCACGTCGGCCCCTCTCGAATGGTCTCCCTAGCTGGACAACGGTAGTTGGTTTCGAAAGGTTGCGCCAAACACACGTTCGAGTGAAAAATCGCGGATTGCCTGACGTGGCCGCTCAGCTGGGTGTATGTGCGAACGCCGGAAGGTGGGCCGACGAGAAGGCCCACGGTAGCCTCCGCCGCCGGAGGCGAGGGGACCGGGCCCGCCCCAGTCTGGCATCTCGCTCGTGGGTGACGCCCGCCGCCGCACCCGCGGCGGCGGCGCTCGACGCGTCGTGTGCGCTCCGTGAGCGGCCGCCATACGCCCCGTGCGCGGTGGCTTCCTCCAGGGGACGCGCGACACGCTCTACGGGCCGAGAAAGCACTCAGACCCCAGATCTAGTGGTTGGATTGTGGCCGCCACCCAGAAGTTGTGGTCCCTGGGTCCGTCGGAGCTCGGGGCATCGCCTATGCTTGTGGCTGCTTCGGGGGGCTCAGTGAGCCAGTTGGGGCTATTCGGTCGTGCTGTGAAGGAGGGGTTGGGAGCCATGCACTGTCCCTTCTGCAGGCACCCTGACAGCCGCGTCGTCGACAGTCGGACCACCGACGACGGGACGTCGATCCGACGCCGCCGGCAGTGCCCCGACTGCTCCCGCCGCTTCACTACGGTGGAGACCGCGTCGCTGATGGTGATCAAGCGCAGCGGTGTGACGGAACCCTTCAGTCGTACCAAGGTCATCTCCGGCGTGCGCAAGGCGTGCCAGGGGCGGCCGGTCACCGAGGACGCCCTCGCTCAGCTCGGCCAGCGGGTCGAGGAAGCGGTGCGCGCCACCGGCAGTGCCGAGCTGACCACCCATGACGTGGGTCTGGCCATACTCGGCCCCCTGCAGGAACTCGACCTCGTCGCGTACCTGCGGTTCGCGTCCGTCTACCGGGCGTTCGACTCACTCGAGGACTTCGAGGCCGCCATCGCCGAGCTGCGCGACGAACGGCCCCCTGCACAGGAGCGGAGCGACGGGGCTGTCGAGGTCCCCGTTCCCGCCACCGCCGCCGACTGAGCGGCACCCGCCGAGCGGGCGGAGCCGTGCGTCACGGATCTCCACCCGCTTCCGGGCGGCACATGACTTGTCACGGGCGCTGCGCAGCGCTCCGGGACAACAGACACAAGCAGTGCCACGGGAAGATCTGGGCACTTCAGGGCGTTTTTGCCCATGTATGGGAGGCGGCATGACCGAGACGACGAGCGGCCCGGCACGAGGGTCCCGCACCAAGGGGGCCAAGGCGAGCAAGGGACTGCGTATCGAGCGGATCCACACCACCCCCGGCGTGCACCCGTACGACGAGGTGGTCTGGGAGCGCCGTGACGTCGTCATGACCAACTGGCGTGACGGCTCGGTGAACTTCGAGCAGCGTGGCGTCGAGTTCCCCGACTTCTGGTCGGTGAACGCGGTCAACATCGTCACCAGCAAGTACTTCCGCGGGGCGGTCGGCACCCCCCAGCGCGAGACCGGTCTCAAGCAGCTCATCGACCGGATCGTGAAGACGTACCGCAAGGCCGGCGAGGACTACAACTACTTCGCCTCGCCCGCCGACGCCGAGATCTTCGAGCACGAGCTCGCGTACGCCCTGCTGCACCAGATCTTCAGCTTCAACTCGCCGGTGTGGTTCAACGTCGGCACGCCCCAGCCGCAGCAGGTCTCCGCCTGCTTCATCCTGTCCGTCGACGACTCCATGGAGTCGATCCTCGACTGGTACAAGGAAGAGGGCATGATCTTCAAGGGCGGCTCCGGCGCCGGCCTGAACCTCTCCCGTATCCGCTCCTCCAAGGAGCTACTGTCCTCGGGCGGCAACGCCTCCGGCCCGGTCTCGTTCATGCGGGGTGCCGACGCCTCTGCAGGAACGATCAAGTCCGGCGGTGCCACCCGCCGCGCGGCCAAGATGGTCATCCTCGACGTCGACCATCCCGACATCGAGAACTTCATCGAGACCAAGGTCAAGGAAGAGGAGAAGATCCGCGCGCTGCGTGACGCGGGCTTCGACATGGACCTGGGCGGCGACGACATCACGTCGGTCCAGTACCAGAACGCCAACAACTCGGTGCGCGTGAACGACGAGTTCATGAGGGCCGTGGAGTCCGGCGGCACGTTCGGTCTGCGCGCCCGGATGACCGGTGAGGTCATCGAGGAGGTCGACGCCAAGGCGCTCTTCCGCAAGATGGCCGAGGCCGCCTGGGCCTGCGCCGACCCGGGCATCCAGTACGACGACACGATCAACCACTGGCACACCTGCCCCGAGTCCGGCCGCATCAACGGCTCGAACCCGTGCAGCGAGTACATGCACCTGGACAACACCTCGTGCAACCTTGCCTCGCTGAACCTCATGAAGTTCCTCAAGGACAACGGCGAGGGCCACCAGTCCTTCGACGTCGAGCGCTTCTCCAAGGTCGTCGAGCTGGTCATCACCGCGATGGACATCTCGATCTGCTTCGCGGACTTCCCGACGCAGAAGATCGGCGAGAACACCCGCGCCTTCCGCCAGCTCGGCATCGGTTACGCCAACCTCGGCGCCCTGCTCATGGCGACCGGCCACGCGTACGACTCGGACGGCGGCCGCGCCCTCGCCGGAGCCATCACGTCCCTGATGACCGGCACGTCCTACAAGCGCTCCGCCGAACTCGCCGCAGTCGTCGGCCCCTACGACGGCTACGCCCGCAACGCCGAGCCGCACAAGCGCGTCATGAAGCAGCACGCCGACGCCAACGCCAAGGCCGTCCGCATGGACGACCTCGACACGCCGATCTGGGCCGCGGCCACCGAGGCCTGGCAGGACGTGATCCGTCTCGGCGAGAGGAACGGCTTCCGCAACTCCCAGGCGTCCGTGATCGCCCCGACCGGCACCATCGGTCTCGCGATGTCCTGCGACACGACCGGCCTCGAGCCGGACCTGGCGCTGGTCAAGTTCAAGAAGCTGGTCGGCGGCGGCTCGATGCAGATCGTCAACGGCACCGTGCCGCAGGCGCTGCGCCGCCTCGGCTACCAGCCGGAGCAGATCGAGGCGATCGTCGCCCACATCGCCGATCACGGCAACGTGATCGACGCGCCCGGTCTGAAGACCGAGCACTACGAGGTCTTCGACTGCGCTATGGGCGAGCGCTCCATCTCCGCGATGGGTCACGTCCGCATGATGGCGGCCATCCAGCCGTGGATCTCCGGCGCGCTCTCCAAGACGGTCAACATGCCGGAGTCGGCGACCGTCGAGGAGGTCGAGGAGATCTACTTCGAGGCGTGGAAGATGGGCGTCAAGGCGCTCGCGATCTACCGCGACAACTGCAAGGTCGGCCAGCCCCTCTCCGCCAAGAAGAAGGAGAAGGAGAAGGCCGAGGTCACCGAGAAGGCCGAGGAGACGATCCGCGCCGCGGTCGAGAAGGTCGTCGAGTACCGCCCGGTCCGCAAGCGCCTCCCCAAGGGCCGTCCCGGCATCACCACCTCCTTCACCGTCGGTGGCGCCGAGGGCTACATGACCGCAAACTCCTACCCGGACGACGGTCTCGGCGAGGTCTTCCTGAAGATGTCGAAGCAGGGCTCCACCCTCGCGGGCATGATGGACGCCTTCTCGATCGCCGTCTCGGTGGGTCTGCAGTACGGCGTTCCGCTGGAGACGTACGTCTCGAAGTTCACCAACATGCGCTTCGAGCCGGCCGGCATGACGGACGACCCGGATGTGCGGATGGCGCAGTCGATCGTCGACTACATCTTCCGCCGCCTGGCGCTGGACTTCCTGCCCTTCGAGACGCGCTCGGCGCTCGGCATCCACTCGGCGGAGGAGCGCCAGCGTCACCTGGAGACCGGCTCCTACGAGCCGGCCGACGACGAGGTCGACGTCGAGGGGCTCGCGCAGTCCGCTCCGCGTCAGCAGGAGCTGAAGGCCGTTGCCGCCCCTAAGGCGGAGGTTCCGGCTCCGAAGCAGGCGCACACCTCGGCCGAGCTGGTCGAGATGCAGCTCGGTATCAGCGCCGACGCACCGCTCTGCTTCTCGTGCGGAACGAAGATGCAGCGAGCGGGCTCCTGCTACATCTGCGAGGGCTGCGGCTCCACCAGCGGCTGCAGCTGACGCGGCCGGTACGGCACGCGCCGTGATACGGCCGGTGTGACACGACGGGCAGCGGATCGGCCGATCCGCTGAGGGCGGGGAGATCTTCCAGAAGGTCTCCCAGCCTCCGTATGTCCGCGGCTCGCCCGGGCTCGGGCGGCGACGGGATCCGCCGTCAGCCGCTCATCAGGCCGATGAAGGACTGCGGGTCCGTGTCGAAGCCGCGCACCGAGTCGTGGAACTGCCAGTTCCCGGCCGCACCGCGGGTGAACTCGCAGACGACGGCCGCCGTGGACTGCGCGACCGCGGCGAAGTCGCACGTCGCCAGCTCCTCATGGCCTTCCAGGACCCGCACCCGCGTGCTGGCGACGTCGCCGAAGACCTTCCGTCCGGCGCGCTGCTGGATGACGACCCCCACGACGACGCGCTCGTAAACCGGCGCCAGCCGGTCGAACTCCAGCGTCATCACCTCGTCGGAGCCGAACCCCTGGCCCGTCTTGCTGTCCCGGGCCAGGATGATCGTCCCGTCCGGTGACCTGCTGTCGAAATGGACGACGTACGCCGGCTCACCTGCGGCATCGGCCCGGTACGTCGCGGCCACCAGGTCGAGGTCGTGGGGCGGCTCGCCCATCGGACTCGGATCCCACCTGAGTGCCACCTCGGCCTTCCGGACCCCCTTGCTGATGCTGCTCACCGGATCTCCCCTCCCCGTAACGTCCATCGCTCCTACGGGTGTTGACCGTAGTCGCTCAGCGGGGATGCGGCGAGGCGGCCGCTGCCGTACGACCAACATGGCGGTCGGGTGCATGACCAGCGCACTGTCGCACGGGTGGACGCACTCCTGTCGACAGGGAACGGCCTCCTGGTCCGGGCCGTACGATGGCGCGGTGCTGGTCAAGTGGATTCGCTGCACCGTGGTGGACCGTCGAGGGTTCGAGCGGGGGCAGCGGAAATGGGCGGGGCTGCTGGGTGAGCCGGGATTCCGGGGGCAGGGCGGCGGTTGGAGCCGGATACGGCCCAACGTTGCCCATGTGTTCGCCTTCTGGGAGAGCCGCCCCTTCTACGACTCGTTCATGGCGCGGTCCCACGACCGGCTGGCGGCCGGGCAGTCGGGCACGTACAAGGACATCCAGGCCAAGCTCTTCGACTACCGCTTCGACGTGAAGACAGGCTTCGAGCCGCGCTTCACGGACGCGGACGTGGTGCGGGTCGCGCACTGCCGTGTCCGCGAGGACCGGGTCGAGCACTTCTCGCTCATGCAGGAGAAGGTGTGGAATCCCGCGATGGCCGGGTCACCGGGGATGGTGCGGGGGCTGTTCGGCGAGGCGCCGGAGAACGAATTTTTGGTGCTGTCCATGTGGTTGGCCGCAGCGGAGCACGGCAAGTACCGCAGGGAGCGCATCGAGCGGCTGCTCCTGCGCGCACAGACCGAGGCCGACGTCTCCGCCCTGGTCGGCGACGTCGTGGACCTGGAGCGGTCCTGGACCGTCTGATCAGACTCCGGCGTCTGTCGGCGCTCCGGTGGATGCCGATGCCTGTGTCGATCGGCGTGCCGAGAAGACACCGCCGCGAAGTGCCGCGATCGCCGCTGCGGCCGACCGGTCGGCGAGAGCCCGGTCGATTGGCTCCCGGGTGATGAAGAGCCGGAAGAACAACGGTGCGGACACGGCGCGCACGACCTCGCCCGCATCGGTGTCCGCAGGTGCCTCACCCCGGGCGACCGCTCTCTCGACGACGGCCGCCGACCGTCTGAATCGCTCCGTGTAGAAAGCGCGCAGGGCGTCGGCCGCGCGCCGGGACTGGAAGGCCGCCGCGATGAACGCGGCAGGCGCGGCCGCCGCTGCCGGGTCGTCGAAGGATTCGGCGACCTCCCGTGCCAGCGCATGAAGATCTCCTTCCAGGCTGCCCGTGTCGGGCGGGGTCCAACTGTCCTCACCGGCGAGGTCGAGCGCATCGGCCACCAGCCCTTCGACACCTCCCCACCGGCGATAGAGCGTTGTCTTGTGCACTCCCGAATGCTCTGCGACGTATTCGACGGTGAGGCCCGGGTAGCCGTGCTCGCCGAGGCCGGTCAGGACGGCATCCCGGACGGCCGCCCTGGTCCTGGCTGTGCGGCCGCCGGGGCGCTGGGTGCCCGGAGCCGGTGTCTTGTCATTCAATTGCTACTCCTGTTGCGTTAGCTGTCTTCATCGTGGCACAATCTCTGTAATGCGACAAGAGTTGCATTAGTTGACGCGGCGTCCTGCCGCTTCTTCACGGGGGTGTGCTCTTGCCGACTCAGATCTCCTTGCGCGACGTGACCGTGGCCCGCGGCGACCGGTTGTTACTGGACGGTGCATCGCTGACCGTTCGCCCCGGGGAGCGGATGGGTGTGGTCGGTGAGAACGGAGCGGGGAAGTCGACCCTGCTGCGCCTGCTCGCCGGTGTCGAGCCGCCGGACGTCGGTGATGTGGTCGTCGTCGCCGAGCGTGGCGCGGGACTGCTGGCCCAGACTCCGCAATTGCCTCCCGAGCAGAGCGTGGGAGACGCGATAGACGCCGCGCTGGCCGAAGTGCGGGCCATGGAGGCGCGGCTGCGCGAGTTGGAGGCATCGTTCGGCTCAGGAGAGGACATGGCCCTGAGCGAGTACGGCGACCTCCTGACCGCATTCGAGCTGCGCGGTGGCTACGAGGCGGACGCCCGTGTCGACAAGGCGATGCACGGGTTGGGCCTCGCGCACATCGACCGCGGCCGGCGGCTGGGCAGCCTGTCCGGCGGTGAGCAGGCGCGTCTGGGAATCGCCTGCCTCATCGCGGCGGGACCGGAGGTCATGTTCCTCGACGAGCCCACGAACCACTTGGACGAGTCCGCTCTGGACTGGCTGGAGGGCGCCCTGGTCGCGCACGGGGGCACCGTGGTCGCCGTCTCGCACGACCGCACCTTCCTGGAGCGGGTGGCGACTTCCCTCATCGAGGTCGACGCCGACCGGCGGGCGCTCGTCCGGTACGGCGGGGGATACGAGGGATTCCGCGCCGAGCAGTCGGCGGCCCGGCGCCGCTGGGAGCAGGCGTACGAGCAATGGCGCGAGGAGACGCAACGGCTGGAGGCGTTCACAAGAACCACTGCCCATGGTGTCGCCGCGGGCCGGTCCATCAAGGACAACAACAAGATGGCGTACGACCGGGCCGGTGGCCGTGTCCAGGCATCGGTCTCGGGGCGGATCCGCAACGCCCAGGAGCGTCTGCGCAGGCTGCGTGAGACGCCGGTGGCCAAGCCTCCGGAGCCGCTGCGCTTCTCGGGCCGCCCGGAGGCGGGAGCCGTGGAGGGCGACGTGGTCACGCTGACGGACGTAAGGGTGGCGGACCGCCTCGTCGTCGACCGGCTGGCGGTGGCGGCGGGCGAGAAGGTCCTGGTCCATGGGGGCAACGGAGCGGGCAAGTCGACACTTCTGCGGGTGATGGCAGGGGTCCAGCGGCCCGACACCGGCTCGGTGACCCGGAGGGGAGCCATCGGGTACCTCGCTCAGGAGATACCGGTGAACCGCCCCGACGAGCCCGTCCTGCGCACCTTCGCGCGGGGCCTGTCGCTCGCCACCGAGGAGGAGCAGGCGGAGCTGCTGCTGTCGTTCGGTCTGCTCCGCCCGCGCGATCTCGGTGTCCGCGTCGGCTCTCTTTCCGCGGGACAGCGCCGACGGCTCGCCCTGGCCCGGCTTCTCGCGAGGCCCGCGGACCTTCTGCTGCTCGACGAGCCGGCCAACCATCTGGCCCTCGGCCTGGTCGAAGAGCTGGAAGAGGCGCTGGCCCAGTGGTCCGGGGCGCTGGTCGTGGTGTCCCACGACCGGCAGCTGCGGCGGCGCTTCGACGGGCGGATACGCCGGATGGACTCGGGCCGGCTCCTCGGCCGCTGACGGGCGGGCCTAGGGTCGTCCCATGGCACGACCGCGACGCATCGTCCTTGTCCGGCACGGAGAATCGGTGGGCAACGCCGACGACACGGTCTATGAGCGCGAGCCCGATCATGCGCTCCCCCTCACGGCGCTCGGGCTGGCGCAGGCGGAGGAGACCGGGGCGCGGCTTCGGGAGCTCTTCGGTCGAGAGCGGGTCAGCGTCTACGTCTCTCCCTACCGCCGGACCCACGAGACCTTCCAGGCGTTCGGACTCGATCCGGAGCTTGTGCGGGTCCGGGAGGAGCCGAGACTCAGGGAGCAGGACTGGGGCAACTGGCAGGACAGGGAGGATGTCCGGCTGCAGAAGGCGTACCGCGACGCGTACGGTCACTTCTTCTACCGCTTCGCGCAAGGCGAGTCCGGTGCCGATGTGTACGACCGTGTCGGGGCGTTCCTGGAGAGCCTGCACCGCAGCTTCGAAGCGCCCGACCATCCGCCCAACGTCCTGCTGGTCACCCACGGCCTGACCATGCGGCTGTTCTGCATGCGCTGGTTCCACTGGTCGGTGGCGGAATTCGAGTCACTCTCCAATCCGGGCAACGGGGAGACCCGGATACTGCAGCTGTGCGAGGACGGGCGCTACGCGCTGGACCGCCCGTTCGAGCGCTGGCGGACCCCGGAGCCGTACGGGGTCACCGGGATAGAGTGGCAGGAAGATGACCGCTGATTCCTCTCGCGACCGGCGCTTCGCACGCGCCCTGGACAGCCTGCGCGGACTGTCTGTGGGAGACGCCCTGGGCTCCCAGTTCTTCGTACCTTCCAACTATCCCCTGCTGAAGCGGCGCGAGCTGCCGCCCGCCGTCTGGCAGTGGACCGACGACACCGAGATGGCCTGCTCCGTGCTGGCGGTGCTCGTCGAGCACCATCGCGTGGACCAGGACGCACTGGCCCGCTCGTTCGCGGAACACCACGACTTCGACCGCGGTTACGGCCCGGCCGTCAACCGGATGCTCCGGCTGATCAGGGAGGGAGGCGACTGGCGGGAGCTCGCCGCCGCTCTCTTCAAGGGCCAGGGGTCATGGGGCAACGGCTCGGCGATGCGGATCGCTCCGCTCGGAGCCTGGTACGCGGACGATCCCGAGCAGGCGACCCATCAGGCCGAGATCTCCTCCTACACCACCCACCAGCACCGCGAGGCGGTCGTCGGCGCCATGGCGGTGGCAGCAGCGGCCGCGCTGGCCGCTCATCCGGGCGGACCGCCGGAGCCGACGGAGCTTCTGGACGGTGTGATCGCTCTGGTTCCCCGCAGTGCTGTCGGCGCGGGACTGCGGCGAGCGCGGGACATGCTCGACTACGACGACGCAGGCACCGTGGCGGCCGTGCTCGGCAGCGGTCGGCGTACCACCGCCCATGACACCGTGCCGTTCGCGCTGTGGTCCGCCGCCAGGTCCCTCGGTGACTTCGAGCAGACCTTCTGGACGACCGCCCAGGTCGGCGGGGACGTCGACACCACCTGCGCGATCGCCTGCGGAGTGGTCGCGGCGGGCAAGGCGGGCCGGCCGCCCGCGCACTGGCTGGAGCGGACGGAAGCGCTTCCGGACTGGTTGCCCGAAGGGCCTGCCTGACCGGACCCGGTCGCACCTGTCGGTACCGGCCGTCCGCACGGCCCGTACCTGGCGACCAGGACCGGTTCGGGTGGCCGGGTCTAACCCGCGTGCGCGCCCGGGCCGGCCGCGCCGCTCAGGGCTTCGAGGTCGCTCTTGCGCACGCGGATGACGACGACCGCGGCCAGGACCGCGAGCCCGACCAGTCCCACCCCGGCCCAGAAGGCAGTGGAGATCCCCTCGGCGAGCACCTGGTGCCCCCACGGCGGCGGAAGCTCGTGCGTCTTGGCGAACGCCTCCTTCTGGGCGGGAGTCGACTCGGCGAGGAACGAGGGAAGCTGCCGCTCGCCCTCAGCCCGGCCGGCTGTCCCGAAGACGGTCATGAGGATCGACAGCCCGAGGGAACCACCGACCATCTGCGTCGCGTTGAGCAGACTTGAGGCAGCGCCCGACTCGTGCTGCGCCACGCCCGACACGGCCGTCAGCGTCGCGGTGACGAAGACGAGACCCATGCCGAAGCCGAACAGCAGCATCGGACCCAGGATCCCTCCGAGGTAGGAGGAGTCCGGGCTGATCGCGGTCAGCCACGCCATACCGCCGCCGGTGAGGACGGCGCCCACGACGAGGAAGGGCTTGGGGCCGAGGACGGGCAGCAGCTTCGAGGAGGTCCCGGCGGCGGTCACGATCATCACGGTGACCGGCAGGAAGGCCAGTCCGGAGGTGATGGGGCTGTATCCGAGGACGTTCTGGACGAAGAGCACGATGAAGAAGAACATCCCGAACATGGCAGCCGAGAGGCTCATCATGATCAGGTAGGTGCCCGAGCGGTTGCGGTCGGCGAACATGCGCAGGGGCGTGATCGGCTCCCTGGCCCTGCGCTCGATCAGGACGAACGCGGTGAGCAGGACGGCGGCCACGCCGAACGCGCCCAGGGTCAGCCCGTCGCGCCACCCGTCCTCGGACGCCCGGATGAAGCCGTAGACCAGGGACGCCATGCCCACCGTCGAGGTGAGCGCGCCGGAGACGTCGAACCGGCCGGAATGGCGTTCGGACTCATTGATGAAGACGGGAGCGAGGAGCGCGATCAGGACACCGATGGGCAGGTTCACGTAGAACACCCAGCGCCAGTCGAGCCACTCGGTGAGCATGCCGCCCGCCAGCAGGCCGATGGCGGCGCCGCTGGCCGATACGGCCGCGAAGATGCCGAACGCGCGGTTGCGTTCCGGGCCTTCCCGGAACGTGGTGGTGATGAGGGCGAGCGCGGTCGGCGAGGCGATGGCGCCACCCACACCCTGAAGGGCGCGTGCGGCCAGCATCTGCCACGGCTCCTGGGCGATTCCGCACAACAGTGAGGCGACGGTGAACAGGAGTACGCCGGACACGAAGACACGGCGACGGCCGAGGATGTCACCTGCCCTGCCACCGAGAAGCAGCAGGCCGCCGAAGGTGAGCGTGTAGGCGTTCACCACCCATGAGAGCTGGGTCGTGGTGAATTCGAGCGCTCCTTGGATGTGCGGGAGCGCGATGTTCACAATCGTGGTGTCGAGGACCACCATGAGCTGGAGAGCCGCGATCACCGTGAGAGCGATCCCGGGGCGACCCTGCCGTCGGGCCGCTCCCGGTATGTCTGGAGCCGTCAACTGAGAGGTTGTCACTTCAAGTCCCCCACACATGAGTTAGTGAACGAAGTCGTTCACTTTGCCGTCAACCGTAGAGAGTCCCCGTCAGTGAACGCAAGCGTTCACTAGACCTCCAGTCCCCAACGGAGAGAAGAACATGGCCACTTCGCGCTGGTCCCCTGGTGCGCAGGCCTCGCCGGTCCCGCTGCGCCGGCGAGGGATCGTGCTGGAACGAGCGATCCTGGAAGCCGCGCTGGAGCAGCTCAGCACGGTCGGCTGGGGCGGGCTCACGATGGAAGGCGTCGCCGCAGGCGCCCAGACCGGCAAGGCTGCCGTCTACCGCCGCTGGCCGTCGAAGGAGGACCTGGTCGCGGACGCGCTGGAGGCGGGGCTGCCGACGCTGGACGAGGCCGCTGATCACGGCGGTATTCGCGAGGATCTCTACCAGCTCTGCCGCCGGGTGCGGGATGCCATGTTCTCCCGCTCGGGCATCGCGCTGCGGTCGGTGCTTCACGAATGCGACTCCGCTTCCGCCGAACGCTTCCACGGAGTGATCGTGAACCGCGTCGTCGAACCGTCCGACCGCCTCTTCCGGGAGGTGGTCCGCCGCGGGGTCGCCCGGGGGGACGTGCGATCCGACGCCACGTGTGACCTGGTGTTCGACGTCATCCCCGGCTTGCTGATGTACCGCTCCAAGGTGTGCGGGAGCGAATGGCCGGACGAGGACATCGCCCAGATGATCGACCAGGTCATGGTGCCGCTGCTGCGGCCTGCCACCCGCTGACGGGGAGTGCGGAGGCTCCGACGGGAATCCGGGTGTCGCAGGGCCCCTCCGGCGGCGTACCCTTGCTGGCGCCATGCCGTACGAACCACCTACTCACTCAGTCGAGCGCTCGATCCGGGCGACCACAGGCGCCAAGATCGTCGCAGGCATCGACGAGGTCGGCCGTGGGGCATGGGCAGGGCCGGTGACCGTCTGTGCGGCGATCACCGGACTGCGCAGACCGCCCGCCGGGCTGACCGACTCCAAGCTCATCACCCCGAAGCGCCGCACGGAGCTGGCGGGCGAGTTGGAGTCCTGGGTCACGGCCCACGCTCTCGGCCATGCGTCGCCGGAGGAGATCGACGACCTCGGGATGACCGCTGCTCTGCGGCTCGCCGCGGTCCGGGCTCTCGACGGTCTGCCGGTGCGCCCCGACGCCGTCATCCTCGACGGCAAGCACGACTACCTGGGAGTGCCCTGGCGAGTGCGTACGGTGATCAAGGGTGATCAGTCGTGCGTCTCCGTGGCCGCGGCATCGGTGATAGCCAAGGTGCGCAGGGACGCCATGATGGCTGCACTGCAGGAGCAGTTCGCCGTTTTCGGCTTCGCCGAGAACGCCGGATATCCCTCGCCCGTGCACAAGGCGGCTCTGAGGGAGCTGGGGCCCACCCCGTACCACCGGCTCTCCTGGGCCTACCTGGACGCGCTGCCCCAGTGGCGGCACCTCAAGAAGGTCCGTCTCTCCCCGGAGGCGGCCGCACTGGAAGACGGGGGCCAGCTCGGCTTCGACTTCTGACCCCGCCCTGCCAACAGCCGGGTCGCACTTTTGTGCCCACCCGCCGATGCCGTCGACACCGGCATTTGATAGACATCCACCCATGCCTCTCATTCCCGAGGAGCCTCAGATTCACGAGAGCGCCCAGGGTCCCCGCGTGACACCGGCCGTAGGCCGCCCCGCGCCGACCCCTCGTCCCGTACCCGGTCCGCGTTCCGCGGCCTCGCCGCGTCCCGGACACCCGGGACCTGGTCCGGCCAGGCCCGCGCCCCCCGCCCAGCGCCCGTCGGCGGCTGCGGGGAAGCCCCAGCCGCCCCGGAAGGAGAATCGTTCCGGGCCGCAGATCCAGCTCATCCCCGCTCCGGCGGACGGCGCCCTGGACGCCGCCGGCGAGGCGGTCGACCTGCTGCTCGACTCCGGCCGCGTGCCCGGAGACATCCTGGTCCTCACCACGGGCGACCTGCATCCATGGGCGGCTCACGAGCTGTCCTTCGGCGAGCCTGCCTACTGGGCCCAGCACGACGCCCGTGACGACGTGTTCTACGCGGCCGCGGCCTCCGTGGATCGGGCATCCGCCCGCCCCGTCGTAGTCGTCGCGGTGAACGGGGGCGACGACTCCGCCGCCCGAGCGCTGCCCGCGGCCATGGCCAAGGCCTCCGCACTCCTGATCGTGTGCGGGGACCCGAAGAGGATCAACAGCGCCCTCGGCGCCGGCGTTTGACACCGCTCAGCGGTCGCGGACCGAAGGTCCGGTCGTGACCCGGCTGCCCTGACCACGGGCAGCCGGTGGATGACCCGGTCAGCGAGCAGCGGTGCGCCGCAGCGCGTCCACTGCTCCGCCGGCCGTGCGCAGCGGAACGGGGTCGGCCTCGACCCCGGCATCGGCCAGACGGCCCGGCGTCGAAGTCGAGTTGGGCTGTCGGCCACCACGTCCTTCGCCCAGCACCTGCCAGCCGCCGCGCGTCAGAGTGATGTACGCGCCGCAGCGCAGCCCGTGCAGCGTGCAGGCGTCACGCAGCCCCCACATCCACGCCCCGTCCTCCTCCGTCCAGCGCTCGTCGCCCTCACGGCAGTAGAGCAGGACGGCGGTGCGCACCGGGGTGCGGCGGCGCAGGTCGTGCGGGATGACGCGACGCAGATGGGCGAGCAGCGCATTGCGGAACTCCCAGCCGTCCACCGGAACCGAACACCGGGAGAACGAGGCGCTCGCGGCCAGCCGCTCCTCGTGATCGAGCACGGCGACGACAGCGGTCGCAGGCACCGGGCGGTGCCGGGTGTGCAACCCACTGACCACTTCGCGCGGATTGCGCAGCAGCGGGATTCCTGCCGCCGCCCACTCGGCGGGCTCGAGCAGCCGAGCGAGGCGGCTGGCCGAGTTGGCCGAAGTGGTGATCGAGGTGGCTGCGGACGAAGCGAATCCGAAGGTCACGGTCCTCCCTTCGCATACGCGCCCACAGTGCGGGCAGGGTCGGGTGAGGGCGCACCGCAACAGGGCGCTCAGAGCCGAACAGGCCTGCGCGGGGAGCAGTTCAATTCTTCCTGGCGCGTGAGGATGCGGCAACGAGCAATTTGGCGTGACCGACGGGAATCGACGGGTATGAGACTCATATCCTTCCCTTCTTCCTGACTTCCACGCGCCCCTGCCCCGGCAGCGTCAGGACTGAACGGCAAGGACCAGCGGAAACACGCCTTTTGCTCCCGCACGGCGCAACAGTCGCGTGGCCACCGCCAGAGTCCAGCCGCTGTCCGAGTAGTCGTCGATCAGCAGCACGGGGCCGTCGACGCCTGACACGGCCTGCGCGAGCTCCGGTGGCACCACGAACGCCTCATGCAGGGCGCGGACCCTCTGGGCACTGTTCGTACGGGAGAAGCGCGACTCCAGAGCTTCCGGCGCGTACTCGACGGAACCGAGCAGGGGCATCCGTCCGACCTCGGCGATGCGGCTGCCGAGCGAGCCGATCAGCCTGGGCCGTGAACGGGAGGCGACGGTCACGACCCCCGCCGGCCGCGCAGGCGCGTCGTCGGCACCGGAAGCCCAGCCGCCCGGCCCCTTGGCCCAGTCGGCGAGCACGGTCACCACCGCGCCGACCATGTCGTCGGGGACCGGAGAGTCCGGCGCCTGAGGCGAGACCATGGGACGCAGGCGATTGCCCCAGCCGATGTCCGAGAGGCGCCCGAGCGCCCGTCCCGTGAAGGCCTGTTCGCCTTCGGGGATACGGCCCTTGAGGCTCACGCCCACAGCCGCCAGACCCGTGGGCCACATCTTCCGCGGCTCCAGGTCGACGCCGGGCCGGCCCAGCTCCCCACGCGCCGTGTCCAGCGCTGCCGCGGACACCTTGTCGCTGAACCGCGCGCCGGAGCAGTTGTCGCAGCGGCCGCACCGTGAGGCTTCCTCGTCGTCCAGCGTCGTCCTCAGGAACTCCATCCGGCAGCCGGTGGAACGGACGTAGTCCCGCATCGCCTGCTGCTCGGCCTCACGCTGCCGGGCCACCCAGGCGTACCTCTCCGCATCGTAGGACCACGGCTGACCGGTCGTCGTCCAGCCGCCCTTGACCCGACGCACGGCCCCGTCCACGTCCAGCACCTTCAGCATCGTCTCCAGCCGCGTGCGCCGGAGCTCGACCAGCGGTTCCAGGGCGGGCAGCGAGAGCGGCCGGTCGGCCCGGGCGAGCACATCCAGCGTCCGCCGTACCAACTCCTCGGGCGGGAACGCGACCGAGGCGAAGTACTGCCAGATCGCGTCGTCCTCCTTGCCGGGCAGCAGCAGCACCTCTGCGTGGTCCACCCCCCGCCCTGCCCGGCCCACCTGCTGGTAGTAGGCGATGGGGGAGGAGGGGGAACCCAGGTGCACGACGAACCCGAGGTCGGGCTTGTCGAAGCCCATACCCAGCGCCGACGTCGCGACAAGTGCCTTCACGCGGTTGGTGAGGAGGTCGTCCTCGGCCTGCTGCCGATCGGCGTTCTCCGTGCGGCCGGTGTAGGAGGCCACGGTGTGACCGCACTGGCGCAGATACGCCGTCACTTCCTCGGCCGCCGCCACCGTCAGCGTGTAGAGGATCCCGGATCCTGGCAGCTCACCGAGATGATCGGCGAGCCAGCCGAGACGGTGGGCGGCGTCGGGAAGCTGCAGCACGCTCAGGCTGAGGCTCTCCCGGTCGAGAGGGCCCCGCAGCACCAGCGCGTCCGTGCCCGCGCCGGTGCCCAACTGCTCGGCGACATCCGCCGTCACGCGGGCATTGGCCGTGGCGGTCGTCGCGAGCACCGGAACACCCGTCGGCAGGTCCGCGAGCATCGTGCGCAGCCGGCGGTAGTCCGGCCGGAAGTCGTGGCCCCAGTCGGAGATGCAGTGCGCCTCGTCCACCACCAGCAGACCGGTCGCCGCCGCGAGCCGGGGCAGGACCTGATCACGGAAGTCCGGATTGTTCAGCCGCTCAGGACTCACCAGCAGCACGTCCACCTCGCCCGCAGCGATCTCGGCCTGGACGGACTCCCACTCCTCCGTGTTCGAGGAATTGATCGTGCGGGCCCGGATGCCTGCCCGGGCCGCGGCCTCGACCTGGTTGCGCATGAGCGCCAGCAGCGGTGAGACGATCACGGTGGGTCCGCTCCCGGCCGCCCTGAGCAGCGACGTGGCGACGAAGTAGACCGCGGACTTGCCCCAGCCGGTGCGCTGGACGACCAGGGCCCGGCGCTTGTCGGCAACGAGCGCCTCGATCGCCCGCCACTGTTCCTCGCGCAGGCGAGCGGAGCCCGAGGGGTCACTGACGAGTCGTGCAAGTACGGCATCGGCGGCGGCCCTGAGCTCCGCACGGTCTGCGTTGGTCATGCCCCCATGCAACCCGATGGCACCGACAAAGCGCGAACGAGCCCGGCAGCCTGTGGATAACGTTATCCACAGGGGTCGCGGCCGGTCGCCCGTCCGCGAGACCTTCGTGTCATGAACAAGCACCACGACTTCGCCGCCGGATCCGCCGACGACCAGCAGATCACCCTGCGCAGCCCGGCCGAACTGGCTGATGCCCTCCCGTACATGATGGGCTTCCACCCGAGCGACTCGATCGTGCTGGTCGCCCTGCACGGAGGGCGGGGACGGTTCGGTGGCCGGCTCAGGCTCGGCATTCCCCGCTCGGCCCGCGAATGGGAGCCGGTGGCGCAGCAGCTCGCCGAGTGTCTGATCCACGGCAGCGAGCGCCGCGGGCCCCGCCCCGACGGGATCGTCGTCTTCCTCTGCCAGGAACCGGCCCACGACGAGAGCGGACTGCGAGTGATGGAGCGGCTCCGCCCGCTCGCCCAGCGGCTGCGCACCGCCTGCGGGGCACTCGACGTCCCCGTGTACGAGGCGCTGTGCATCTCCGACGGCCGCTTCTGGTCCTATTGCTGTCCCGACGCGCGCTGTTGCCCGCCCGACGGGACGCCGCTCGCACTCCCCGGCACCTCGGTGATGGCTGCGGCCGCCGCTTACGCAGGCATCCAAGTGCGGGGCAGTCTGCGGGAGATGGAGGATCGGCTGATGCCCTGGACCGACGGGGAGGCAGCGGAGCAGCAGCGGGCCCTGGACCAGGCCGGCACAGCCCTCGTGCCCCGGATTCTGGACGAGCAGGGCCGGCGGGGCCTGGCAGCGGACACCCTGGAGCTGGCCCGGCGCGTGCTGGACCGGCTGGCACAGACTCCCCGGACGCCGCAGGCTGACGCCTCGGGCGAGGCCGACGCGGTGGACGACCGGCTCATCTCCCACCAAGAGGCGGCCGAGCTGATCCTCGGCCTTCAGGACCGCCGGACCCGGGACCGCGCGGCTCAGTGGATGGAGGGCCCAGACGCCGCTCCCGCGCTTCGGCTGTGGCGCGCTCTGTCCCGGCGGTGCGTCGGAAGCTACGACAGCCATGCCGCCGCGCCTCTGACTCTCGCCGGGTGGGTGTCGTGGTCCCTCGGTGACGAGCCCGCGGCCAGGGTCGCCCTCGGCCTCGCGCTCCGCGCAGACCCCGAGTACGTCTTCGCGCGCCTGCTCCACCAGGCCTGCAACGAGGGTCTCGCCCCCGAGACGTTGCGGCACTGTTTGCGTCAGGAACAGGACTGGCCGACGAAGAGCGGTGCTTCGGCGGCAGTCGCCGTAGCAGATGGAGACCGTCCAGCCGCTGATCGGCGGGACGTCTGCGACGAGCAGTCATCGGCCGATCGCCTGACGGGGGCGGCGGCCGCCGGCCAGGAGTGGCCCAGTCACCGTCGGCGCCGCGCCCAGGTTCGTTCTGCCGCCCGTGCCGCCCGTGCCGCCCGTGGGCCGGGTGCTGTCTCCCGTCACCGCCCCCACTCCGAAGGTGCCCGGGTGCGCGTCGGTAGGCGTAGCGGGCAGCGCGGCAGCAGGAGCGGGCGATGACGCCGTGAACGAGGGCGTCCGGCACACCAGGGCGCCGAGCTCCCGGTATCTCCCGCCCCTCCCGGCCGGGATCCGGCCCGATGCACCAAGAGGGACCGTCGCGCTGCGCCGATGCGGAGCGTGACGCTCGGAGCGCTGCGTATCTCCAGTCCGAGCGTGGCGGGCGCACCGTTCGCCGTCCGCGTCAACACGCGGTCTCGGCGTGGTCGAGGAGGCCGCGCAGGATCTTCGGTCGGCGGTGTGACCGGCCTTGGGCAACCACCAGGGACGGGGGCGAAGAAACCGGTGGCGCACGTCAGGAAGGGTGTGTTTATCGTCAGGCAGACGACTATGATCGCGGCATGTCTCCCTACGACCCGTCGGCCTTTCCGCCCTTTGCCGTCACCGTCGACCTGGTCGTGCTCACCGTGCGTCGCCACGCCCTGTGCGCGCTGGTCGTGCGTCGAGGTGAGCCGCCGTTCCAGGGGCGATGGGCGCTGCCCGGAGGATTCGTACGGGTGGACGAGGACCTGGCGGCCGCGGCGGCGCGTGAGCTCTCCGAGGAGACAGGGCTGTGCGCCCATGACCCCGCCTCCCCGGCGCCGGCCAACGGGGCCCACCTGGAGCAGCTCGCCACCTACGGAGACCCCAAGCGCGACCCGCGGATGCGCGTGGTCAGCGTCGCGCACCTCGTTCTCGCACCCGACCTGCCGGCTCCCCGCGCCGGCGGCGACGCGAACAGCGCCCGCTGGGCCCCCGTGGAGGACCTGCTCGGCCAGGAGAACGGCTTCGCGCGCGAGGACGAGCATCAGGGCCCCCTCGCCTTCGATCACGCGCTGATCCTGGCGGACGGTGTGGAGCGCGCCCGTTCCAAGATCGAGTATTCCTCGCTGGCCACGGCCTTCTGCCCGCCGGAGTTCACGGTCGGGGAGCTGCGCCGGGTGTACGAGGCGGTGTGGGGTGTCGCCCTCGACCCGCGTAACTTCCACCGCAAGGTGACCGGAACGCCGGGCTTCCTGGTGCCTGCGGGCGGCACGACGACCCGGCAGGGAGGCCGCCCCGCCCAACTGTTCCGGGCCGGCGGGGCCACTCTGCTCAACCCGCCCATGCTGCGCCCCGAGGTCTGACCTGGACGCCGTCGGCGACGCGGCAGCCTGACACCCTGAGCGCGGCGGCTGCGCCGGACGTCTGAAATGTCGCCGACCGGGTCGTCACCATCGACGCCGGCCGCCTGGTCGCGGACCAGGACGTGGGTGACTTTTCCCGCACCCGCACCCGCACCCGCACGCGCCTCCGGTCGCGGGTCGCCGTCCGCACACCGCGACACCGCACGCGGCACGGCTCTCGGATGCGGTCAGCCGTGAGGCACGGCCGCTCGGCGTTCGGTGGAGGTGGTGTCGGAGGGCGGCAGTGCGCTGTCCCCCAAAGCAGCGGCTGTGCCGAGATCGGCGAGACGGCCTACCGGCACGGCGTGCTCGTGCACCGGCTCGCCGAGGAGGTGGGCGACTGCGGCCCGCCCTCGCCGGCCCCGCCCGCCGCCCGCACCACCGGCTCACGGGCAACGCGTCCGGACGACGAGGCGGCCGCGCCCCCGGCCGGCCGTGCCACGGCGAGGAGTTCCGCTACCCCGCTCTGGCCGCGCTCCGGGGCACCGGGTCCCCGCGGGCGGGACTGACGTTGGCGAAGCTCGCGGTGACCGCGGCCGCTGCCCTGGTGATTGCGACGGTAGTGGCGGCACCCGACATGCAGGCCCTGCGTCTCGTCTACGGGGCCGACTTGGGAGCCGAGCCCGCGAAACTGCCGCCCCTCAGGGCGCGTTGGGTGGGTCTGTGCGTGGGCTGCGCCTGGGCCGGGCTGCTCGCCGCGGGCCTCTTCCGCGTCACAGCCGCCGACGTCGCGGCCGTTCTCGCGGTACCGGTGCTGATCGCGCCGCTCGTCGAGCACGCGTTGCCGGCTCCGCCCGCCCGTTCGATCGCCGGACTTTCCGGCAGGTTCCCCGACCTGGCCTGGCTGCGGCTGCCTCGCGAGGCGGAGTGGTGGTCGGCAGCGGCCCTTCAGGTGATCGGACAACCTGTCGGAGCGGCACTGGCGTTGTCGTTGTCGGCCCTGATCTGCGCGTATCTGTTCATGGCGGTTCGACGCAGTGCGTCTTGGTGATCAAGGCCGATCGCTCGGTCGCCAACTGCCCGCAACTCCCTTGGGACTGCCCGATTCCTTACGATAAGGCGTCAATTGCGGCGTGAGCGCCGATCACCCTTTCGTGTGCTTTTCACCAAAGACCTCAAGGGGCCCGGAAGCGGAGCCGACAAAGGATGCGTGAGTACCCTTGCGCACACCATGATGACCGCCGCCCGCCCCTCCGAGACCGGCCTCGCAGGCCCGGGCGAACTCGACCGATATCCCTACGCGGAGTCGCCGGGCGTCGACCGCGTCGGCCCCCCCTCCTGGGAAGGCGCGGACGCGGAGCTGGGCCGGGTCGCCCGCCGCGCGGCAGGCAGCCGCGGCCGAGGTCTGCACGGTCAACTCGTCCAGCAGCTCGGCCAGATGATCGTCGCCGGCGACCTCGGTGCCGATCGTCCGCTCGTCCCCGAGGAGATCGGCCAGCGTTTCGAGGTCTCCCGCACCGTCGTCCGCGAGTCCCTGCGCGTCCTCGAGGCCAAGGGTCTGGTCAGTGCCCGCCCCAATGTCGGCACTCGCGTACGCCCCGTGAGCGACTGGAATCTGCTCGACCCCGACATCATCGAGTGGCGCGCCTTCGGCCCCCAGCGCGACGACCAGCGCCGGGAGCTGAACGAGCTGCGCTGGACCATCGAGCCGCTCGCCGCCCGCCTCGCCGCCGGGCACGGCCGTGACGACGCCCAGCAGCGGCTGGCCGACATGGTCGAGATCATGGGGCACGCCCTGGCCCAGGGTGACGGGCTCACCTTTTCGCGGGCGGATGCCGAGTTCCACTCCCTGCTCATCCAGCTCGCCGGCAACCGCATGCTGGAGCACCTGTCGGGGATCGTGTCCGCCGCACTCCAGGTGTCCGGCGGGCCGGTCACGGGCTGTGACCGCCCGAACGAAGCCGCCGTGGCCCAACACGCCCGTATCGCCGAAGCGCTCGCCTCAGGCGACTCGCAGGCCGCCGAATCGGCCATGCGGCAACTGCTCACGGTTCACCCGGAAGCGGAACGAGTGGTCCCCGCCCCGCGCGAGCACTGACCGCCAGGGCGGTCGGGAGTGCGGAGGCGTACGCACAGCGTGTCGCCGGATTCCGCCGGGATCCGGCGACACGCTGTGCGGCGAACGCCCCCATCTGGCCGTTTCATGGCATATGCGGTGTGACTCGGGCCACGCGGATTGGGCGTAACGCTCCTCGAAGCCGTGCGATGACTTAAGAGGTGACAGCCGAGGAGGGAATACAGCTGCCGGGGACGGCGCTGTGACAGCTCCGAGGTTCCGCCCGCGCCACCGGTACATCCGCAGCCCGGTGGTCGTCGGCTCCGGCCCGATCATGGGTGGGGCCGGAAGCCGTTTTCCATCGTTCCGAGAGGTTGTTCGTGTCGGCCAGCACATCCCGTACGCTCCCGCCGGAGATCGCCGAGTCCGAGTCTGTGATGGCGCTCATCGAGCGGGGAAAGGCTGATGGGCAGATCGCCGGCGATGACGTGCGTCGGGCCTTCGAGGCTGACCAGATTCCGCCAACCCAGTGGAAGAATGTTCTGCGCAGCCTCAACCAGATCCTCGAGGAAGAGGGTGTGACGCTGATGGTCAGTGCAGCGGAGTCGCCGAAGCGCGCCCGCAAGAGCGTCGCAGCGAAGAGCCCGGCAAAGCGCACCGCCACCAAGACCGTCGCCGCCAAGACGGCTCCGGCGAAGACCGTCGACGCCACCGCGGCGTCGTCGCCCGAGACCGTCGACGTCACGGCGGACGAGTCGGCGGCCGCCGCGCCCGCAAAGAAGACCGCCGCCAAGAAGGCGGCGACCAAGAAGACCGCGGCGAAGAAGACGGTCGCCAAGAAGACCGCGGCGAAGAAGACCGCGGGCAAGAAGGACGACGAGATCGTCGAGGGCGAAGAGCTGCTCGACGAGGTCCAGCCCGGCGCCAAGGGCGACGAAGAGGAGCCCGAAGGCGAGAGCAAGGGCTTTGTCCTCTCCGACGACGACGAGGACGACGCGCCCGCACAGCAGGTCGCCGTCGCCGGTGCCACCGCCGACCCGGTCAAGGACTACCTCAAGCAGATCGGCAAGGTCCCGCTCCTCAACGCCGAGCAGGAGGTCGAGCTCGCCAAGCGCATCGAGGCGGGCCTGTTCGCCGAGGACAAGCTGGCGAACTCGGACAAGCTCGCCCCCAAGCTCAAGCGCGAGCTGGAGATCATCGCCGAGGACGGCCGCCGCGCCAAGAACCACCTGCTGGAGGCCAACCTCCGACTGGTCGTCTCATTGGCCAAGCGCTACACCGGCCGCGGCATGCTCTTCCTGGACCTGATCCAGGAGGGCAACCTCGGTCTGATCCGTGCCGTCGAGAAGTTCGACTACACCAAGGGCTACAAGTTCTCCACGTACGCCACCTGGTGGATCCGTCAGGCGATCACCCGCGCCATGGCCGACCAGGCCCGCACCATCCGTATCCCGGTGCACATGGTCGAGGTCATCAACAAGCTCGCGCGGGTGCAGCGCCAGATGCTCCAGGACCTGGGCCGCGAGCCCACCCCGGAGGAGCTGGCCAAGGAGCTCGACATGACCCCCGAGAAGGTCATCGAGGTCCAGAAGTACGGCCGCGAGCCCATCTCGCTGCACACGCCGCTCGGCGAGGACGGCGACAGCGAGTTCGGTGACCTCATCGAGGACTCCGAGGCGGTCGTGCCGGCCGACGCGGTCAGCTTCACGCTCCTCCAGGAGCAGCTGCACTCGGTCCTGGACACGCTGTCCGAGCGTGAGGCGGGCGTCGTCTCGATGCGCTTCGGTCTCACCGACGGTCAGCCGAAGACCCTCGACGAGATCGGCAAGGTCTACGGCGTGACGCGTGAGCGCATCCGTCAGATCGAGTCCAAGACGATGTCGAAGCTGCGTCACCCGTCGCGTTCCCAGGTGCTGCGGGACTACCTCGACTAGGTTGTCGGCGCGCCTGCGGCCAATGCCGCGAAAGGGCCCGGTCCCCCATGGGGACCGGGCCCATTGTCGTGTCCAGGTTCTCTCGCGGGTGCGGTCGGGGGCACCCTGCACCACTCTGGGTGCACACCATTCACGCAGAGTCAGGAGGCCGTATGCGTCGTCCCACAGCCCGAGGACTGGCCGGGGTTCCGGCCCTCATCGCCGCCGCAGTCCTGGCGCCACTGGCGATGCCATCGCCCGCAGCCGCCGACCGGGTGGTCGTCGGCGGCTTCGAGGTGAAGGCCGAAGAGAGTCCCTGGGTCGTCGCCCTGTCCAGCCGTGACCGGTTCGGCCCAACGCGGGCCGGGCAGTTCTGCGGGGGCGTCGTCGTGGCGCCCACGAAGGTGATGACCGCCGCTCACTGCCTCAGCCGGGCCGTGCTGGGCAAGGACGTGAGCGCCGTACGGGATCTGCGCGTCATCGCCGGCCGGTCCGCGCTGGACGGGCAGGGCGGACGGGAGATCGCCGTCCGCTCGAGCCAGGTCTCGTCGGCGTACGACCCCGCCACGAACACGGCCGACATGGCGGTCCTGACGCTCTCGGAGGCCCTGCCGGGTACCAATGTGCTCCCGGTCGCGAAGGCGGGCGAGGACGTGTACGCGCCCGGCACCGAGGCCACCGTCTACGGCTGGGGCGACACCACGGGCGGGGGCGGCTACGCGCCCACGCTGCGTGCGGCGCGTGTCTCGGTCCTGCCGGACGCGACCTGTGAGCGGGCGTACCCGGGCAGACTGGGCAGCCGGTACATGAAGACCACCATGCTCTGCGCCGGGGCTCCGCAGGGCGGGCGGGACGCCTGCCAGGGGGACAGCGGGGGCCCGCTGATCGCACGCGGGCGGCTCATCGGCCTCGTCTCATGGGGCAGTGGCTGCGGCCGACCCGAAGCACCTGGGGTCTACACCCGGGTGTCGACCGTCGCCCCCTTGATCACCGGGGGGAACGTCCTGGTCGGCCACTGACCGCTGCCGCGTTCATCCCCGCGGTCCCTGTATGAGAGCGGGCGGCTGCTCCCTGTGTCCAGGGGGCAGCCGCCCGACGCCGGTCCTCGACCGGCTCATGGCTCGTCGTGGATGCGAGGTCTCAGTGGTCCTCTTCGCCGGCTCCGGCCGGAACGGCCGTCAGTCGGTCCGTCTCATCCTGTATCTCCGCGGCGATCTTCTTGAGTTCCGGCTCGAACTTGCGTCCGTGGTGGGCGCAGAAGAGCAGTTCACCGCCGCTGATCAGGACGACGCGCAGATACGCCTGAGCGCCGCAGCGGTCGCAGCGGTCAGCGGCCGTCAGCGGGCTCGCGGGGGTCAGAACAGTAGTCACGTCGCCTCTTCTCTAGCTCGACGAGCTGTCGTACCAGGTGCAACATCCAACCAGCCCGAAAACGTTCCCGCTCGGGGCTTTCCCTCGAATTTTTTTCCGAGGCGGCTGTCTGCTGCCGGTTGGCGGCGAATGAGCCGTATTGCTTCGCTCTACGGATTTCGCGTTGCTTGTCTCGTTTGGCCCTCCCGGCTGGGTTGCCGGTTGTTCATGAGGACGTGCCCGGAGCCTAAATGGTTCATGCCTGGAAGGGAACGTGATGTGCACGTCACCCCATCGAGGGATCGAACACGTATGCGATGCTGGACTAGCATGAGAAATCAAGAGGGTGGCGTTACATCGGCTCTACCAGGCCTCGGTAGGCTCTGGGCGGCGACCGACGCCCCGGCCTTTACCCCACTTGGCCACATCTGAAATTCAGCGAGGAGCGAACCGCGTGACCGCCGAAACGTCCGTGCCGTCCACAGCGCTGCTGACCGCAGACCGTGACGGTTCCAACTACACCGCGCGGCACCTGCTCGTCCTGGAGGGCCTCGAAGCGGTCCGCAAGCGGCCCGGCATGTACATCGGGTCCACCGACAGCCGTGGCCTGATGCACTGCCTGTGGGAGATCATCGACAACTCCGTGGACGAGGCCCTCGGTGGCCACTGCGACCACATCGAGGTCATCCTTCACGAGGACGGGTCCGTCGAGGTCCGGGACAACGGCCGCGGCATCCCGGTCGACGTCGAGCCCAAGACCGGCCTGTCGGGCGTCGAGGTCGTGATGACCAAGCTGCACGCCGGCGGCAAGTTCGGCGGCGGGTCCTACGCGGCCTCCGGCGGTCTGCACGGCGTCGGCGCCTCTGTGGTGAACGCGCTCTCCGCGCGTCTCGACGTCGAGGTGGACCGCGGCGGCGCCACCCACATGATCAGCTTCCGGCGCGGCGTGCCCGGCATCTTCACCGAGTCGGGCCCCGACGCCCCCTTCGACCCGGCCAACGGGCTCCTGAAGGGCAAGCGCGTGCCGAAGGCCCGCACCGGCACCCGCGTGCGGTACTGGGCGGACCGCCAGATCTTCCTCAAGGACGCCAGGCTCTCCCTGGAGACGCTCCACCAGCGCGCCCGGCAGACCGCCTTCCTGGTCCCCGGGCTCACCATCGTCGTGCACGACGAGCGCGGCCCGGCGGGCGGCGACGGCGAAGGCAAGAGCGTGGAGACGTTCCGCTTCGACGGCGGGATCAGCGAGTTCTGCGAGTATCTGGCGCAGGACAAGGCGGTCTGCGACGTGCTGCGGCTGAGCGGCCAGGGCACCTTCAAGGAGACCGTCCCCGTCCTCGACGACCGCGGCCACATGACCCCGACCGAGGTCACCCGCGAGCTCGGCGTCGACGTCGCCCTGCGCTGGGGCACGGGCTACGACACCACGGTCAGGTCGTTCGTCAACATCATCGCCACCCCCAAGGGTGGCACCCATGTCACCGGCTTCGAGCGCTCGGTGACCAGGACGGTCAACGAGGTCCTGCGCTCCACCAAGCTGCTGCGCGTCGCCGAGGACGACATCGTCAAGGACGACGCCCTGGAGGGCCTCACAGCGGTCGTGACCGTCCGGCTCGCCGAGCCCCAGTTCGAGGGCCAGACCAAGGAGGTCCTCGGCACCTCGGCCGCCAACCGGATCGTCGCGAACGTGGTCGCCAAGGAGCTCAAGGCCTTCCTGACCTCCACCAAGCGGGACGCGAAGGCCCAGGCCCGCGCCGTCCTGGAGAAGGCCGTCGCCGCCGCCCGTACGCGCATCGCGGCCCGCCAGCACAAGGAGGCGCAGCGCCGCAAGACGGCCCTGGAGTCCTCGTCGCTGCCCGCCAAGCTCGCCGACTGCCGCAGTGACGACGTGGAGCGCAGCGAGCTCTTCATCGTCGAGGGAGACTCCGCGCTCGGCACGGCCAAGCTGGCACGCAACAGCGAGTTCCAGGCGCTCCTGCCGATCCGCGGCAAGATCCTCAACGTTCAGAAGTCGTCCGTCTCGGACATGCTGAAGAACGCCGAGTGCGGCGCGATCATCCAGGTCATAGGGGCGGGCTCCGGCCGCACCTTCGACATCGACGCGGCGCGCTACGGCAAGGTCATCATGATGACGGACGCCGATGTCGACGGTTCCCACATCCGGACCCTGCTGCTCACCCTCTTCCAGCGGTACATGCGGCCGATGGTGGAGGCCGGCCGGGTGTTCGCCGCTGTTCCGCCGCTGCACCGGATCGAGCTGATCCAGCCGAAGAAGGGCCAGGACAAGTACGTCTACACGTACTCGGACAACGAGCTGCGGCAGACGCTGCTCGAGTTCCAGCGCAAGGGCGTCCGCTTCAAGGACTCCATCCAGCGCTACAAGGGCCTCGGAGAGATGGACGCGGACCAGCTCGCGGAGACCACGATGGACCCGCGTCACCGGACCCTGCGCCGGATCAACATCGGCGACCTCGAGGCATCCGAGCAGGTCTTCGACCTGCTGATGGGCAACGAGGTCGCGCCCCGCAAGGAGTTCATCACCAGCTCGGCGGCCACCCTCGACCGCTCCCGCATCGACGCCTGACGCCCACCCGGGGGTGGAGCCGGGCTCCACCCCCGCTTCCTCCCCCGGCCCGATCCGGCGCGGGCCATCGCCTCCGTAGCATCGGCGCGGACGGAGGAGGACATGGGTGCCCGGCAGCAGATGGACCGAGTGGCCGACGCGCGAGGCGCTGTCCCGGATCGGGATCCCGAAGGCGCGTATCGCGCTGGACATGGCCATGCTCCTCGGCCTGGCCGGCTGGGCCGTGTACAGCTCCTACGCATCCGGTGCATTCCACGGCTGGAGCGCTGTGCTGCCGCCGCTCGGGCTCGCCGGCTGCGCAGCGGCCGTCATGCGCTTCCACCTGACGACGCTGGCCAACCGGCTGCTTGCCTCGCTGGGGCTGCTGGCAGTCCTGTGCGCGGTGGGGGCCGGAGCCTACGCCGCCGGTGCCGACGTTCCCGCGGTGGTGCTGTGGATCAGTTGCTGCGTCATGGCCATGGCGCGTATGCCGCTCGCCGCGGCGCTGGGCACGGTCGCCGTGCAGTTCGTCGGGTTCGCCCTCACCGACGACAGCCGGTGGGGCGCATGGGTCACCACCGCGGCGGTGGTGCTCGCCGGTTACTCCCTGCGGCTCGACGCCCACGCCAAGGGCACCGGGTACCGGCTTCTCGCGCAGGAACGGGCGGCTCGCGAGGCGGAAGCGACGTCGGCGGCCCTCGCCGAGCGGGCCCGTATCGCCCGGGAGATCCACGACGTGCTCGCGCACAGCCTCTCCGCGCAGCTCGTGCACCTGGAGGCGGCCAGGCTGCAGATCGAGCGAGGCCCCGAGGGCCCCTTCCGGGACAAGATCCTTGAGCGGGTGGTCGCGGCGCGCGCCATGGCCCGTGAGGGGCTGGCAGAGACCCGGCAGGCGCTGTCGGCGCTGCGGGGCGAGATGGCGCCGGTGGAGGACTACCTGCGCGAGCTGGCAGCCGCCGACGGGGTACGGACCGAGGTCACGGGGGAGCGGCGGCAGCTTCCCGCCGAGGCGTCGCAGGCCGTACGGAGAGTCGCCCAGGAAGCCCTGACCAATGTGCGCAAGCACGCGCACGGAGCCGATGTGCGCATCGTGCTGGCCTATCTGGAGGGGGAAATCGCCCTGGAGGTGCGCGACTTCGGGGCGCGGCAGAAGACCGGTGACCTCATGGCATCAGGCGCCGGATACGGTCTGCTGGGGATGCGCGAGCGGGCCGAACTGGCCGGCGGCACCCTGGACGCGGGACCGGAGGGGGAGGGGTTCGTGGTGCGGCTGCGAGTGCCGGTATGAGCGGGCGGATCGCCAGAGTGGTCGTCGCCGACGACCAGGCCGTGGTGCGCGAGGGCATCGTGATGCTGCTGGGGCTGCTGCCCGGCATCGAGGTCGTCGGCTCGGCCAGGGACGGGGAGGAAGCGGTCCGGCTCGTCGCCGAACTGGCCCCCGACATCGTGCTGATGGACCTGAGGATGCCGCGCTGCGACGGCGTGGAGGCGACCCGCCGGATCCGCGCCGAGCACGCCGCGACACAGGTCGTCGTGCTCACCACCTACGCGGACGACGACTCGCTCTTCCCGGCACTGCGGGCAGGGGCGCGCGGCTATCTCACGAAGGACGCGGACGGGGACGAGATCGTCCGGGCCGTCCAGGACGTCATGGCGGGCGGAGCGGGCCTCTCACCGGTCGTGCAGCAGCGGCTGCTGGAACATGGTCACTGCCGAGCCACCGGCGGCCGCGCCCCGCCTGCCCGACGGTCTGACGACCCGTGAGGGCGAGGTGCTCACCCTGATCGCCGAAGGCCTGGCGAACGCGGACATCGCGGGTCGGCTCGGCATCTCCACGGCGACGGTGAAGACGCACATCAACAATCTCTTCGCGAAGGCCGGTCTGCACGACCGCGCGCAGGCGGTGCGGTACGCCTATCGGGAAGGGCTCGCTCAGCCACCGGGGACGGGCATCACCTGATGGAGTGAAGAGCCCTGGGAGAAGAGTCCGAGATCTTCTCGCTTTGTCCATTCTTGTGCATGCGGGCCGAAAAGGTTCGCTGACAAGGAGAGTTGAGCGTGGACGAGAAGGAAGGGCAAGGCGCGTCGGCGGTTCGGGTCGAGGACCCGTGGTACGACACGCCGGCCTCCGGCTGGGGCGATGTGGACGGCACCGGTGGGCGGGTCCCCGTGACCCCGCCGGTGTCCGCGCAGCAGGGCGAGACCGGTCCGAGCGCTGCCGAGATCTATCTGGAGGTGCAGCGCAGCGCCGCTTTCCAGGAAGTACGCCGCCGCTACCGGCGGTTCGTCGTGCCTGCCTCCCTCGCCTTCCTCCTGTGGTACCTCGCCTACGTGGTGGCCGCGACCACCGCTCCGGATCTCATGGCCCGCCCGGTCGCGGGCGCGGTCAACGTGGCGATGGTGGCAGGACTCGGCCAGTTCCTCACCACGTTTCTGCTGACTTGGGCGTATGCCCGCCATGCCTGTCGGCGGCGCGACGGTGCGGCGCTCGAACTGCGGTGGGACACCCAGGAGATGACCCGGGGGGCCGGGCGTTGAGCGGCGACCACCAGGCACTGGCGCTGCTGCTGTTCAGCGCGTTCGTCGCCGTCACCCTCGGCATCACGACATGGGTGAGCCGCCACAGGCACGGGTCGGCCGAGGAGTTCTACGCGGGCGGGCGGCTCTTCTCCCCGATGGAGAACGGTTTCGCCATCGCGGGCGACTACATGTCGGCCGCTTCCTTCCTCGGCATCTCCGGACTCATCGCCCTGTTCGGCTACGACGGAATGCTCTACTCCGTCGGGTTCCTGGTCGCCTGGCTCGTCGTTCTCTTCCTCGTGGCGGAACTGGTGCGCAACTGCGGCCGGTTCACTCTCGCCGATGTGGTCGCCTCCCGGATGAAGGAGCGACGCGTGCGCATCGCGTCGGGAACTTCCTCGATCACCGTGTCCGTTCTCTATCTGGTGGCGCAGATGGTGGGAGCCGGGTCCCTCGTCGCGCTGCTGCTGGGCGGGACGAGCGAAGCCGCGCGCTCGTGGACTGTCGTCGGCGTGGGCGCCCTGATGGTGATCTATGTGTCGATGGGAGGGATGCGAGCCACCACCTGGATCCAGATCGTGAAGGCCGTGCTGCTGATGGCGGGCGCGATCGCGATGACCGTGCTCGTACTGATGCGGTTCGGCGGTGACATCGGCCAGTTGCTCGACTCCGCTGCCGAGCGCAGCGGACACGGCAAGGAGTTCCTCTCACCCGGGCTCCGGTACGGGGGCGACTGGACCGCGCGTCTCGACTTCATCAGCCTCGGCCTGGCACTGGTGCTGGGCACGGCAGGACTGCCGCACATCCTGTCGCGCTTCTACACCGTGCCGACCGCGCGAGCCGCCCGCCACTCGGTCGTCTGGGCCATCGGCCTCATCGGCAGCTTCTATCTGATGACGATCGTGCTCGGCTTCGGCGCCGCGGCCGTGGTGGGCGCGGACGAGGTACGGGCGTCGAGCGCCGCCGGGAACACCGCCGTGCCGCTGCTCGCCCTCGACCTCGGCGGGGGAGCGGGCTCGACCGGGGGCACCGTGCTCTTCGCGGTGGTCGCCGCCGTGGCCTTCGCGACGATCCTCGCGGTCGTCGCGGGCATCACGCTGGCGTCCTCTGCCTCGGTCGCGCACGACCTGTACGCAACCCTGCGACGCCCGGCCGACCGCGAGGGCGGAGGGTCCAGCGAGGTGGCGGTCGCCAGGATCGCGGCGGTCGGGATCGGCGCCGTCGCCATCGGGCTCGGACTGCTGGCCCGCGACCTGAACGTGGCCTTCCTGGTGGGGCTGGCGTTCGCGGTCGCCGCGTCCGCGAACCTGCCCGTCCTGCTCTACTCGCTGTTCTGGCGGAAGTTCACCACCCGCGGGGCGGTGTGGTCGGTCTACGGAGGTCTCATCCCTTCGGTGCTGCTCGTGGTGCTGTCGCCGGTGGTGTCCGGGAGCCCGCAGGCGCTCTTCCCGGGCATGGACTTCCACGTCTTCCCGCTGGAGAACCCAGGGCTCGTCTCGATCCCGCTCGGCTTCCTCGCGGGCTGGATCGGCACTGTCACGTCGTCGGAGCCGCCGGACTTGGCCCGGCATGCCGAGACCGAGGTACGGGCGCTGACCGGGGCCGGTGCCGCGTAGCGGGCCGCCTGTGCGGCCTGCCGGCGGTCCCGCCGGCAGCCGAGCTGTCGATCAACCGGCCTCCGGTCGAAGCGGTGTGACGTGGCGTCCGAGCCTGCCCGTACCGCACACCGGGGGCAGGTTCAGCCGCTGGTCGTCCAGGAGTAGCGGTGTTCGGGACGGCCCGTCTCGCCGTACTTGAGGCTCAGCCGCACGCGGTCCGCCCGTTCCAGCAGCTTCAGGTAGCGCTGTGCGGTCTGTCGGCTCATCCCCGCCCGTTCCGCGATCTCCTGGGCCGAGAGCGGGCCCTCGGCGGCCAGCAGGACCTGGCGCACCACTTCGGCCGTCGTCGGTGAGTGCCCCTTGGGCAGTTCGGGCGCGACCGACCGCGCCGACAGGGTGCCGAAGATGCGGTCCACCTCCGCCTGCTCCGCCTCGCCGCCTCCCTCGAGGGTGCGCCGCAGCGCCGCGTACGCCTCCAGCTTGGTGCGCAGCCCGGCGAAGTTGAACGGCTTCACCAGGTACTGGAGGGCGCCATGACGCATGGCGTCCTGGACCGTCGCCACGTCACGGGCCGCCGTCACCATGATCACATCGGTCTGATGGCCGAGACGACGCAGCTCCCGGACCACGGCGAGGCCGTTCTCGTCCGGCAGATAGTGGTCGAGCAGGATCAGATCCACGGGCGTCTCGGCGATACGGGTCAGTGCCTCGGCGGCCGAGTGGGCGATGGCGGCGACCCGGAAGCCCGGCACCTTGGCGACGTAGGCCGCGTTGATCTCCGCGACCCGGACGTCGTCGTCCACGACCAGTACGTCGATCATCGTGTCTCTCGCATCGTCCCGGCGACGGCCGTCGGCACCTCCGCCGCTCCCATGGCCGCGAGCGGCTGCTCGGTCAGTGCCTCCGGCAGGACGACGGTGAACTCGGCGCCGCCCGCGGCGGATTCGCTCACCACCGCCGCGCCGCCCTGCCGCTCGGCGAACCTGCGCACCAGCGCCAGCCCCAGCCCGCGCTTGCCGTGCGCGGGCAGCTCCTTGGTCGACCAGCCCTCGGTGAAGATCAGCTCACGCCGCTCGGGCGGGACCCCGGGCCCGCTGTCCGCGATGCGCAGGACGACGGTGCGGTCCTCCGCGTGCAGCTCCACCTCGACCGTCGCGTCCGGCGTGCCCGCTGCCGCGTCCAGCGCGTTGTCGACGAGATTGCCGACGACGGTCACGAGTCCGCGCGGATCGACCAGCCGGTCGGGCAGCAGCGTCTCGGGCGCGATGCGCAGTGACACCCCGCGCTCGGCCGCCACGGTCGCCTTGCCCACGAGCAACGCCGCCAGCAGCGGGTCGTGGATCTTCTCCGTGACCTGCTCCGCGGTGGCCCGGTGCACGCCGACGACCTCGGTGACGAACTCCACGGCCTCCTCGTGCATCTCCAGTTCGAGCAGGCCGAGGAGGGTGTGCATCCGGTTCGCGTGCTCGTGGTCCTGGGCGCGCAGGGCGTCGATCAGGCCTCGGGTCGAGTCGAGTTCCCGGCCCAGCTGTTCCAGCTCGGTGCGGTCGCGCAGAGTGACCACGGCGCCTCCGTCGTCGGTCGGCATCCGGTTCGCGATCAGTACCCGGCTGCCCCGTACGGTCAACAGGTCCTCGCCGCTGACGCGGCCCGCGAGCACCTCGGTGGTACGGCCTTCGCCCAGCACCTCGTCCAGCGGCCGGCCGGTGACGTCGGGGCCGACCCCCAGCAGGCGCTGCGCCTCGTCGTTGAGCAGCCGGATCCTGCCGGTCCGGTCGAGGGCCACGACGCCTTCACGGATGCCGTGGAGCATGGCCTCGCGTTCGGCGAGCAGGGCGGAGATGTCGGAGAAGGCGAGGTCGTGGGTCTGTCGCTGGAGCCTGCGGGAGATCAGGTAGGCCGCCAGCGCGCCGACGGCCAGCGCACCGCCCGCGTACGCGATGAGTCCCGGGATGGCGGCGAGCAGCCTGGCGCGGACGCTGTCGTACTCGATGCCGACCGACACGGCCCCGACGATCCGGCCCTCGTCGTCCTTGAGCGGCACCTTGCCTCGCGCGGAGCGTCCCAGGGTGCCGCTGTCGATCTCCATCACCTCGCGGCCGGCGAGAGCCTCGCTCGGGTCGGTCGAGACGATGCGCCCGATCTCGGAGGGTGACGTGTGCGACCAGCGCACGCCGTTGTCGTCCATGACGACGATGTACTCGGCGCCGGTGGAGACCCGGATCCGCTCGGCCTCCTTCTGCACCGGGCCGTCGGCGGACGGGCGGGTGCCGGTCACCTCGTCGGCGAGCTCGGGGGAGGCGGTGGTCTGCGCGATGGCCAGGGCGCGCCGCATCGCCTGGTCGTCGAGCTGGGAGCTGAGCGGCGCGAGGAAAAGGCCGGTGGCCAGCGCGGTGACGCCGGTGGCGATGGCCAGCTGCATGAGCAGGACCTGGGAGAAGACCCGCTGCGGCCAGCCGAACCGCCGTCGCCGGGCGGGGGCGGTCGGTACGGGGCTCATGCCTACGAACGGTAAACGGCGCGGCCCGCTTTTCGAAATGGACGATTCGGCACCCGGCCCGCACACGACGCCTCCGCACGACGCGATTCCCGCACGAGCCTCTCCGCGCCCCGGGGGCCTCGGCAGGCTAGGAACGCCGAGGCGGTTCACGGGGCCGGAACGACGACGTGCTCGGCACCGGTCGGTGCCGAGCACGTGCGGTCCCCGCCGGCCGTTACGCGTCGGGGATGTCGGCCTTGGCTCTGATGAGCGTTTCGCGACTGATGATCACGATGCGCTCGTAGTCCGCGCGGGCGGCGTCGGCGGGAAGCTCCTTGTCGAGGTCTTCCGTGGCCTCGGTGCCGATCACGGCGAAGCGGCCGTCGCTGAGCTCGAAAATGTCCGGGCAGGTCTGCCCGGACAGGCTTCCGCGCTCGCGAGGGGACGCTCCGATCCTACGAACGATCTTCACTGGCGCCGATCCTTGTGTGTGGGAGAGGGGTGACACGGCTGGGGCGCAGTGTGCCACGACCGGACCACTGCGGCCTCCGTTTACACACAGGTGAAACGACGGCTTTGCTCCTCGGTCACCCCGCCGGGCGTTCGTCGATCACCCGGTCGACCATCCGCCCCAGTTTCGCCTCGTCCGACTCGTACGGCAGCTCGGCGCGATGCTGACGGGTCTCTCGCCAGTACTCGCGGAAGAGAGGGCTGCGGCAGATCACCTTCACATGACCGTTCAGGTCCCGCTCGCTGGTCGAGCCGATCCGGTAGGCGTGCAGCAGGTTGCCGTAGAGAGCGTTGGCGTACAGATACTGCCGCCGGCGCACCGGCGGGACGTGGTCACCGTACGCGTTGAGCACCTCGGCGAGATCCGGATCGTCCATCGCTTTGGACAGCAGCTCGAACTGGAGCCGGTGCTGGCTCGTGATGTCGGCGCGCCGCTGGTAGCCGTTGGCGGCCTCCATGTGCTGAAGCTGGGTGGCGAGGCTGGAGTTCTGCCGGCGGAGCTGGCCGTGCTGGATGATCAGGGCGACGAGGACGGCGCCGAAGGCCAGGCCGGAGAAGACGGCGTTCGCGGCGGAGACGTCGGTGTCGGGTGCGAGCGCCTCCATCGTCGAACTGATGGCGAGGCTGAGCGCGGCGACCAGTCCCACCACGCCGGTCGCGGAGGCGATGACCAGCGCGATACCCGCCGCCACCCCCCGCTGGTGCCGATTTCCCTGTGTGCTCATGTCAACCCCCGAGACAGGCGACCGGACACCGGACCGGGCGGAGTGCGGGCGCAGCGCACCGGTGAGCGGTCGTCGACTGCATGACTGCTGACTCCCAGAGTGCCGAGCGGCTCTGACCGGCGGGGAGGCGGAGACGACGGCGCACGGAGGGAACGCCGAGGCGTTCCTTCCGGGACCGTGTCGAATGTGTGCCCGGTGCGCGCTGCTAACAATCGTTCACTTCACGTGCGCCCTTATCCTGGGCCGCCGGAGCAGTCCAACCGTCCGAGGTGCAGCAGTGAGCCCGAGCAGGTCCCAGATCCCCGTCGTCGTCCTCGCGGGCTTCCTCGGATCAGGAAAGACCACGCTGCTCAACCACCTGCTGCGCCGCAACGGCGGCAATCGCATCGGTGTCGTCGTCAACGACTTCGGGTCGATCGAGATCGACGCCATGACCGTCGCCGGTCAGGTCGGTTCCACGATCTCCCTCGGCAACGGCTGCCTGTGCTGCGCCGTCGACGCGAGCGAGCTGGACGACTATCTGGACAAGCTCACCCGCCCCTCGGCGCGGATCGACGTCATCGTCGTCGAGGCCTCCGGGCTGGCCGAGCCGCAGGAGCTCGTGCGGATGATTCTCGCCAGCGACAATCCGCGGATCGTGTACGGAGGGCTCGTCGAGGTCGTCGACGCCGCCGAGTTCGACGACACCAGGGCCCGGCATCCCGAGCTCGACCGGCACCTCGCCGTCGCCGACCTCGTCGTCCTCAACAAGACCGACCGCGTGGACGAAGCCGGACAGGAGCGGCTGCTGGACACGCTCGCCGAGCTCGCCGGGGCCACACCCGTCGTCTCCGCGCAGTACGGACGGGTCGACCCCGCCCTGCTCCTGGACCCTGCCGTACGGCCCGAACAGGAGGAGAAGGTCCGCCAGCTCTCCTTCGAGGACCTGTACGCGGAGGCGTACGACCGCGAGCACGGCCACGGGCACGAGGGGCATCTGCACGCCGCGTACGACAGTGTCTCCGTCGCCCTCGACGCACCGGTGCACCCGCGACGGCTCATGGCGTTCCTCGACTCCAGGCCCGCCGGGCTGTACCGGATCAAGGGCTTCGTCGACTTCGGCGCGGCGGATCCGCGCAACCGGTACGCCGTCCACGCGGTCGGGCGCTTCCTGCGCTTCTCCCCGCAGCCCTGGCCGGCCGGTGAGCCGCCCATGACGCAGCTCGTGCTCATCGGCTCCGGCATCGACGCCGCGTGGCTCCGCAAGGAGGTCGAGGCCTGCGCGCTGAGGGGACCCGAGGACCGCCCCGACGAGCGCAGCATGTGGGGCGTCCTGCGCTACGTGCCCACTGAGCCGGACGGGGTGGACGAGCCGGGGGAGCCGGACGGGACCGGCACCCCCGACCAGGTGCTCTAGCTCGCGGGACCCGCCAGGACCGCGACCGGTGACGTCAGCGGCGTGCCCGAGCCGTCACGGCGCGGGTCGAGCTCCGGCAACTGCGCCGGTGCGCCGTTCTTCTGCGCCGCGCGCGCCGGGGCTGCGCCGGCCCAGGCCAGGACCAGCATGTCCTCGCCCTTCAGGAAGCGCTGGCAGCGCACACCTCCGGTGGCGCGCCCCTTGCGCGGGTACTGGTCGAACGGCGTGAGCTTCGCCGTCGTCGGAGCCTCGTCCAGCGTGCCCTGCGAGCCGGCCACCGTGAACACCACCGCGTCCCCGGCCGGGTCGACCGCGGTGAACGAGATCACCTCGGCACCCTCCGCCAGCTTGATACCGGTCATACCGCCTGCCGCCCGGCCCTGCGGCCGCACCTGCGCGGCGGGGAAGCGCAGCAACTGCGCGTCGGAGGTGATGAAGACCAGGTCCTCCTCGCCCGTACGCAGCTCCGTGCCGCCCACGATCCGGTCCCCGTCCCTGAGCGCGAAGACCTCCAACTCGTCCTTGTTGGACGGATAGTCGGGGACCACCCTCTTGACCACGCCCTGCGCGGTGCCGAGCGCGAGGCCCGGCGAGGACTCCTCCAGCGTGGTGAGGCAGACGACCTGCTCGTCCGCCTCCAGCGTCAGGAACTCCGCGACCGGCGCACCCCCCGCGAGGTTGGGGTCGGACGCCGTGTCCGGCAGCTGCGGGAGCTCGATCACGGACAGGCGCAGCAGCCGTCCGGCAGACGTCACCGCACCCACCTCGCCGCGCTGCGTCGTGAGCACCGCCGAGACGATCACGTCGTGCTTGGTGCGCTTGGTGCCGTGGTCCTCCAGCGGCTCACCGGTGGCGGTGCGCGCCAGCAGGCCCGTCGAGGACAGCAGCACGCGGCACGGGTCGTCCGCGACCTGGAGCGACGCGGCGGGCGCGGGCACGCCCGCGGACTCCAGCAGCACCGTGCGCCGCGGGGTGCCGAACTTCTTGGCCACCGCGGCGAGTTCGGCGGAGACCAGCTTGCGCAGCTCGGAGTCCGACTCCAGGATCCGGGTGAGCTCCTCGATCTCGCTGTTGAGCCGGTCGCGCTCGCTCTCGAGCTCGATCCGGTCGAACCTGGTCAGGCGCCGCAGCGGAGTGTCGAGGATGTACTGCGTCTGGATCTCGCTCAGCGAGAAGTGCTCGATCAGGCGTTCCTTGGCCTGGGCGGAGTTGTCGCTGGAGCGGATCAGGCGGATGACCTCGTCGATGTCGAGCAGGGCGACGAGAAGTCCCTCGACCAGGTGGAGCCGGTCGCGGCGCTTGGTGCGGCGGAACTCGCTGCGCCGGCGCACCACGTCGAACCGGTGGTCCAGGTAGACCTCCAGCAGTTCCTTCAGCCCCAGCGTGAGCGGCTGGCCGTCCACCAGCGCCACGTTGTTGATGCCGAAGGACTCCTCCATGGGGGTCAGCTTGTACAGCTGCTCCAGGACGGCCTCGGGGATGAAGCCGTTCTTGATCTCGATGACCAGGCGCAGGCCGTGCTGCCGGTCCGTGAGGTCCTTGACGTCGGCGATGCCCTGCAGCTTCTTCGCCGAGACCAGGTCCTTGATCTTGGAGATCACCTTCTCGGGACCGACCGAGAAGGGCAGTTCGGTGACGACCAGGCCCTTGCGGCGGGCGGTGACCGTCTCGACGGACACCGTGGCGCGGATCTTGAACGTGCCGCGGCCGGTCTCGTAGGCGTCCTTGATCCCGCCGAGGCCGACGATCCGGCCGCCGGTCGGCAGGTCGGGGCCGGGCACATGGCGCATCAGCGCTTCGAGGTCGGCGTGGGGATATCTGATCAGGTGCCGCGCCGCGGCGATGACCTCGCCCAGATTGTGCGGGGGCATGTTGGTCGCCATGCCGACCGCGATGCCGGAGGCCCCGTTGACCAGGAGGTTCGGGTAGGCGGCGGGCAGGGCGACCGGCTCCCGCTCCTGGCCGTCGTAGTTCGACTGGAAGTCGACCGTGTCCTCGTCGATCGACTCCGTCATGAGACTGGTGGCGTCCGCCATGCGGCACTCGGTGTACCGCATGGCGGCCGGCGGGTCGTCGTTGCCCAATGAGCCGAAGTTCCCGTGGCCGTCGACGAGCGGCAGGCGCATCGAGAACGGCTGCGCCATGCGCACCAGGGCGTCGTAGATCGACGCGTCGCCGTGCGGGTGCAGCTTGCCCATGACCTCGCCGACGACGCGGGCGCACTTCACGTAGCCGCGGTCGGGGCGCAGGCCCATCTCGTTCATCTGGTAGACGATGCGGCGGTGCACCGGCTTCATGCCGTCGCGGGCGTCGGGCAGGGCGCGGGAGTAGATCACCGAGTACGCGTACTCGAGGAAGGAGCCCTGCATTTCGTCCACGACGTCGATGTCGAGGATCCTCTCCTCGAAATCGTCCGGCGGTGGGGTCTTCGTGCTGCGGCGGGCCATCGCGGCTGCTGCTCCTTCACGTACCAGGCTGGATCTGACGCCGACCATTGTGGACCGTCCCGCTGACAGCGTGGACCGCGACCCGGGCACAGGGCCCGCCGCGGCCCCGCGGCCGCGTCCCCCTCGAGCGGGCGAACAACGCCGACCGGCGGCCGGGAACTTCGCCAGGTGTCAGCACGCTTGCATACAGTGGCAGGTCTGGCAGCACATTCAGCATCGCGATCGAAGGGACGTACATGCCCATGGGTCACACGGCCACAGCTCAGGCCGACTCCGGCGGCCTGACAGCGACCGAGCACCGCCTGGCCAACGGCCTGCGCGTCGTGCTCTCGGAGGACCACCTGACCCCGGTCGCCGCGGTCTGCCTCTGGTACGACGTCGGCTCCCGTCACGAGGTCAAGGGCCGTACAGGACTCGCCCACCTCTTCGAGCACCTCATGTTCCAGGGCTCGGCCCAGGTGAAGGGGAACGGCCACTTCGAGCTCGTCCAGGGCGCCGGCGGCTCGCTGAACGGCACGACCAGCTTCGAGCGCACCAACTACTTCGAGACCATGCCCGCCCACCAGCTGGAGCTGGCGCTCTGGCTGGAGGCCGACCGCATGGGCTCGCTGCTGGCCGCGCTCGACGACGAGTCGATGGAGAACCAGCGCGACGTCGTCAAGAACGAGCGCCGCCAGCGCTACGACAACGTGCCGTACGGCACGGCGTTCGAGAGGCTGACCGCCCTCGCCTACCCCGAGGGCCACCCGTACCACCACACGCCGATCGGCTCGATGGCCGACCTCGACGCGGCGACCCTCGAGGACGCCCGCGCCTTCTTCCGCACCTACTACGCGCCGAACAACGCGGTGCTTTCGGTCGTCGGTGACATCGATCCGCAGCAGACGCTCGCATGGATCGAGAAGTACTTCGGCTCCATCCCGTCCCACGACGGCAAGCAGCCCCCGCGCGACGGCTCCCTGCCGGACGTCATCGGCGAGCAGCTGCGCGAGGAGATCGTCGAGGAGGTCCCCGCCCGCGCCCTGATGGCCGCCTACCGCCTCCCGCACGACGGCACCCGCGAGTGCGACGCCGCCGACCTGGCGCTCACCGTCCTCGGCGGCGGCGAGTCCTCGCGGCTGCACAACCGCCTGGTGCGCCGCGACCAGACGGCCGTGGCCGCCGGGTTCGGGCTGCTGCGCCTGGCCGGTGCCCCGTCGCTCGGCTGGCTGGACGTCAAGACGTCCGGCGGCGTCGAGGTCCCGCAGATCGAGGCCGCCGTCGACGAGGAGCTCGCGCGGTTCGCGGCCGAGGGCCCGACGCCCGAGGAGATGGAGCGCGCCCAGGCCCAGCTCGAGCGCGAATGGCTCGACCGGCTGGGCACCGTTGCCGGCCGTGCCGACGAACTGTGCCGTTACGCCGTCCTGTTCGGCGACCCGCAGCTGGCGCTGACCGCCGTGCAGCGCGTCCTCGACGTCACCGCCGAGGAGGTGCAGGCGGTCGCCGAGGCCAGGCTGCACCCGCGCAACAGGGCCGTCCTGGTCTACGAGCCCATCTCCGCCGACGACAGCGACATCAGCGACGAGACCGCGGCGGCCGACGACGACGAGCACAAGGGGGCGGACCAGTGAGCGACGCTGCCGTGACCATGGACTTCCACCCGCAGCCCACCCCCGGCACAGCCCGGCCCTGGGCCTTCCCGGCCCCCGAGCGCGGCACCCTGGACAATGGGCTGACCGTGCTGCGCTGCGACCGCCCCGGCCAGAAGGTCGTCGCCGTGGAGATCCTCCTCGGCGCGCCCCTGGAGGCGGAGCCCGAGGGCCTCGACGGCGTCGCCACGATCATGGCCCGCGCCTTTTCGGAGGGCACCGACAAGCACAGCGCCGAGGACTTCGCCGCCGAGCTGGAGCGCTGCGGCGCCACGCTCGACTCGCTCGCCGACCACCCCGGTGTCCGTGTCTCGCTGGAGGTCCCCGCCTCCCGGCTGCCCAAGGGGCTCGGTCTGCTCGCCGACGCCCTGCGCGCCCCCGCCTTCGCGGCGGGCGAGGTCGACCGGCTCGTCCGCAACCGCCTCGACGAGATCCCGCACGAGATGGCCAACCCGGCCCGCCGCGCAGCCAAGCAGCTCTCCAAGGAGCTCTTCCCGTCGTCCCTGCGGGTGTCCCGGCCACGCCAGGGCACCGAGGAGACGGTGGCGAGGATCGACTCCGCGGCCGTACGGGCCTTCTACGAGGCGCACGTTCGGCCGTCCACGTCGACCGTCGTGATCGTCGGCGACCTCTCCGGCATCGATGTGGACGCCGTCCTCGCGGAGACCCTCGGGGCCTGGACGGGCGACAAGGCGGCCACCCGGCCCGTGCCGGCGATCACGGCCGACGACACCGGCCGGGTGTTCATCGTCGACCGCCCCGGCGCCGTGCAGACGCAGCTGCTGATCGGCCGTACCGGCCCCGACCGCCACGACAGCGTCTGGCCCGCCCAGGTGCTCGGCACGTACTGTCTGGGCGGCACGCTGACCTCCCGGCTCGACCGCGTCCTGCGCGAGGAGAAGGGTTACACCTACGGCGTCCGGGCCTTCGGCCAGGTGCTGCTGTCCGCCCCGGACGGCTCAGGCGCCTCGATGCTGGCCATCAGCGGCTCCGTGGACACGCCGAACACCGGCCCCGCGCTGCAGGACCTGTGGACGGTGCTGCGCACGCTGGCGGCGGAGGGGCTCACCGACGCCGAGCGCGACGTCGCCGTGCAGAACCTGGTCGGCGTCGCCCCCCTGAAGTACGAGACCGCGGCGTCGGTCGCGGCCACGCTCGCCGACCAGGTCGAGCAGCACCTCCCGGACGACTACCAGGCGCAGTTGTACGCCCGCCTGGCTGCGACGGGCACGGTGGAGGCGACCGCGGCGGTGGTCAGCGCGTTCCCCGTGGACCGTCTGGTCACGGTGCTGGTCGGCGACGCGGCGCAGATCGAGGCTCCGGTCAGGGCGCTCGGGATCGGTGAAGTGACCGTCGTCACGGGCTGATCGAAAGCCGCGCATCAGAAGAAGCGCGCAGAACGGGTGCGATGCATCCAAACGGAACCCCGGCTTCGAGCTGTATGCCGGGGTTCCGTCCTATGTCCGGTTTGTTGGGGAGGTGGCCTGTCTGCCCTGTGGCATGCGCTACAAAAGGCGCTGTCCGTTTGGTGATCGACGGATGAACTGCCTAGCGTCGGTCCGGCTGTCCGCCTGGATCACGCCGCACCCGCGGCATCGGACAGTCATCGCCGAGTCCCCTTCAGGCGCGAGCCCGGGGAGCCGGGGACCCAGTCCCCTGGGGTGAATCGGACGCCTTCGCCCGCGCGGAGGGGCCCGTAGGAGACCTTCCTGCTCCGAACCCGTCAGCTAACCCGGTAGGCGAGAAGGAAGGAAAGGACCAGCCTTTTCATGGCGTTCACCCGTGCCACCGGGAAGCACCGTGCCCCGAGCCGTCTGACGCGCAGGAGCCGGAACATCGCCGGCGTCGCGACTCTGGCCACCACCGGCGTCATCGGAAGCCTCGCCTCCCCGGCGCTCGCCGCCGACGCCGAGCCCTCGGTCGAGGACACCGGCCTCACTCAGATCGTCTCCATGGGGTCCATCGCCGACGAGATCGCCGACCAGGCCGCCGTCCAGAAGCAGGAGGCCGCCGAGGCGGCCGCCAAGGCCCGGGCGAAGGCGAAGGCCGAGGCGAAGCGCAAGGCCGAGGCGCGCGCGAAGGAGGCCCGCGAGGCCAAGGAGCGCGCCGCCCGTGAGGCCGAGCGCCGCCGCCTGAACTCCTTCCGGCTGCCCGTCGCCGGCTCGTTCGTGACCACCGGTTACCAGGCCGGCGGGTCCCTGTGGTCCTCCGGCAGCCACTCCGGCGTCGACTTCCGCGCCGCGTCCGGCACGTCGGTCGTGGCCGTGGGCGCCGGCACCGTCGTCGAGGCCGGCTGGGGCGGCGCGTACGGCAACAACATCGTGCTGCGCATGAACGACGGCACGTACACCCAGTACGGCCACCTGTCGTCGATCAACGTCTCGGTCGGCCAGCGGGTGATGCCCGGCCAGCAGATCGGCCTAGCGGGCTCGACCGGCAACTCGACCGGACCGCACCTCCACTTCGAGGCCCGGACCTCGCCGGAGTACGGCTCCGACATGAACCCGATCGCGTATCTGCGCGCCCGCGGCGTAAGCGTCTGACCCGACGTCCTCGCGAAGACCCCCGGCGTACGCCGGGGGGGGTAGCGCGACGGGGTCCGCCCCACCCACCCCCGAGCGGCAGAGCGTCGGGGGGGGAAGGAGAG
>NZ_JBSFUR010000036.1:0-64149 GCF_053591895.1 Streptomyces sp. NPDC002867 | reverse complement strand
TCACGGGAGCCGTCGAGCGCGGCACCGTACGCATGGGGGACCGGGTGCAGATCCTCGGGGCGACTGCGTCATGGAAAGAGGGCGACACGGTCGTCGCGCATCCGGTCCGCCACCTGCTGCGGCATCGGCTCGTGCCGTGCGTAGGTCCGGCTGAACCGGCCCGTGCCGTGCGAGATGGAGCGCAGGTCGACCGCGTAGCGCCCGATCTCGATCTCCGGCACCTCCGAGCGCACCAGCGTGCGCCCACCGCCCGCCTGTTCGGTGCCGATGACCCGGCCGCGCCGGCCGGACAGGTCGCTCATGACCGGCCCCACGTACTCGTCCGGGACGAGCACCTGCACCTCGGCCACGGGCTCCAGCAGGTTGATCCGCGCCTCGGCCGCGGCCTCGCGCAGTGCGAGGGCGCCCGCGGTCTGGAAGGCCGCGTCGGAGGAGTCCACCGAGTGCGCCTTGCCGTCCCGCAGGGTGACCCGTACGTCGACGAGCGGATAGCCCGCGGCGACACCGCGCGCGGCCTGGGCGCGTACGCCCTTCTCCACGGACGGGATGAACTGGCGCGGCACCGCTCCGCCGACGACCTTGTCGACGAACTCGACGCCGGAGCCGGCCGGCAGGGGTTCGACGTCGATCTCGCAGATCGCGTACTGCCCGTGGCCGCCGGACTGCTTCACATGACGGCCGCGCCCCGCGGAGCCGGCGGCGAAGGTCTCGCGGAGCTGGACCCTGTGGGGCACGACGTCGACCTGGACGCCGTAGCGGTTGCGGAGCCGTTCGAGGGCGACATCGGCGTGTGCCTCGCCCATGCACCACAGCACCACCTGGTGGGTGTCCTGGTTCTGTTCGAGCCGCATCGTCGGATCCTCGGCGGCGAGGCGGGTCAGGCCCTGCGACAGCTTGTCCTCGTCCGCCTTGCTGTGCGCCTGGATGGCGAGCGGCAGCAGCGGATCGGGCATCGTCCAGGGCGCCATCAGCAGCGGGTCGTCCTTGGCCGAGAGGGTGTCTCCGGTCTCGGCGCGGGACAGCTTCGCGACGCAGGCCAGGTCACCGGCGATGGCGTGGGGGAGCGGGCGCTGCTGTTTTCCGAAGGGCGCGGACAGGGCGCCGACGCGCTCGTCGACGTCGTGGTCCTCGTGCCCCCGGTCGGCCAGCCCGTGACCGGAGACGTGCACCGTCTCGTCGGGCCGCAGCGTCCCGGAGAAGACGCGCACCAGGGAGACACGGCCGACGTACGGGTCCGAGGCCGTCTTGACCACCTCGGCGACGAGCGGTCCGGCCGGGTCGCAGGTGATCGCGGGCCGCGGGGACCCGTCGGGGGTCGTGACGTCGGGCGGCGTCGTCTCGAGCGGGGTCGGGAAGCCGCCGGTGATCAGCTCCAGCAGCTCGACCGTGCCGAGGCCCTGCCGGGCGCCGTCGGCCGCGGGGGCGGCGGCGAGGACCGGATGGAAGGTGCCGCGCGCCACGGCCTTCTCCAGGTCGTCGACGAGGGTCTTGAGGTCGATCTCCTCACCGCTGAGGTAGCGGTCCATGAGGGTCTCGTCCTCGCTCTCCGCGATGATGCCCTCGATGAGCCGGTTGCGGGCCTCCTCGATCAGCGGGGTCTGCGCGGGGTCGGGCGGGGACTCCTTCCGTTCGCCGGACGAGTAGTCGAAGATCTTCTGCGTCAGCAGTCCGACGAGGCCGGTGACCGGTGCGTGACCGTCCGCCTGCTGGGGGCCGTACTGCGGCAGGTAGAGCGGCAGGACCGCATCGGGATCGTCGCCGCCGAAGATCTGCCCGCAGACGGCGGTGAGCTCCTCGAAGCCGGTGCGCGCGGTCTCCAGATGTGTCACGACGATGGCGCGCGGCATGCCCACTGCCGCGCACTCCTCCCACACCGCGCGGCAGGCGCCCGCCACGGCGTCGGCCTCCTGCGCGGCCGAGACGACGAAGAGGGCCGCGTCCGCTGCTCGCAGACCGGCCCTCAGCTCCCCGACGAAGTCCGCGTATCCGGGAGTGTCGAGAAGGTTGATCTTGTACCCGCCCCATTCGACGGGCACGAGGGACAGCTGTACGGAACGTTGCTGGCGGTGCTCGATCTCGTCGTAGTCCGAGACCGTGGCGCCGTCCTCGACCCGGCCGGCCCGGTTGACTGCTCCCGCGGTCAGCGCCAGCGCCTCGACCAGCGTCGTCTTGCCCGACCCGCTGTGGCCGACCAGCACCACATTCCGTACGGATGCGGGGTGGTCGGCCGTTACTGCTCTGCCGGCGGCTCCGGGGTGTGCATGCGCCTTGTCGCCCATGATCTTGCCTCCCGATCGATTGCACGGCGAGGAGGGAAAGCCGCGGGCGCGGCAAGCCGGGACGATGTCCCGAATCGTCGTCCGGGGCAGCTCCGGCGATGCCCGCGGTGTCTTTCGAGCTTTCCACTGTCGACATGGTGCGTCCATACGTCGGACGCGCAGCACCTGTCCGGGTCCGGCCCGTGGGCCGTCACCGTCCTGGCTACGATGGGCCAGCCGGTGGCCGTAGGGGCCACACGGCCCACCGAACCCTCGGGAAGGCCATGCTGAACAAGTACGCGCGTGCATTCTTCACGCGTGTTCTCACACCGTTCGCCGCGTTTCTGCTCCGCCGCGGGGTGAGCCCCGACGCCGTCACGCTGATCGGCACGGCCGGAGTCGTGACGGGAGCGCTGGTCTTCTTCCCCAGAGGCGAGTTCTTCTGGGGCACGATCGTCATCACGCTGTTCGTCTTCTCCGACCTCGTCGACGGCAACATGGCCCGGCAGGCGGGCGTCTCCAGCCGCTGGGGCGCGTTCCTCGACTCGACGCTCGACCGGGTCGCCGACGGCGCGATCTTCGGCGGTTTCGCGCTCTGGTACGCGGGCAAGGGCGACGACAACATGCTCTGCGCGGTCGCGATCTTCTGCCTCGCGAGCGGCCAGGTCGTGTCGTACACCAAGGCCCGGGGAGAATCGATCGGCCTGCCCGTCGCCGTCAACGGACTGGTCGAGCGCGCCGAGCGGCTCGTCATCTCGCTGGTCGCCGCCGGCCTCGCCGGCCTCCACGGGTTCGGGGTGCCCGGCATCGACGTCCTGCTGCCGATCGCGCTGTGGATCGTCGCCGTCGGCAGTCTGGTGACGCTGGGGCAGCGGGTGGTCACCGTACGGCGCGAGTCCGCCGAGGCGGAGGCCGCCGAGGCCCGGCAGCCCGGCGGGGCCCTGCCCGGCGGGGCCGAGCAGGAAGGGGCCGGGACATCATGATGCGCGACCGTTTGACCGACGCACTGTACGGACTGGGCTGGGGCGCGGTGAAGAAGCTGCCCGAGCCGGTGGCCGCCGGACTCGGCCGCACCATCGCCGACGCCGCCTGGAGGCGGCGCGGCAAGGGCGTGCTGCGGCTGGAGTCCAACCTCGCACGCGTCGTTCCCGACGCGGGGGCCGAACGTCTGGCCGAGCTCTCCAAGGCGGGCATGCGCTCGTACATGCGCTACTGGATGGAGTCCTTCCGGCTGCCGAACTGGAACCAGGAGCGCGCCCGGCTCAGCTTCGACCCCAAGGACATCCATCACCTGACGGACGGCCTCGCGTCGGGCCGGGGCGTCGTCATCGCCCTGCCGCACCTCGCCAACTGGGACGTCGCCGGGATCTGGGTGACCCGGGCGCTCGGCATCCCCTTCACCACGGTCGCCGAACGCCTCAAGCCGGAGTCGCTGTACGACCGGTTCGTCGCCTACCGCGAGAGCCTCGGCATGGAGGTCCTGCCGCACACGGGCGGGTCGGCTTTCGGCACGCTGGCCCGGCGGCTGCGCGACGGCGGCCTCGTCTGCCTGGTCGCGGACCGCGACCTGTCCGCCTCCGGCGTCGAGGTGACCTTCTTCGGCGAGACGGCCCGCATGCCCGCAGGACCCGCGCTGCTGGCCCAGCAGACCGGCGCCCTGCTGCTCCCGGTGACGCTCTGGTACGACGAGACGCCCGTGATGAAGGGCCGCATCCACCCGCCTGTCGAGGTCCCCCCGTCAGGCACGCGGGCCGAGAAGACGTCCTCCATGACGCAGGCCCTCGCGGACGTCTTCGCCGAGGGCATCGCCGAGCACCCGGAGGACTGGCACATGCTGCAGCGGCTGTGGATCTCGGACCTCGAACCCCGGGAGGACAGGACGTGAGGATCGGCATCGTCTGTCCGTACTCGTGGGACGTGCCCGGTGGCGTGCAGTTCCACATCAGAGACCTGGCCGAGCACCTCATCGGGCTCGGGCACGACGTCTCCGTCCTCGCCCCCGCGGACGACGACACACCCCTGCCGCCCTACGTGGTCTCCGCGGGCCGCGCCGTGCCCGTGCCGTACAACGGCTCGGTCGCCCGGCTCAACTTCGGCTTCCTGTCCGCGGCCCGGGTGCGGCGCTGGCTCCACGACGGCACCTTCGACGTCATCCACATCCACGAGCCGGCGTCGCCTTCCCTGGGCCTGCTCTCCTGCTGGGCCGCGCAGGGGCCGATCGTCGCCACGTTCCACACGTCCAACCCGCGGTCGCGGGCCATGATCGCGGCCTATCCGATCCTGCAGCCCGCGCTGGAGAAGATCAGCGCGCGGATCGCCGTCAGCGAGTACGCCCGCCGCACGCTCGTCGAGCACCTCGGCGGTGACGCGGTCGTCATCCCGAACGGCGTCGACGTCGGCTTCTTCGAGAAGGCCGAGCCGAAGGCGGAGTGGCAGAACGGCACGATCGGCTTCATCGGCCGCATCGACGAGCCGCGCAAGGGCCTGCCGGTGCTGATGAAGGCGCTTCCGGCGATCTTCGACGCCTGCCCGGACGCGCGGCTGCTGGTCGCGGGGCGCGGTGACGAGGAGGAGGCCGTCGCGTCCCTGCCGGCCGCGATGCGCTCCCGGGTCGAGTTCCTCGGGATGGTCAGCGACGAGGACAAGGCACGGCTGCTGCGCAGCGTCGACGTGTACGTGGCGCCCAACACGGGCGGGGAGAGCTTCGGCATCATCCTCGTCGAGGCGATGTCGGCGGGCGCGCCGGTGCTGGCCTCCGACCTGGACGCGTTCGCCCAGGTGCTGGACAAGGGCGCGGCGGGGGAACTGTTCGCCAACGAGGACGCGGACGCGCTGGCCTCGGCGGCGATCCGCCTGCTGGGCGACCCGGACCGGCGGCGGGAGCTGCGCGAGCGGGGCAGCGCGCACGTGCGGCGGTTCGACTGGTCGACGGTGGGCGCGGACATCCTCGCCGTGTACGAGACGGTGACGGACGGCGCGGCGTCGGTGGCGACCGACGACCGCCCGGGCCTGCGGGCCCGCCTGGGGCTGGTGGCCCGGGGCTGAGGCCCTTGCCCGGCCCCACCACGGGAGCGCGGCCGGGTCGTCCGCCCTCCCCACAGCCCTTCGGGCGTGGGGAGGCGCCCCCATGGGCCCGGTAGCCTTGCCGCCCGTGAGCACCCTGATCTGGATCGTCGTCGCCCTCGTGGCCATCGGCATGTACCTCAGCTGGACCGCCGGGCGACTCGACCGGCTCCACGCGCGGATCGACGCCGCCCGGGCCGCGCTCGACGCGCAGCTCCTGCGGCGCGCCTCGGTCGCACAGGAGCTCGCGACCTCCGGGGTGCTCGACCCCGCCGCGTCCATCGTGCTGTACGAGGCCGCGCACGAGGCGCGGCAGGCGGAGGAGGAGCACCGCGAGGTCGCCGAGAGCGAACTCAGCGCCGCACTGCGGGCGGTGTTCGGTGAGGCCGAGCAGATGGAGGCCCTGCGCGCGGTCCCGGGAGGCGAGGACGCCGCCGGCGAGCTCGCGCAGGCGGTGCGCCGCGTCCCCATGGCGCGCCGGTTCCACAACGACACCGTCCGCGCCGCGCGCGCCTTGCGCCGGCACCGCACGGTGCGCTGGTTCCGGCTCGCCGGCCACGCCCCGTTCCCCATGGCGTTCGAGATGGACGACGAGCCCCCCGCCGCGCTGGCGGACCGGCCCGCCTGAAAGTCCCCGGCCGCGCCGACGGACCGGCCCCACCCAAAACGATCCACGGGGTGACTATTGGCCCTTGATGTGGACTGGTCCCCGGATGTTCCATCGGTGACGCATCACAACGTCGTCATCGAGTGAGGTCCATCCGTGTCCAGCACCACCACCCCGCAGACCCCCGAGACCGGTACCGCCCGCGTCAAGCGCGGCATGGCGGAGCAGCTCAAGGGCGGCGTGATCATGGACGTGGTCAACGCCGAGCAGGCGAAGATCGCCGAGGATGCCGGCGCCGTGGCCGTCATGGCCCTGGAGCGCGTGCCCGCCGACATCCGCAAGGACGGCGGCGTGGCCCGGATGTCCGACCCGAACATGATCGAGGAGATCATCGACGCGGTCTCCATCCCGGTGATGGCCAAGTCGCGTATCGGCCACTTCGTCGAGGCCCAGGTGCTCCAGTCCCTGGGCGTCGACTACATCGACGAGTCCGAGGTCCTGACCCCGGCCGACGAGGTCAACCACAGCGACAAGTGGGCCTTCACCACCCCGTTCGTCTGCGGCGCCACCAACCTGGGCGAGGCCCTGCGCCGTATCGCCGAGGGCGCGGCCATGATCCGCTCCAAGGGCGAGGCCGGCACGGGCAACGTCGTCGAGGCCGTCCGTCACCTGCGCCAGATCAAGAACGAGATCGCCAAGCTGCGCGGCTTCGACAACAACGAGCTGTACGCCGCCGCCAAGGAGCTGCGCGCCCCGTACGAGCTCGTCAAGGAGGTCTCCGAGCTCGGCAAGCTGCCGGTCGTGCTGTTCTCCGCCGGTGGCGTGGCCACTCCGGCCGACGCCGCGCTGATGCGCCAGCTCGGCGCCGAGGGCGTCTTCGTCGGCTCCGGCATCTTCAAGTCGGGCGACCCGGCCAAGCGCGCCGCCGCCATCGTGAAGGCCACCACGTTCTACGACGACCCGAAGATCATCGCGGACGCCTCCCGCAACCTGGGCGAGGCCATGGTCGGCATCAACTGCGACACCCTGCCCGAGGCCGAGCGCTACGCGAACCGGGGCTGGTAATGACGACGCCCGTGATCGGTGTCCTGGCCCTCCAGGGCGACGTACGGGAGCACCTGATCGCCCTGGCCGCGGCGGACGCCGTGGCCAGGCCGGTGCGACGGCCCGAGGAACTGGCCGAGGTCGACGGCCTGGTGATCCCCGGCGGCGAGTCCACGACCATGTCCAAGCTCGCCACGCTGTTCGGCATGCTGGAGCCGCTGCGCGAGCGCATCGCGGCGGGCATGCCGGTCTACGGCACCTGCGCCGGTCTGATCATGCTCGCCGAGAAGATCATCGACCCGCGCTCGGGCCAGGAGACGCTCGGCGGCATCGACATGATCGTCCGCCGCAATGCCTTCGGCCGGCAGAACGAGTCGTTCGAGGCGACCGTCGAGGTGTCCGGCGTCGGTCCCGTCGAGGGCGTCTTCATCCGCGCCCCGTGGGTGGAGTCCGTCGGCGCCCAGGTCGAGGTGCTCGCCGAGCACGACGGCCACATCGTCGCGGTACGGCAGGGCAAGGTGCTCGCTACTTCGTTCCATCCCGAGCTGACCGGTGACCACCGCGTGCACGGCCTGTTCGTCGACATGGTGCGCACGGGGGCCTGACGGGATCCCGGTAGGATCTCTGGGGTTCGTTCAGGAATGGGTTACGCGAAGGAGACAGGCAGATGTCCGGCCACTCTAAATGGGCTACGACGAAGCACAAGAAGGCCGTGATCGATGCCAAGCGCGGCAAGCTCTTCGCGAAGCTGATCAAGAACATCGAGGTCGCGGCCCGTACCGGCGGCGGTGACCCCGACGGCAACCCGACGCTGTTCGACGCCATCCAGAAGGCCAAGAAGAGCTCGGTTCCGAACAAGAACATCGATTCCGCGGTCAAGCGCGGAGCCGGCCTGGAGGCCGGTGGCGCCGACTACGAGACGATCATGTACGAGGGCTACGGCCCGAACGGTGTCGCGGTGCTCATCGAGTGCCTCACCGACAACCGCAACCGCGCCGCCTCCGACGTGCGGGTCGCCATGACCCGCAACGGCGGCTCGATGGCCGACCCGGGCTCCGTCTCGTACCTGTTCAACCGCAAGGGCGTCGTCATCGTCCCCAAGGGCGAACTGACCGAGGACGACGTCCTCGGCGCCGTCCTGGACGCGGGCGCCGAGGAGGTCAACGACCTCGGTGAGTCCTTCGAGGTGCTGAGCGAGGCCACCGACCTGGTCGCGGTCCGCACCGCCCTCCAGGAGGCCGGCATCGACTACGACTCGGCCGACGCCAACTTCGTCCCGACCATGCAGGTCGAGCTGGACGAGGAGGGCGCGCGCAAGATCTTCAAGCTGATCGACGCGCTCGAGGACAGCGACGACGTGCAGAACGTCTTCGCCAACTTCGACGTCTCGGACGAGGTCATGGAGAAGGTCGACGCCTGATCCACGCTCGTACGACGGGCCGACGGGGGCATCCCCGTCGGCCCGTCGCGTTGTCGGCGGTTGTCGGTGGCAGCCGATAGCCTGCACAAACAGCTGAGCGAAGGAGGGGTGGGACGCGTGCGCGTTCTCGGGGTGGACCCTGGGCTGACCCGGTGCGGTGTCGGTGTCGTGGAGGGAGTGGCCGGCTGTCCGCTGACGATGCGCGGCGTCGGAGTCGTCCGGAGCCCGGTGGACGCCGATCTGGGCCACCGGCTGGTCGCGATCGAGCAGGGCATCGAGCAGTGGCTCGACGAGCACCGCCCCGAATTCGTCGCCGTCGAGCGCGTGTTCAGCCAGCACAATGTCCGCACGGTGATGGGCACGGCCCAGGCCAGCGCCGTGGCCATGCTCTGCGCCTCCCGTCGCGGGATCCCCGTCGCCCTGCACACGCCCAGCGAGGTCAAGGCGGCCGTCACCGGCAGCGGACGGGCCGACAAGGCGCAGGTCGGCGCCATGGTGACCCGGTTGCTACGGCTCGACGCACCGCCGAAGCCCGCCGACGCCGCGGACGCCCTCGCCCTCGCCATCTGCCACATCTGGCGCGCCCCCGCGCAGAACCGCCTGCAGCAGGCGGTCGCCGCGCATCACGCAACGAAAGGCCGGACCGCATGATCGCCTTTGTGAGCGGCACGGTGGCCGCCCTCGCCCCGACCACGGCCGTGATCGAGGTCGGCGGCGTCGGCATGGCCGTGCAGTGCACACCGAACACCCTCTCCGGACTGAGACTCGGTCAGGAGGCCAGGCTGGCCACGTCGTTGGTGGTCCGGGAGGACTCGCTGACGCTCTACGGCTTCGCCGACGACGACGAGCGCCAGGTCTTCGAGCTCCTGCAGACCGCGAGCGGCGTGGGTCCCCGCCTGGCCCAGGCGATGCTCGCCGTGCACACACCGGACGCGCTGCGGGTCGCCGTCACGAGCGGCGACGAGAAGGCGCTGACGGCGGTGCCGGGGATCGGCAAGAAGGGCGCGCAGAAGCTGCTGCTGGAGCTGAAGGACCGTCTCGGCGCGCCGGTCGGCTCCACGACCGCGGTCGGTGCGCCGGTCAGCCAGTCCTGGCGCGACCAGCTGCACGCCGCGCTGATCGGCCTCGGCTACGCGACCCGCGAGGCGGACGAGGCGGTGACGGCCGTGGCGCCGCAGGCGGAGTCCCTGGGCCCCGCGCCCGAGGTGGGCCCCCTGCTCCGAGCCGCACTCCAGACCCTGAACAGGGCACGCTGAGGTCCCTGCGGGGTGTTCCCCTAGCGCTCCCCTTCCCGAACCGGGGCTCCGCCCCCGGGCCCCCACGCCTCAAGCGCCGGCGGGGCTGACTTTGTCAGCCCGTCCGGCGATTGAGGACACCGCGCGAAGCGCGGTACGGGGTCCGGGGCTTGCCCCGGTTACGGGAAGGGGCGGGGAGGGAAAACGCCCCGCGCAGCGCGCCCGTCCGCACGCAACCGTACGAACCGAGAAGGCAGACACCACGTGAACTGGGACGACGAGACCACCGCCGACACGGAACCGCGGCTGGTCGGCGGCGCCGCCGACGGCGAGGACCAGGCTGTCGAGGCGGCCCTGCGACCCAAGTCGCTGGCCGAGTTCGTCGGCCAGGAGCGCGTGCGCGAGCAGCTCGACCTCGTGCTCAAGGCGGCCCTCGCCCGCGGCGCCACCGCCGACCACGTCCTGCTCTCCGGTGCACCCGGCCTCGGCAAGACCACCCTGTCGATGATCATCGCCGCGGAGATGAACGCCCCGATCCGCATCACCTCGGGCCCCGCCATCCAGCACGCGGGCGACCTCGCGGCCATCCTCTCCTCGCTCCAGGAGGGAGAGGTCCTCTTCCTCGACGAGATCCACCGCATGTCCCGGCCCGCCGAGGAGATGCTCTACATGGCGATGGAGGACTTCCGCGTCGACGTGATCGTCGGCAAGGGCCCGGGGGCCACCGCCATCCCCCTGGAGCTGCCTCCGTTCACCCTCGTCGGCGCCACGACCAGGGCCGGTCTGCTGCCGCCACCCCTGCGCGACCGCTTCGGCTTCACCGCGCACATGGAGTTCTACGAGCCCGTCGAACTGGAGCGCGTCATCCACCGTTCGGCACAGCTTCTCGACCTCGACATCGAGGCGGAGGGCGCCGCGGAGATCGCCGGCCGCTCACGCGGCACGCCGCGTATCGCCAACCGTCTGCTGCGCCGGGTCCGGGACTACGCCCAGGTCAAGGCGGACGGCCTCATCACCCGGGAGGTGGCCGCGGCCGCCCTCGGTGTGTACGAGGTCGACAGCCGCGGCCTGGACCGGCTGGACCGGGCGGTGCTGCAAGCGCTGCTCAAGCTGTTCGGGGGCGGCCCGGTCGGTCTGTCCACGCTCGCGGTCGCGGTGGGGGAGGAGCGCGAGACGGTCGAGGAGGTGGCCGAGCCCTTCCTCGTGCGCGAGGGTCTGCTGGCCCGGACGCCCCGGGGCCGGGTGGCCACGCCCGCGGCCTGGGCCCACCTCGGGCTCGTGCCGCCTCAGCAGGGCGCAAGTGGACAACAGGGGCTGTTCGGGGCGTGACGGCGAGGGGAGTCGCCCCCTGCGGAACCACGGTGGGATGCTGGGCGTTGTTCCAGTGATGCGGACTCGCTTAGACTCCGCCGATGCCGACCTTCCGGGTCGGCATGCCCACCCCCGTAGATCAGGCCGTTCATCAGCGCGGTCGTGCGAAGGAATTCCCCGCCGTGGATATCTTGACCCTCCTCCCTTTCATCGTGCTCATCGGGGCCATGTTCCTGATGACCCGCTCCGCCAAGAAGAAGCAGCAGGCGGCCGCGCAGATGCGTGACCAGATGCAGCCCGGCACCGGAGTGCGGACCATCGGTGGCCTCTACGCGACCGTCAAGGAGGTCAACGACGACACGGTCCTCCTCGAGGCGGCCCCCGGAGTGCACCTGGTGTTCGCGAAGAACGCCATCGGCGCGGTCCTCGCCGACGACGAGTACAACCGCATCGTCCACGGTGACGACGATGTCAAGACCGACAGCGCCACCGTCGTCTCCGACGACGCGTCCTCGCTGAGCGGCGACGCCGCGGCCGACGAGACCACCGACTCCGACAAGGTCGACCTCGGCAAGAAGGCCGACACGGACGCGGACGACGCCGAGGCGAAGGACGTCGACACCAAGGACGGCAAGACCGACGGCGAGGCCGACGCGAAGTAGTCACGATCGGGGACCGCGACGGCGCCCACCGGCGCCGGGCGGTCCCCCGGTTGTGCCGACTGACCTTCGGGGGCAGGTCCCCACAACACTTCGTGGCCGCCTCGGCGCACACCCGGCGCAGGCGGTTGGACAGGGAGAAACGAGAAGGTGGCAGCACCGAACAGGGGCCGAAGGCCCGCGGGGGCTCAGGGTAAGCCGGGGCGTTCCCTGGTTCTGATCCTGATCGCCATGGTCGCGCTCACGGGTGGCATGTTCTGGGCGGGGCAGCTCACGCCGCGTCTGGGCATCGACCTGGCGGGCGGTACGACCATCACGCTCGAGGCGAAGAGCGAGCCCGGCAAAGAGAGCGCCGTCAACGAGACCAACATGAACACCGCGGTCGGCATCATCGAGCGCCGTGTCAATGGTCTGGGTGTCTCCGAGGCCGAGGTCCAGACCCAGGGCGACCGGAACATCATCGTCAACATCCCCAAGGGGACGAATTCCGAGCAGGCCCGTGAGCAGGTCGGCACCACCGCCCAGCTCTTCTTCCGGCCCGTGCTGACCGTCGCCGCCGGCGGCCCCGCAGCCCCCGAGCCCTCCCCGAGCGCGTCGTCCAGCGGCAAGCCCAAGGACGACAAGGCGACGGACAAGCCGAAGGCCGGCGCCCCCTCCGGCTCCCCTTCCGCCACCCCGTCGGCCAGTGCGACCACCCAGGGCCGTGCCGTGACGGAGGGCCTCAAGGCCCCCGCGGCGAGCCCCACGCCGTCCGCTTCGGACAAGCCGAAGACGTCCGAGAGCCCGGCGCCCTCGGACAAGCCCGAGCCGACGCCCTCCAGCGACCCGGCCTCCGCCGCGCTGGAGAAGCAGTTCACCGCTCTGGACTGCACGGACGCCAAGGCCCGCGGCAAGCTCGGTGACGGCGTCAAGCCGACCGAGACGGCCCTCGCCTGCGGCAAGAACAGCGTGGGCCAGTGGGAGAAGTACATCCTCGGCCCGGCCGAGGTGGACGGCAAGGACGTCGACGACGCCAAGGGCCAGCTCGACCAGCAGCGCGGCATGTGGATCGTCACGATGGACTTCACCGAGAGCGGTGCCAAGAAGTTCCAGAAGATCACCAGCCGCCTGTCCCAGCAGCAGCCCCCGATGAACCAGTTCGCCATCGTCCTCGACGGTGAAGTGGTCTCGGCCCCGCAGGTGAACCAGACGCTGAGCGCCAGCGCCGAGATCACCGGCAACTTCACCCAGGACTCCGCCCAGAACCTGGGCAACATCCTGTCCTACGGCGCCCTGCCCCTGTCCTTCGAGGAGCAGAGCGTCACGACGGTCACCGCCGCCCTCGGCGGTGAACAGCTCCAGGCCGGTCTGATCGCCGGTGCGATCGGCCTCGCGCTCGTCGTGATCTACCTCGTCGTCTACTACCGCGGCCTGGCCCTGATCGCGATCCTCAGCCTCATGGCCTCCGCGATCCTGACGTACACGATCATGGCTCTGCTCGGCCCGGGCATCGGCTTCGCGCTGAACCTGCCCGCGGTCTGCGGCGCCATCGTCGCGATCGGTATCACCGCCGACTCGTTCATCGTCTACTTCGAACGCATAAGGGACGAGATCCGCGAGGGCCGCACGCTGCGTCCGGCCGTGGAGCGTGCCTGGCCGCGTGCCCGGCGCACGATCCTGGTCTCCGACTTCGTGTCGTTCCTCGCCGCCGCCGTGCTCTTCGTCGTCACGGTCGGCAAGGTCCAGGGCTTCGCGTTCACGCTGGGTCTGACGACCCTGCTCGACGTGGTGGTCGTCTTCCTGTTCACCAAGCCGATCATGACGATCCTCGCCCGTCACAAGTTCTTCGCGAGCGGCCACCCGTGGTCCGGACTGGACCCGAAGCGGCTCGGCGCCAAGCCGCCGCTGCGCCGCTCCCGTCGCATCTCCGCCCCCACCGACCCGAAGGAGGCGTGAGATGTCACGACTCGGAAACCTCGGTGCCAGGCTGTACCAGGGCGAGGTCGGCTACGACTTCGTCGGAAAGCGCAAGATCTGGTACGGCGTCTCGATCCTGATCACCATCACGGCCATCCTCGGCCTCGCGGTCCAGGGCCTCAACATGGGCATCGAGTTCAAGGGCGGTGCCGTCTTCACCACTCCGAAGACCAGCGTGTCGGTCGCCCAGGCCCAGGAAGCCGCGGAAGAGGCCTCCGGCCACCCCGCGATCGTCCAGGAGCTCGGCACCGGCGGCATGCGCATCCAGGTCAGTGAGCTGGACACGCAGCAGGCCGACAAGGTCGCCGCCGAGCTCTCCGAGACGCTCGACGTCGACGCGGAGCGGATCAACGCCGAGCTCGTCGGGCCCAGCTGGGGCGAGCAGATCGCCAACAAGGCGTGGACCGGCCTCGGCGTCTTCATGATCCTCGTGGTGATCTATCTGGCCATCGCCTTCGAGTGGCGCATGGCGGTCGCGGCCCTGGTCGCGCTGATCCACGACATCACCATCACCGTCGGCGTCTACGCCCTCGTCGGCTTCGAGGTCACGCCGGGCACGGTGATCGGTCTGCTCACGATCCTCGGTTACTCGCTGTACGACACGGTCGTCGTCTTCGACTCCCTCAAGGAGGGGTCGAAGGACATCACCAAGCAGACCCGCTGGACCTACAGCGAGATCGCCAACCGCAGCATCAACAGCACCCTGGTGCGTTCGATCAACACCACGGTCGTCGCCCTGCTGCCGGTCGCCGGCCTGCTGTTCATCGGTGGCGGTGTCCTCGGCGCCGGCATGCTGAACGACATCTCGCTGTCGCTGTTCGTCGGTCTCGCCGCCGGTGCGTACTCCTCGATCTTCATCGCCACTCCGCTGGTCGCCGACCTCAAGGAGCGCGAGCCGCAGATGAAGGCCCTGAAGAAGCGGGTGCTCGCCAAGCGCGCGGCCGCCGCGGCCAAGGGCGAGTCGCCGGAGTCCGAGCAGACCGACGGCGCCGACGACGCCGACGACGTGCAGGAGGACGCGGCGCCGGCCGGCGCCGTCGTCGGCCAGCGCGGCCGCGGGCGCGGCCGTCCCTCGGGCAGGCGCCGGTGACCGCCTCCGACACCAGGGAGCTGCTGCTCAGCCGCATCCGCGATGTCGCCGACTACCCGAAGCCGGGAGTCGTGTTCAAGGACATCACGCCCCTGCTCGCCGACCCGGTCGCCTTCACGGCGCTGACGGACGCGCTCACCGAGCTCTGCGTCCGGCACGGCGCGACGAAGATCGTCGGCCTCGAGGCACGCGGCTTCATCCTCGCGGCGCCGGTCGCCGTCCGCGCCGGCATCGGGTTCGTTCCGGTGCGCAAGGCCGGCAAGCTGCCCGGGGCGACGCTGGGACAGGCGTACGAGCTGGAATACGGCACCGCCGAGATCGAGGTGCACGCCGAGGACCTGAGCGCGGGAGACCGCGTCATGGTCATCGACGACGTCCTCGCCACCGGCGGGACCGCCGAGGCCTCGCTGGAGCTCATCCGGCGGGCGGGCGCGGAGGTCGCGGGCATCGCGGTCCTGATGGAGCTCGCCTTCCTCGGCGGACGTGACCGGCTGGGCGGCGCCCTGGGCGGGGCGCCGCTGGAGGCGCTGATCACGCTCTGACGGCCGGCCGCGCGGCGGCCGCACGGCACACGACGGGTGCCCCGGATCTGCTCCGGGGCACCCGTCGCCGTTCCCGGTGGTCCGAGGCGGCACCTGTGGCGCATGCCTCTCCACCGCCTCGTGCGCACCTGGACTGCCGGGTCGATACCATGGGCTTTCCGGGCCTGACCGGGGACCCGGAACCGCACGAGGAGTGCCCTTGCCAGACGAGGCCCAGTCCGCCGCCGCGCAGCCCGGCCAGAAGGCCGAAAAGGCCGCGGCAGCCCCTGTCACGCCCGAGCCGAAGCCGGACCGTCAGCCGCAGCCCGCCGCGCCCGAGCGCGTGAGCCAGGTGCCCGTCTCCGCGCCCAAGCCCGCACCGCCCGCCACGTCGCGGTCCGGCGGCTCCTCGAATCGGGTACGCGCCCGTCTCGCCCGTCTCGGCGTGCAGCGCTCGTCGCCGTACAACCCGGTGCTGGAGCCGCTGCTGCGGATCGTGCGCAGCAACGACCCCAAGATCGAGACCTCCACGCTGCGCCAGATCGAGCGCGCCTACCAGGTCGCGGAGCGCTGGCACCGCGGCCAGAAGCGCAAGAGCGGCGACCCGTACATCACGCATCCCCTCGCCGTCACCACCATCCTTGCCGAGCTCGGCATGGACCCGGCGACGCTGATGGCCGGCCTGCTGCACGACACCGTCGAGGACACCGAGTACGGCCTCGACCAGCTGCGCCGCGACTTCGGCGACTCCGTGGCCCTGCTCGTCGACGGCGTCACCAAGCTGGACAAGGTCAAGTTCGGCGAGGCCGCGCAGGCGGAGACCGTGCGCAAGATGGTCGTCGCCATGGCCAAGGACCCGCGCGTCCTGGTCATCAAGCTCGCCGACCGCCTGCACAACATGCGCACCATGCGCTACCTCAAGCGGGAGAAGCAGGAGAAGAAGGCCCGCGAGACGCTGGAGATCTACGCCCCGCTGGCGCACCGGCTGGGCATGAACACCATCAAGTGGGAGCTGGAGGACCTCGCGTTCGCGATCCTCTACCCCAAGATGTACGACGAGATCGTGCGCCTCGTCGCCGAGCGCGCGCCCAAGCGCGACGAGTACCTCGCCATAGTGACCGACGAGGTCCAGGCGGATCTCCGCGCGGCGCGCATCAAGGCCACCGTCACCGGCCGCCCCAAGCACTACTACAGCGTCTACCAGAAGATGATCGTCCGCGGCCGTGACTTCGCGGAGATCTACGACCTGGTGGGCATCCGCGTCCTCGTCGACACGGTCCGCGACTGCTACGCGGCCCTCGGCACGGTGCACGCGCGATGGAATCCGGTCCCCGGCCGGTTCAAGGACTACATCGCGATGCCGAAGTTCAACATGTACCAGTCGCTGCACACGACGGTCATCGGCCCCAACGGCAAGCCCGTCGAGCTGCAGATCCGCACCTTCGACATGCACCGCCGCGCGGAGTACGGCATCGCGGCCCACTGGAAGTACAAGCAGGAGACCGTAGCCGGGGCCTCCAAGATCCGTACGGACGTCCCCAAGGCCGGCAAGGGCACCGCGGGCCAGGACACCGTCAACGACATGGCCTGGCTGCGGCAGCTGCTGGACTGGCAGAAGGAGACCGAGGACCCCAGCGAGTTCCTGGAGTCCCTGCGTTTCGACCTGTCCCGCAACGAGGTCTTCGTCTTCACGCCCAAGGGCGACGTCATAGCGCTCCCGGCGGGCGCCACCCCCGTCGACTTCGCCTACGCCGTGCACACCGAGGTCGGTCACCGCACCATAGGCGCGCGGGTCAACGGGCGGCTCGTCCCGCTGGAGTCGACCCTCGACAACGGCGACCTGGTGGAGGTCTTCACCTCCAAGGCCGAGGGCGCGGGCCCCTCCCGCGACTGGCTCGGCTTCGTCAAATCGCCGCGGGCCCGCAACAAGATCCGCGCCTGGTTCTCCAAGGAGCGCCGCGACGAGGCCATCGAGCAGGGCAAGGACGCCATCGCGCGCGCCATGCGCAAGCAGAACCTGCCGATCCAGCGCATCCTCACCGGCGACTCCCTGGTCACCCTCGCGCACGAGATGCGCTACCCCGACATCTCCTCGCTGTACGCGGCGATCGGCGAGGGCCATGTGGCCGCGCAGGGCGTCGTGCAGAAGCTGGTGCAGGCCCTCGGCGGCGAGGAGGCCGCCAACGAGGACATCGCCGAGTCCACCCCGCCCTCCCGCAGCCGCAGCAAGCGCCGCAACAACGCGGACCCGGGCGTGGTCGTCAAGGGTGTCGAGGACGTGTGGGTCAAGCTGGCCCGCTGCTGTACGCCCGTCCCCGGCGACCCGATCATCGGCTTCGTGACCCGCGGCAGCGGCGTGTCCGTGCACCGCGCTGACTGCGTCAACGTCGACTCGCTCTCGCAGCAGCCCGAACGGATCCTCGACGTCGAGTGGGCGCCCACCCAGTCGTCGGTCTTCCTCGTCGCCATCCAGGTCGAGGCGCTGGACCGCTCCCGGCTGCTGTCGGACGTGACCCGCGTCCTGTCCGACCAGCACGTCAACATCCTGTCGGCGGCCGTGCAGACCTCCCGCGACCGGGTGGCCACCTCGCGCTTCACCTTCGAGATGGGCGACCCCAAGCACCTCGGCCACGTGCTGAAGGCGGTCCGCAGCGTGGAGGGCGTCTACGACGTCTACCGCGTCACCTCCGCGCGTCGGCCCTGACGGGCCGCGACCGCGCCGGCGGTCCGCCGACAGCCCCGAGACGGCTCGCCCTGCGCGGCCGAGCCGTCGGCCCACCGGCTCGTCGGCTGCCGCGCAGGGGCGCGGCCCCGCCGGGAAGGGCCGGATGTACGGGAGGGCCCCAGTACGCATCGCGTACCGGGGCCCTCCTCGTGAGCCCAAGCCCGGCGCGTCAGCCGCCGAACTCCTCCAGGCCCTTCAGCGCCTGGTCCAGCAGCGCCTGACGGCCCTCGAGCTCCTTGGCGAGCTTGTCCGCCTTGGCGTTGTTGCCCGCCGCGCGCGCCGTGTCGATCTGCTCACGCAGCTTGTCCACGGCCGCCTGCAGCTGGCCGGTCAGACCCGCGGCACGCGCACGCGCCTCCGGGTTCGTCCGGCGCCACTCGTTCTCCTCGGACTCCTGCAGGGCCCGCTCCACCGCGTGCATCCGGCCCTCGACCTTCGGCCGGGCGTCGCGCGGCACGTGGCCGATGGCCTCCCAGCGCTCGTTGATGGACCGGAAGGCGGCGCGGGCGGCCTTGAGGTCCGTCACCGGCACCAGCTTCTCGGCCTCGGCCGCGAGCTCCTCCTTGAGCTTGAGGTTCTCCGCCTGCTCGGCATCGCGCTCGGCGAACACACCGCTGCGCGCGGCGAAGAAGACGTCCTGCGCACCGCGGAAGCGGTTCCACAGGTCGTCCTCGGCCTCGCGCTGGGCACGGCCCGCCGCCTTCCACTGCGCCATCAGGTCGCGGTATCGGGCTGCGGTGGGGCCCCAGTCCGTCGATCCGGACAGGGCCTCGGCCTCGGCCACCAGCCGTTCCTTGGTCTGACGGGCCTCCTCGCGCTGCGCGTCCAGCGACGCGAAGTGCGCCTTGCGGCGCTTGGAGAACGCCGAGCGGGCGTGCGAGAAGCGGTGCCACAGCTCGTCGTCGGACTTCCGGTCGAGCCGGGGCAGGCCCTTCCAGGTGTCCACGAGTGCCCGCAGCCGCTCGCCCGCGGCCCGCCACTGGTCGCTCTGCGCCAGCTGCTCGGCCTCGGTGACCAGCGCCTCCTTGGCCTGACGTGCCTCGTCGCTCTGCTTCGCACGCTGCGCCTTGCGCTCCTCGCGGCGCTTGTCGACCGTCGCCACGAGCGCGTCGAGACGCACGCGCAGCGCGTCGAGGTCCCCCACGGCGTGGTGCTCGTCCACCTGCTGACGCAGGTGGTCGATCGCCGCCATGGCGTCCTTGGCCGACAGATCGGTGGTCTTCACCCGCCGCTCGAGGAGGCCGATCTCGACCACCAGGCCCTCGTACTTGCGCTCGAAGTAGGCCAGCGCCTCCTCGGGAGAGCCCGCCTGCCACGATCCGACGACTTTCTCGCCCTCGGCAGTACGCACGTACACGGTGCCCGTCTCGTCGACGCGGCCCCACGGGTCGCTGCTCACAGCGCCTCCTCAACCTGATGCCCGCGAGGGAGTTCGTCCCCGGGCATCGTCCACAGTTTCCTGGGACGGGCCTCGCCCGTCCTGAGCAACGCGAAGCCGGCCCGCGCTGCACAACGCCAATCTAGGCGACCGGCCGCCTGGCTGTCCGCACTCAGCGCGGCCGAAATTCCCCGGCTCACACCTTGGGGACGGTGGCCTTCTCGATGCTGACGGCCTTCTTGGGCGCACCGTCGCTCGCACCGCCCTCGACACCCGCCTTGCCCACGGCCTGTACGGCCTTCAGACTCTTGTCGTCCATCGTGCCGAAGGGCGTGTACGTGGGCGGCAGTTTGCTGTCCTTGTACACCAGGAAGAACTGGCTGCCGCCCGAGTTCGGCTGACCGGTGTTCGCCATCGCGACCGTGCCCGCGGGGTACGTCACGGTGCCGTCGGCGCCCGCCTTGCCGAGCGCCGTGAGGTTCTCGTCCGGGATCGTGTAGCCGGGACCGCCGGTGCCGTCGCCCTTCGGGTCGCCGCACTGCAGGACGAAGATGCCCTGCGTAGTGAGGCGGTGACACTTGGTGCCGTCGAAGTAGCCCTTGTCCGCCAGCGACTTGAACGAGTTGACCGTGCGCGGGGTCTTGGCCGCGTCCATCGCGATCGCGATGTCGCCCTCGTTCGTCTTGAGGGCGAAGGTGTACTTCGCCTTCTTGTCGATCGACATGGCGGGCTCGGGCGCGCTGCTCTCGGACGGCGACGGGGTCGCGCTGGGCGAGGCGTCCGCCGAGGCGCTGTCGTTCTTGTCGCCGTCGCTCAGGGCCGCCCCCGCGTAGACGGCGCCGCCGGCGGCGACCACGACGGCCAGGGCGGCCGCGATGATCGCGTTGCGCTGCTTCGCCTTCTTCCGCGCCTGCTCCCGACGCTGCTGCTGGCGCTCGAACTTCTCCCTGGCGAGCTGCCGCCGCCGCTGATCGCTGCTGGCCACCGGGTCTTCTCCTTGTAGGTCGAGAACGTCGAAAACATCGTGTCCGTCGAGGTGCCGTGCACGTGGCGTGGTGCCGACCGCCGGGCTCCGCCCCGTACCGTATACGGGTTGGCTGTGTGGTGAGCAGCGCCGGTAGGCTCTGAACTGCTGTGATCGACGCGGCAGTGCCGCCCGTCGATCCGCCGCATGCCTCTCGACGACCGAACTGAGGACGATCGTGCTTATTGCCGGGTTCCCCGCCGGGGCCTGGGGGACCAACTGTTACCTGGTCGCCCCCGCCGCCGGCGAGGAGTGCGTGATCATCGACCCGGGCCACCAGGCCGCCCAGGGGGTCGAGGAGACGCTCAGGAAGCATCGGCTCAAGCCCGTCGCCGTCGTGCTCACGCACGGCCACCTCGACCATGTCGCCTCCGTCGTGCCCGTCTGCGGCGCCCATGACGTGCCGGCCTGGATCCACCCGGCCGACCGCTACATGATGAGCGACCCCGAGAAGGCCCTCGGCCGCTCCATCGGCATGCCGCTCATGGGCGAGCTGACCGTCGGGGAGCCCGACGACGTCAAGGAGCTGACCGACGGCGCCGCGCTCAGCCTCGCCGGCCTCGACTTCTCCGTCTCGCACGCACCGGGCCATACCAAGGGGTCGGTGACCTTCCGGATGCCCGAGTCCGCGGACGTTCCGTCCGTCTTCTTCTCGGGCGACCTGCTGTTCGCCGGCTCCATCGGACGCACGGACCTGCCCGGCGGCGACATGGACGAGATGCTCGAGTCGCTGGCCCGGGTGTGCCTGCCGCTCGACGACTCGACCGTGGTGCTGTCCGGCCACGGTCCCCAGACGACCATCGGCCGTGAGCGCGCCACCAACCCGTATCTGCGCGAGGTGGCGGTCGGCCTCGGGAGCACACAGCCCGCTCCCCGACGAGGAATGTGACGAGACTTTCCGTGAGTGTTTTCCAGGCCCCCAAAGGCACGTACGACCTGATCCCGCCGGACTCCGGCAAGTACCTCGCGGTGCGCGACGCGATCTCCGCCCCGCTGAAGAACTCCGGCTACGGCTACATCGAGACGCCCGGCTTCGAGAACGTGGAGTTGTTCGCGCGCGGTGTCGGCGAGTCCACCGACATCGTCACCAAGGAGATGTACGCCTTCGAGACCAAGGGCGGCGACCGGCTCGCGCTGCGCCCGGAAGGCACCGCTTCCGTGCTGCGCGCGGCCCTGGAGGCGAACCTCCACAAGGCCGGCAACCTGCCCGTGAAGCTCTGGTACTCGGGCTCGTACTACCGCTACGAGAAGCCGCAGAAGGGCCGCTACAGGCACTTCTCGCAGGTCGGCGCCGAGGCGATCGGAGCGGAGGACCCGGCGCTGGACGCCGAGCTCATCATCCTGGCCGACCAGGCCTACCGCTCGCTCGGTCTGCGCGATTTCCGCATCCTGCTGAACTCCCTGGGCGACAAGGAGTGCCGCCCCGTCTACCGCGAGGCGCTCCAGGGCTTCCTGCGCGACCTCGACCTCGACGAGGACACCCGCCGCCGGGTGGAGATCAACCCGCTGCGGGTCCTCGACGACAAGCGCGCCGACGTGCAGAAGCAGCTGGTGGGCGCGCCGCTGCTGCGCGACTACCTGTGCGACGCGTGCAAGGCGTACCACGAGGAGGTGCGGGCGCTGCTGACGGCGGCCGGTGTCGCCTTCGAGGACGACGAGAAGCTGGTGCGCGGCCTCGACTACTACACGCGCACCACGTTCGAGTTCGTCCACGACGGTCTCGGCTCGCAGTCCGCGGTGGGCGGCGGCGGCCGCTACGACGGCCTGTCCGAGATGATCGGCGGCCCGGCGCTGCCGTCCGTCGGCTGGGCTCTCGGCGTCGACCGCACGGTCCTCGCACTGGAGGCCGAGGGCATCGAGCTCGACCTGCCCGAGGCCACCAGCGTCTACGCCGTCCCGCTCGGCGAGGAGGCTCGCCGTGTGCTGTTCGGCGTGGTGACCGAGCTGCGCAAGGCCGGCGTCGCCGCCGACTTCAGCTACGGCGGCAAGGGCCTCAAGGGCGCCATGAAGAACGCCAACCGCTCGGGAGCCCGGTACGCCCTCGTCGCGGGCGAGCGCGATCTGTCCGAGGGCGTGGTCCAGCTCAAGGACATGGAGTCCGGCGAACAGCAGCCCGTCGCGCTGGACGACGTGGTCGCCAGGCTGCGCGCCGAGCTCGGCTGACAGCGCGGCGCGAAGGGGCCCAGGGCGTCAACCGCCGTGGGCCCCTTCGTCGTTGTGCCGGTCCGGGAGCATCGCCCGGGGGCGTTCCTTATCCGGAGCGAACGGAGAGAACCGGGGGCGGTGCGGCAGAATGGCGGTGCCCAGCAGACCGGCGACGATGGAACGGCGATATGACGACTGCAGCGGTTGACGGCGTGTCCTCCGGGACGGGGGACGACGAGCGCGGGCGTGTCGGTGCGGGGCGTGGGTTCGCGTGGATGCTGGTGATCACGGGTGCGGCGGGGCTGCTGGCGGCGTGGGTGATCACGATCGACAAGTTCAAGCTGCTGGAGGACCCGGGGTTCACGCCGGGGTGCAGTCTGAATCCGGTGGTGTCGTGCGGGAACATCATGAAGAGCGAGCAGGCGGCGGTGTTCGGGTTCCCGAACCCGATGCTCGGCCTGGTCACGTACGCCATGGTGATCGCGATCGGCATGGCCCTGCTGGCGGGCGCCCGCTACCGCCGCTGGTACTGGCTGGGGCTGAACGCGGGGACGCTGTTCGGGGTCGGGTTCTGCACATGGCTGATGCAGCAGTCGCTGTACGAGATCAACGCGCTGTGCCTGTGGTGCTGCCTGGCGTGGGGCGCCACGATCGTCATGTTCTGGTACGTGACCTCGCACAACGTCCGTCACGGTCTGCTGCCCGCGCCGGCCGGGCTGCGGAGTTTCTTCGACGAGTTCACGTGGGTGCTGCCGGTGCTGCACATCGGCATCATCGGGATGCTGGTGCTGACCCGCTGGTGGGACTTCTGGACCGGCTGACCGGCCCACCGGCGGTGTCAGTGCTCTGACATAGGCTTCACAACGTGGAGCCCGACCTGTTTACCGCCGCAGCCGAAGAACGCCAGGAGAAGGACCCGACCAGCAGCCCCCTGGCGGTCCGGATGCGCCCGCGCACCCTGGACGAGGTGGTCGGCCAGCAGCATCTTCTGAAGCCCGGATCACCGCTGCGCAGGCTCGTCGGCGAGGGCGGCTCCGGCCCGGCGGGCGCCTCCTCCGTGATCCTCTGGGGACCGCCCGGCACCGGCAAGACCACCCTCGCGTACGTCGTCTCCAAGGCGACCAACAAGCGCTTCGTCGAGCTGTCCGCCATCACCGCGGGCGTCAAGGAGGTCCGGGCGGTCATCGACGGCGCCCGCCGGGCCGCGGGCGGCTTCGGCAAGGAGACCGTCCTCTTCCTCGACGAGATCCACCGCTTCTCCAAGGCCCAGCAGGACTCCCTGCTCCCCGCCGTGGAGAACCGCTGGGTCACCCTGATCGCGGCCACCACGGAGAACCCGTACTTCTCCGTGATCTCCCCGCTGCTCTCCCGCTCCCTGCTGCTCACCCTGGAGCCGCTCACCGACGACGACGTCGTCGCCCTGCTGGAGCGCGCGCTCACCGAGGAGCGCGGGCTCGGCGGCGCGCTCACTCTCCAGGAGGAGGCGAGGGCGCACCTGCTGCGCATCGCGGGAGGCGACGCCCGGCGGGCCCTGACCGCCCTGGAGGCGGCGGCCGGCGCGGCCATCGACAAGGGCGAGGAGGAGATCACCCTCGAGACCGTCGAGGAGACCGTCGACCGCGCCGCCGTGAAGTACGACCGCGACGGGGACCAGCACTACGACGTCGCCAGCGCGCTGATCAAGTCGATCCGCGGTTCGGACGTGGACGCCGCGCTGCACTATCTGGCCCGCATGATCGAGGCGGGGGAGGACCCCCGGTTCATCGCCCGCCGGCTGATGATCTCGGCCAGCGAGGACATCGGTCTCGCCGACCCCACGGCTCTGCCGACCGCCGTGGCGGCCGCCCAGGCCGTCGCCATGATCGGCTTCCCCGAGGCCGCTCTCACCCTCAGCCACGCGACGATCGCCCTGGCACTCGCCCCGAAGTCGAACGCCGCCACGCTCGCCATCCAGGCCGCCCGGCAGGACATCCGCGACGGCCTCGCCGGCCCCGTCCCGCCGCACCTGCGCGACGGCCACTACAAGGGAGCCCAGAACCTCGGCCACGCCCAGGGCTATGTCTATCCGCACGACGTCGCCGGAGGCATCGCCGCCCAGCAGTACGCGCCGGACGCGGTCCACGGCCGCAGGTACTACGAGCCCACGCGCTACGGAGCCGAGGCGCGGTACGCGGACGTGGTGGAGAAGGTGCGCGAGCGGCTGCGCGGGGACGCGAAGTAGCCCGCTCCGTGCCTGTCAGTGCGCGGCGGCCCCGAAGAGCGTGTGCATCGCGCGCCGCAGTGCGGTGATGTCCCCCACGGGCTCCGGGAAGTCGAAGCGGGCGTCGAACGGCTGCTCCCCGGTGAACCGCACGCGCAGTCCGAAGCGGTCCAGGGCCAGCGGAACCGCCTGCCGTCCTGGGCCCGTCGTGTCCGTGCCGCGCTCGCCGAGCAGTTCCGCGAGCGCCTGCACCTGGTCGAAGTGCGCGGCGTGCAGATGCTGGAGCAGTTCGGTTTCGTGGGCCACGAGCGGGTCGGCGGACGCCTGCGCCAGCTCCTCCGCCTCGACGGCGGACGCGCCCCACAGATCGTCGACGCTCGCCTCGCCCACCTCCAGGCGCAGCATCATGGCGCCGGGCTCGGCCGCCAGGCCGGGCGCGCAGGTCAGCCAGCCGGAGACCCAGGCGCGGCCGCGGATACGGTTGGGCACGGCGACCGGCGCGACGTCGGTGATCTCCAGCACGGCCGGGAGCTCGTCGTCCTGCGCGTGGGTCGCGGCCCGGACGACGGGGGAGTCCGCCGGGAAGAGGAGGAACACCTCCCCGTCCGAGCCGAACGCCCTGGCCTGCGGGCTCAGCTGGTCGGGCCGGGCCCCCTCCACTCCGGGAACGAGCAGCACCGCCGAGCATGTACTCTGTACGAGAGTTCGTGTGCGCTCGGCTGCTGACGGCATCCGAGTGATTTCAAGCCCGCTGGGACGCGGCTGACCATGAGCTGATCGGACCTCCGTCACCTCGACGCTCGACGAAGCGTCGGCGTTCTTCGTGCTGTCCGTGATGCGCTTGGTGTTCCCAGGGCGAGACATGCGATCTCCTTGAGTAAGGTGAGCCTAACCTAACCTACAACGGAGGTCTGGAGAACGTGCCTAACCAGTCGCGTCCCAAGGTCAAGAAGTCCCGTGCGCTCGGTATCGCGCTGACGCCGAAGGCCGTCAAGTACTTCGAGGCCCGCCCCTACCCGCCGGGCGAGCACGGCCGTGGCCGCAAGCAGAACTCGGACTACAAGGTCCGTCTGCTCGAGAAGCAGCGTCTGCGCGCCCAGTACGACATCAGCGAGCGCCAGATGGCGCGCGCCTACGACCGCGCCAAGAAGGCCGAGGGCAAGACCGGTGACGCGCTCGTCATCGAGCTCGAGCGCCGCCTCGACGCCCTGGTCCTGCGTTCGGGCATCGCCCGCACCATCTACCAGGCCCGTCAGATGGTCGTCCACGGCCACATCGAGGTCAACGGCGGCAAGGTCGACAAGCCGTCCTTCCGTGTCCGTCCCGACGACGTCGTGATGGTCCGCGAGCGCTCCCGCGACAAGGCCCTGTTCCAGGTCGCTCGCGAGGGTGGCTTCGCCGCCGACGGTGAGACCCCGCGCTACCTGCAGGTCAACCTGAAGGCCCTGGCGTTCCGCCTGGACCGTGACCCGCAGCGCAAGGAGATCCCGGTCATCTGCGACGAGCAGCTGGTCGTCGAGTACTACGCCCGCTGATCCTGGGGTCCTCCCAGCGGCAGCCGGCGGAGTAGTTCCCCGCGCCTCAGCCCGCCGCTTCCCCGCCGTTTCCGGTGGGGGAGCGGCGGGCTTTCGCGTGTGCGGGGCCGCGGGCCGCACATCGCGCTGCCGCACCTGGAACGGCCGCACGTCCTTGCGCGCCGTCAGCGCGCGGCACACCACCGCGTCCGGTGACAGCGTCCTGCCCTCCGCCCCGCACGCCTCGTACCGCTCCGCGCCGAGCAGTCGCCGCGTCCGCTGGTCGCACAGCGCGCGCGGCGCACCGAAACGGCCGGAGCCGAACAGGGGCAGACCCACCGAGTCCCACATCGCCCTCGGCGTCGTACGCGGCGAGAGCCGCGCGCAGCAGCTCTCCGCCCGGGGCATGCCGATGCCTCCGGCGCCCGCCAATCTCACCAGTTGGGAGTGGTCCAGCCCGCCGCCGAGTGCGGCGAGCTCGTACGCCCGGCCCACGAAGCGGTTCAGCTCTGCGGGAAGACCGCTCCGAGAGGGCATCCGGTCGCCGGCGGAGGAGCCGGCGCGAGAGGATCGTCGTACAGGGCACGCAGCGCACTGCGCCGTAAGCGCTCCGTACCATCGGATCCTCATGGCCACCCCTTGCCGACCGCTAATGCGGTATGGGGTGCCACCCGGGGCGCGATAGGGTCGGGATACGACTTTTCAGGTGCCAGACGACAGCAGAGAGCGGTGCGCAGTGACCGGTGGAGAGGTTGCCGGGATTCTGGTGGCCGTCTTCTGGGCGATCTTGGTCTCCTTCCTGGCCGTGGTGCTGGTGAGGCTGGCGCAGACGCTCAGAGCGACCACCAGACTCGTGGCGGACGTGACCGAACAGGCGGTGCCCCTGCTGGCGGACGCCTCCGCGACCGTGCGCGCCGCGCAGACCCAGCTCGACCGGGTGGACGCCATCGCGAGCGACGTCCAGGAGGTCACCTCCAACGCCTCGGCGCTCTCCACGACCGTCGCGTCGACGTTCGGCGGACCGCTCGTCAAGGTCGCCGCCTTCGGGTACGGCGTACGGCAGGCGCTCAGCCGCAGAGGCGACGACGCCCCCGCACCGGAGACGAGGCGCACCGTGATCGTCGGCCGGTCCGTGCCCCCCGCACGGCGCAAGAGGCGGAAGGGCTGAGGCGCCATGTTCCGCCGTACGTTCTGGTTCACCGCGGGCGCCGCGGCCGGCGTCTGGGCCACCACCAAGGTCAACCGCAAGCTCAAGCAGCTCACCCCCGAGAGCCTCGCCGCCCAGGCGGCCAACAAGGCGATCGACGCGGGCCACCGCCTCAAGGACATCGCCGTGGACATCCGCGCGCAGATGCTGCAGCGCGAGGCCGAGCTGGGCGAGGTCCTGGGACTGAACGCGGCACCCGGCGGTGAACTCCCCGCAGCCGGGCGCCGGGCCGCGATCGAGCCCGACCGGCCCGCACCGATCACGTACCTGCACAGCAGGACCAAAGACCCGTACCGCACGAACAAGGACACCACCGAAGCCTCGGGCCCCGAGACTTCGTACAACCGGAATGAGGACCACTGATGGAGTCGGCTGAAATCCGCCGCCGCTGGCTGAGCTTCTTCGAGGAGCGCGGGCACACCGTCGTCCCTTCGGCGTCGCTCATCGCGGACGACCCGACTCTGCTGCTGGTCCCCGCGGGCATGGTCCCCTTCAAGCCGTACTTCCTCGGTGAGGTCAAGCCGCCGGCTCCGCGCGTCACCAGCGTGCAGAAGTGCGTGCGCACGCCGGACATCGAAGAGGTCGGCAAGACCACCCGCCACGGCACGTTCTTCCAGATGTGCGGCAACTTCTCCTTCGGCGACTACTTCAAGGAAGGCGCCATCAAGCTCGCCTGGGAGCTGCTCACCAGCCCCCAGGACAAGGGCGGTTACGGCCTGGAGCCGGAGAAGCTCTGGATCACCGTCTACCTCGACGACGACGAGGCCGAGCAGATCTGGCGCGACGTCATCGGCGTGCCCGCCGAGCGCATCCAACGCCTCGGCAAGAAGGACAACTTCTGGTCCATGGGCGTCCCCGGCCCCTGCGGACCGTGCTCCGAGATCAACTACGACCGCGGTCCGGAGTTCGGCGAGGAGGGCGGCCCGGCCGTCAACGACGAGCGCTACGTGGAGATCTGGAACCTGGTCTTCATGCAGTACGAGCGCGGCGCCGGCGAGGGCAAGGAGGACTTCCCGATCCTCGGCGACCTGCCGTCGAAGAACATCGACACCGGCCTCGGCCTCGAACGCCTCGCGATGATCCTGCAGGGCGTGCAGAACATGTACGAGACCGACACCCTGCGCGTCGTCATGGACCGGGCCACCGAGCTGACCGGCGTCCGCTACGGCGCCGACCACGGCTCCGACGTCTCCCTGCGCGTGGTCGCCGACCACATCCGTACGTCCACGATGCTCATCGGCGACGGTGTCACCCCGGGCAACGAGGGCCGCGGCTACGTGCTGCGCCGCATCATGCGCCGCGCCATCCGCAACATGCGGCTGATGGGCGCCACCGGCCCGGTCGTCAAGGACCTGGTCGACGTCGTCATCGAGACGATGGGGCAGCAGTACCCGGAGCTGATCACCGACCGCAAGCGCATCGAGACGGTCGCCATCGCCGAGGAGGCCGCCTTCCTCAAGGCCCTCAAGGGTGGCACCAACATCCTCGACACCGCCGTCACGGAGACCAAGGCCGCCGGAGGCATGGTGCTCCCCGGTGACAAGGCGTTCCTGCTCCACGACACGTGGGGCTTCCCCATCGACCTCACCCTCGAGATGGCCGCCGAGCAGGGCCTGAGCGTGGACGAGGACGGCTTCCGCCGTCTGATGAAGGAGCAGCGGGACCGGGCCAAGGCCGACGCCAAGGCCAAGAAGTCCGGCCACGCCGACCTCTCCGCCTACCGCCAGGTCGCCGACCACTCCGGCATGACCGAGTTCACCGGCTACACCTCCACCGAGGGGGAGTCCACCGTCGTCGGCCTCCTCGTCGACGGCGTCTCCTCGCCGGCCGCCTCCGAGGGCGACGAGGTCGAGGTCGTCCTCGACCGCACGCCGTTCTACGCCGAGGGCGGCGGCCAGCTCGCCGACCAGGGCCGGATCAAGCTCGACACCGGCGCCGTCATCGACGTACGCGACGTCCAGCAGCCCGTCCCCGGAGTCAGCGTCCACAAGGGCGTCGTCCAGGTCGGCGAGGTCACCGTCGGCGCCTCCGCCTACGCCGCCATCGACGTACGCCGCCGCCGGGCCATCGCCCGCGCCCACAGCGCCACGCACCTGACCCACCAGGCCCTGCGCGACGCCCTCGGCCCCACGGCCGCCCAGGCCGGCTCGGAGAACTCCCCGGGCCGCTTCCGCTTCGACTTCGGCTCGCCGAACGCCGTCCCCGGCACGGTCCTCACCGACGTCGAGCAGAAGATCAACGAGGTCCTCGCCCGCGAGCTCGACGTGCACGCCGAGGTCATGAGCATCGACGAGGCCAAGAAGCAGGGTGCCATCGCCGAGTTCGGCGAGAAGTACGGCGAGCGCGTGCGCGTCGTGACCATCGGCGACTTCTCCAAGGAGCTGTGCGGTGGTACGCACGTCCACAACACCGCCCAGCTGGGGCTGGTGAAGCTGCTCGGCGAGTCCTCCATCGGCTCCGGCGTGCGCCGCGTCGAGGCCCTCGTCGGCGTCGACGCGTACAACTTCCTCGCCAAGGAGCACACGGTCGTCGCCCAGCTCCAGGAGCTCGTCAAGGGCCGCTCCGAGGAGCTGCCGGAGAAGATCGCCGCCATGCTCGGCAAGCTGAAGGACGCCGAGAAGGAGATCGAGAAGTTCCGTGCGGAGAAGGTGCTGGGTGCCGCCGCCGGTCTCGCCGACGGCGCCAAGGACGTCCGCGGCGTCGCTCTGGTGACGGGCACGGTCCCCGACGGCACGTCCGCCGACGACCTGCGCAAGCTGGTCCTCGACGTCCGTGGCCGCATCCCTGGTGACCGCCCGGCCGTCGTCGCCGTGTTCACCACGGCCAACGGCCGTCCGCTCACCGTCATCGCCACCAACGAGGCCGCCCGCGAGCGCGGCCTCAAGGCCGGTGACCTGGTCCGCACGGCCGCCAAGACGCTGGGCGGCGGCGGAGGCGGCAAGCCGGACGTCGCCCAGGGCGGCGGCCAGAACCCGGACGCCATCGGCGACGCCGTCGCCGCCGTCGAGCGTCTCGTCGCCGAGACGGCCTGATGACCATGCGCAGAGGACGTCGTCTCGCGATCGACGTCGGGGACGCCCGGATCGGGGTCGCCTCGTGCGACCCCGACGGGCTCCTCGCCACGCCGGTGGAGACCGTGCCGGGACGCGACATCCCGGCCGCCCACCGGCGGCTGCGCCAACTCGTGGAGGAGTACGAGCCGATCGAGGTCGTCGTCGGCCTGCCCCGCTCGCTCAGCGGCGGTGAGGGACCGGCGGCGAAGAAGGTCCGCAGCTTCGCACAGACACTCGCCCAGGGCATCAAGCCGGTCCCGGTACGACTGGTGGACGAGAGGATGACCACAGTGACGGCCACCCAGGGCCTGCGCGCTTCGGGTGTGAAGTCCAAAAAGGGCAGGTCCGTCATCGATCAGGCTGCCGCTGTGGTGATCCTTCAGAACGCTCTGGAGTCCGAACGGGTGTCCGGCATTGCTCCGGGAGAGGGCATCGAAGTGGTTGTCTGATCGCGATACGGTAACGTTCCGCGCGATGCGGCGTGTTCGAACAGCCGCCGCACCCAAGAGAGGCGGATCGTTTCGCGCCGTCTCGCGGCCCTAGGGGATCGATGACTGAGTATGGCCGGGGCCCCGGCTCCGAACCGTGGCATCCCGAGGACCCCTTGTACGGGGACCAGGGGTGGGGAGGCCAGGCGGCCGCGGCCGGCCACGCTCCGTACGGCGGCCAGCCGCAGCAGCAGTACCCCCAGGCGCAGCAGGACGCGTACCAGCAGCAGTACGGAACGCAGCAGGACGCGTACCAGCAGCAGTACGGAACGCAGCAGGACGCGTACCAGCAGCAGTACGGAACGCAGCACGACGCGTACCAGCAGCAGTACGGCACGCAGGACCCCCATCAGCAGGCGCACGACCCCTACCAGCAGCCGTACGACGGCGGCTGGGACACCGGGCAGCAGACGGCCATGCCCTACGGCGCCGATCAGGCGGGCGGCCACGGGGGCCATCCCGCCGGCTACGGCAGTGCCCAGGAGGCCGACTACTACGGCACGTCCGGCGCGTATCCCCCGCCGCAGCCCCCCGGCCGCCGGCAGCCGGAGCCCGAACCGGCCACCGACTGGGACAACGAGGTGGCGCAGGAGGAGACCCACCCGTTCTTCACCGGTGACGACGGGCGCGGTGACGACGGCGACGACGGATACGACGAGGAGCCGCGCGGCGGCGGCGGCCGTGACCGGCGCGGCAAGGGCAAGAAGAAGAGCCGCAACGGCCTGGCCTGCCTGGTGGTCGCGGCGGTCCTCGTCGGCGGCCTCGGCGGCGTCGGCTACGTCGGATACCAGTTCTGGCAGGACCAGTTCGGAGAGCCCGAGGACTTCGCGGGTGGTGGCAGTGGGACGGTCGCCATCGAGATTCCTCGCGGTGCGACGGGCGCGCAGATCGGCCAGATCCTCAAGCGCGAGGGCGTGGTCAAGAGCGTGGACGCATTCGTCGCCGCGCAGCTCGAGCACCCCAAGGGCACGACTATCCAGGAGGGCAGTTACGTCCTGAAGAGGGGGATGTCGGGTAAGTCCGCGGTGGAGCTGATGCTGAGCCCGGCCAGCCGCAACAACCTGATCATCTTCGAGGGCAAGCGCAACTCTCAGATCTACGCCGACATCGACAAGCGCCTCGGCCTCAAACCGGGCACCACGGCGGACGTCGCTCAGGAGAACCTGGACAGCTTCGGCGTGCCCGACTGGGCGAAGAACCACAAGAACGTCAAGGATCCATTGGAGGGCTTCCTCTTCCCTGCTGCGTACCCCGTCCCGAAGGGCACCAAGCCGGAAGACGTTTTGCGGAAGATGGTCGCCCGCGCCAATCAGGAGTACGAAAAGGCGGACTTGGAGGGCAAGGCGAAGGGCCTCGGGCTGAAGAACCCATGGGAGCTGCTGACCGTCGCGAGCCTCGTCCAGGCCGAGGGCACGTCCCACGACGACTTTCGCAAGATGGGTGAAGTCGTCTATAACCGCCTTGAACCGGGTAATGCCCAGACGAACGGGATGCTCGAGTTTGACTCGACGTACAACTACATCAAGGACCAGAGTAAGATCGACCTTACTCTGTCCGAACTGCGGAATTACGACAACCCGTACAATACATACTTCTATAAGGGCCTCCCCCCCGGGCCGATCGGGAACCCAGGTGGGGAAGCGCTCCGAGGTGTGCTCAGCCCGACGGATGACGGCTGGTTCTACTTCATCTCGCTCGACGGCAAGACATCACAGTTCAGCAGGACGAATGTGGAGCATCAGCGCCTGGTCGACGAGTTCAATAAAAATCGAGGCCAGTAACCAAGCTCGCACACGTGGGGCACAGGATGTCCGCTTCCATGTCTCCGCAAATGAGAGTTGCTCGCCACTCGGCGTGGCGAGCAACTCGTCATCCCGATGGAAAATGCGGTGACATTTACTCTCGGGGTGTGCGCATGGCTAGGCTACGCGCGGCCATAGGAAAGCGGCCCGCACGACCGGGTCACTTCGCGCCCCTCGTCAGTCAGGCACGCCTGGATGCTGACTCGCGTTCCTTCGGCTATTTTGGCGTAGTAGGCGCAGGAATTACCCTTACCGTTGGTGCAAGTCCAGCGCTTGTTCTGCTGGACGCCATTGCCGTCGTACCATATGAGGTAAACCTGTACGCCGCGGCCGTCGACCACGTTGTCATAAAGATTTACGCGCTCTCCCCAGCGCCAGTCGGTGTCATCGAACACCACTTCGCCGGCGCACGCGCCGGAGCCGGGGATTATCTTGTTGCAGGCCCGGGCGGTTTCTCCTGCGTATGCCTGGCTGCCGAGACCCAACGAAAGAGCGACTGCGGCCACCGATGTGACGGTGGCGGAAATTGTCTTGCGGAATTTCAACTCGATCCCCCTGAAGTAATTCGTGGTCGATGCCTCTGAAGAGATTAGGTTCAAATCCGCACTTGTCAATTGTGAGGATGATCACGGAGCTAAATTCGTCGTGATTCCGCCGACGCGAATTAGCCATTTTTGAGAATCGCCCCCGATGGGGTGAATGGATCGACCCTATGTAATTGAATGCGGAGGTTCCGCTTCCGGTGTCGAACGGTGAAAAGTTCTGGAAGCCCACCTACAGGGAGGGGCAGGGGGTAATGGGCTGGACGCACCGGTCCCCGAGGAGGTGGCTTCTCGCGGTCAAGTACCCTCAGGTGCGGAGGAGCCCGTATGTGGAAGAAGGTCGACTAAGGAATGCGTGTGATGGGTAGGTGTCCTGGGGCTCGCCGGGCGGCCGTCCTCGGGTCGCCCATCGCGCACTCCCTGTCCCCGGTGCTCCACCGCGCCGCCTACGCCGAACTCGGCCTCGACGACTGGTCCTACGACCGGTTCGAGGTCGACGAGGCGGCGCTGCCGGCGTTCGTGGAGGGGCTGGACGCCTCATGGTCGGGCCTGTCGCTGACCATGCCGCTGAAGCGGGCGATCATCCCGCTGCTCGACACGATCAGCGACACCGCCGCCGCCGTGGAGGCCGTCAACACGGTCGTGTTCACCGGCGACGGCCGGCGCCTCGGCGACAACACGGACATCCCGGGAATGGTGGCCGCACTGCGGGAGCGCGGTGTGCGGAAGGTCGAGTCCGCCGCCGTCCTCGGCGCCGGTGCCACCGCGTCCTCGGCACTCGCCGCCCTGGCGCAGGTGTGCGCCGGGCCGGTCACGGCGTATGTGCGCAGCGCCGCCCGCGCCGACGAGATGCGCGGCTGGGGCGATCGCCTCGGCGTCGACGTCCGCGTCGCCGACTGGTCCGCCGCCGCCGAGGCGCTGAGCGCTCCGCTGGTCATCGCCACGACCCCCGCCGGCACGACCGACGCCCTCGCGGCCGAGGTGCCGGAGCGGCCGGGCACGCTGTTCGACGTGCTGTACGAGCCGTGGCCCACGGCGCTCGCGGCCGCGTGGTCCGGCAGGGGAGGCGCGGTGGTCGGCGGCCTCGACCTTCTGGTGCACCAGGCGGTGCTCCAGGTCGAGCAGATGACGGGCCGCTCGCCTGCGCCGCTGCCGGCGATGCGTATCGCTGGTGAACGCGCGCTCGGAGCCCGCTAGTATCTGGCGCGTTCGATCAGGAGCACGTCAACAGCACAGGGGGAGTCCGGCCATGGGAACCGGTCAGCCGCAGGCGTCGATCGCCAGGAACATCTTCGAGGGCATCGTCCAGTTCCTGCCCGACTGGCTGCAGATCCCGATTCTGTGCCTGATCATCCTGCTGGTCGTCCTCGCCTGGGTGTCCTCGATCCGCAGCAAGATCGCGCGGCGCCGTGCGGCGCGCAACCCGCAGCCCGTACCCACGGCCCCCGGCAGCCAGGGCAGCGGCGCCGACCACCTCGGTCAGTACGCCCCGGCCCAGCAGGCCCCGCAGCAGCCCAGCGGCGCGGACTACCTCGGCCGGTACGCCCCGGCGCAGCAGGCCCCGCAGGCACCTCCGCAGCAGCCCAGTGGCGCCGACTACCTCGGGTCGTACGCGCCGCAGCAGCGCCGCGACGGCGACTGACGACCCGCTGCCGGCTGTCCACGGGCGTCCGCCAGGTGGACCGGTGGCCGGGAGCCGGGCGCGGACGTGGGAGGATCGAGGGAGGCGGGCCAGGGCCGCGCCTCCCCGGCCCCTGCCGGGAGGTTTCCCCAGGCCGCGCCGTCGCAGTTCCACGCGCGAGCATGAGGAGCACCGTTGAGCAGGTTGCGTTGGCTGACCGCGGGCGAGTCGCACGGACCCGCACTGGTGGCGACGCTGGAGGGTCTTCCCGCCGGTGTGCCGATCACCACCGAGATGGTGGCGGACCACCTCGCCCGGCGGCGCCTCGGCTATGGGCGCGGTGCCCGGATGAAGTTCGAGCGCGACGAGGTGACCTTCCTCGGCGGCGTCCGGCACGGTCTCACCATGGGCTCCCCGGTGGCGGTCATGGTCGGCAACACCGAGTGGCCGAAGTGGGAGAAGGTCATGGCGGCCGACCCCGTCGACCCCGACGAGCTCGCCCAGCTGGCCCGCAACGCGCCGCTGACCCGGCCCCGCCCCGGCCACGCCGACCTCGCCGGCATGCAGAAGTACGCGCTGGAGGAGGCCCGGCCGATCCTGGAGCGGGCGAGCGCCCGTGAGACCGCGGCGCGCGTCGCGCTCGGCGCGGTGGCCCGTTCGTACCTCAAGGAGACGACGGGCATCGAGATCGTCTCCCACGTCGTCGAGCTCGCCTCGGCCAAGGCGCCGTACGGCGTCGTCCCGGTCCCCGCCGACGAGGAGCGCCTGGACGCCGACCCCGTCCGCTGCCTGGACGCCGACGCGAGCAAGGCGATGGTCGCGGAGATCGACCAGGCCCACAAGGACGGCGACACCCTCGGCGGCGTCGTCGAGGTCCTCGCGTACGGCGTGCCCGTCGGGCTCGGCTCGCACGTCCACTGGGACCGCCGCCTCGACGCCCGGCTCGCCGCCGCGCTCATGGGCATCCAGGCCATCAAGGGCGTCGAGGTCGGCGACGGCTTCGAGCTCGCCCGGGTGCCCGGCTCCCAGGCGCACGACGAGATCGTGCCCGGCGAGGACGGCATCCGCCGCAGCTCCGGCCGTTCCGGCGGTACGGAGGGCGGCATGTCGACCGGCGAGCTGCTGCGCGTCCGGGCCGCGATGAAGCCGATCGCGACCGTGCCGCGCGCCCTCAGGACGGTGGACGTCGCCACGGGCGAGCCGGCCGCCGCGCACCACCAGCGGTCCGACGTGTGCGCCGTGCCCGCCGCCGGCATCGTCGCCGAGGCCATGGTCGCGCTGGTCCTCGCGGACGCCGTCGCCGAGAAGTTCGGCGGCGACAGCGTCGGCGAGACCCGCCGCAACGTGCAGTCGTACCTCGACAACCTCCACATCCGGTGAGCGCCCCGCTGATCGTCCTCGTCGGGCCGATGGGCTCGGGCAAGTCCACGGTCGGTGAGCTGCTGGCCGGGCTCCTCGATGTCGGGTTCCGGGACACCGACGCCGACATCGTGGCCGCGCAGGGCCGGGAGATCGCGGACATCTTCGTCGACGAGGGGGAGGCGTACTTCCGGGAGCTGGAGCGCGCGGCCGTCCGCGCCGCGCTCGCCGAGCACACCGGCGTCCTCTCCCTCGGCGGCGGCGCCATCCTCGACGAGGGCACCCGGGAGCTGCTGGCCGGACTGCCCGTCGCCTATCTGTCGATGGACGTCGACGAAGCGGTGCGGCGCGTCGGACTCAACACCGCCCGTCCGCTGCTCGCCGTCAACCCGCGGCGCCGCTGGCGCGAACTCATGGACGAACGCCGCCACTTGTACACCGAAGTGGCCCGCGTCGTCGTCGCGACGGACGACCGCACACCTGACGAGGTCGCCCGCGCGGTCCTCGACGCACTGGAGCTGAAGACGGTAATTCCGGGTGACGACACCCCGGACCCCCGGCAGGAGACTGCATCTTCCGGGGGACAACCCCCGGACCCCCGGCAGGAGAAGAAGTGACTGACCAGGCAGTGACGCGTATCCAGGTCGGCGGCACGGCCGGCACCGACCCGTACGAGGTGCTGGTCGGCCGGCAGCTCCTCGGCGAGCTGGGCGGGCTGATCGGGCCCAAGGCACAGCGCGTGGCCGTCATCCACCCCGAGGCGCTCGCCGAGACCGGTGAAGCATTGCGCGCGGACCTCGCCGACCAGGGCTACGAGGCCGTCGCCATCCAGGTGCCCAACGCGGAGGAGGCCAAGACCGCCGAGGTCGCCGCCTACTGCTGGAAGGCGCTCGGACAGACCGGCTTCACCCGCACCGACGTGATCGTCGGTGTCGGCGGCGGAGCCACGACCGACCTGGCCGGGTTCGTCGCGGCCAGCTGGCTGCGCGGCGTGCGCTGGATCGCCGTGCCCACGACCGTGCTCGCCATGGTGGACGCGGCCGTCGGCGGCAAGACCGGCATCAACACCGCCGAGGGCAAGAACCTCGTCGGCGCCTTCCACCCGCCGGCGGGCGTGCTCTGCGACCTGGCCGCGCTCGACTCGCTGCCGGTCAACGACTACGTCAGCGGCATGGCCGAGATCATCAAGGCCGGTTTCATCGCCGACCCGGTGATCCTCGACCTCATCGAGGCCGACCCCGAGGGCGCGCGGACGCCGGAGGGCCCGCACACGCACGAGCTGATCGTCCGCTCCATCCAGGTCAAGGCGGACGTCGTCTCGTCCGACCTCAAGGAATCCGGCCTGCGCGAGATCCTCAACTACGGCCACACGCTCGCCCACGCGATCGAGAAGAACGAGCGCTACAAGTGGCGCCACGGCGCGGCCGTGTCGGTCGGCATGGTCTTCGCCGCCGAACTGGGCCGCCTCGCCGGGCGGCTGGACGACGCCACCGCCGACCGGCACCGCGCCGTCCTCAAGTCCGTCGGGCTCCCGCTGACCTACCGCGGCGACCAGTGGCCCAAGCTGCTGGAGACCATGAAGGTCGACAAGAAGTCCCGTGGCAACCTGCTGCGTTTCATCGTTCTCGACGGCCTCGGCAAGCCGACGGTCCTCGAGGGCCCCGACCCGGCGGTGCTGCTCGCCGCGTACGGGGAGGTCTCCGCATGAGCCGCCGGACGCTGGTGCTCAACGGCCCCAACCTCGGCCGTCTGGGCTCCCGCGAGCCGGACGTGTACGGCGCGACGTCGTACGCCGGGCTCGTGGAGACCTGTCAGGCGCTCGGCAAGGAACTCGGTCTCGACGTCGAGGTCCGGGAGACCAACGACGAGGGCGAGATGATCCGCTGGCTCCACGAGGCGGCCGACGGATCGATTCCGGTCGTTCTCAACCCCGGGGCGTTCACGCACTATTCGTACGGGATGCGCGACGCGGCGGCCCAGCGGACCGCGCCGCTGATCGAGGTGCACATCTCCAATCCGTACACCCGCGAGGCCTTCCGGCACACGTCTGTGGTCGCCTCGGTCGCCAGCGGGACCATCGCGGGCTTCGGCATCGGCTCCTACCGGCTCGCGCTGCGCGCGCTGGCCGACGAACTGGACGGCTGACGCCGGGACCGGGCACTTCTCGCCGCCCCCGGCCGTTGTGGCGACAGCGGCCGGGGGCGGTCGCACATCCGAACGGCTCCGGGAGGGTACCGTTCGGTAGATCAGCGTCAGTCGCACGAGACGGAGTGGCACCGGATGCAGCACGCAGTGGGGGCTCCGCTGCCGCCTCACCACCGCCCGGGGCAGGGACCGGCCGCATGGACACCCGGCGCCCACCACCCGGGTCCGGTCCCCGGCCCTCCCGCCGGGCCGCCGCCTCCACCGCCCCCGCCTCCTCCGATGGCCGGCCCCGCGCAGCCGGGGTGGCCCGCCGCGCCGCAGCACCGGTCCGCGCCGCAGCACCGGTCCGCGCCGCAGCACCCGTCCGCGCCGCCGTCCCGTGAGACGACGGGCCACATCCAACTGCCGCCCGGACAGCCCGTTCCGATACCCGACCCGCCTCCGGCGGACATCGGCACGGGGACGGCCATGCTCGCCGTGCTGCTGATCGGCCCCGCCGGGGCGGGCAAGACGACGGTGGCCCGCCACTGGGCGAGGCACCGCCGCGTGCCCACGGCGCACATCAGCCTCGACGACGTCCGCGAGTGGGTCTGCTCCGGCTTCGCCGACCCTCAGGACGGCTGGAACGACAACTCCGAGGCCCAGTACCGCCTCGCACGCCGCACCTGCGGCTTCGCCGCGCGCAACTTCCTGGCCAACGGGATCTCCTGCATCCTCGACGACGCGGTCTTCCCCGACCGCCCGGTCGTGGGCCTCGGCGGCTGGAAGCGCCATGTGGGCCCCGGCCTTCTGCCGGTGGTGCTGCTGCCGGGCCTGGAGATCGTCCTCGAACGGAACGCGGAGCGCACGGGCAACCGCCGTCTCTCGGACGAGGAGGTCGCGGGGATCCACGGCCGGATGGCGGGCTGGTACGGCTCGGGCCTGCCGATCATCGACAACTCGAAGTACGACGTGGAAACGACGTCCCGCGTCCTGGACGACGTCCTGGCCCGCGCGATCGCCAGCCCCCCGACCTGGTAGCCCCTCGGGCTCCGCCCCTGCCCGCCCCGTGCCCGCGACCCCGTCGGGGCTGGGTTCGGCGCGCTCGGTGGCTTGAAGGTTCGGCGGGTTCCGCCCCTGCCCGAGCTACGCCCCCGTCGGGGCTCCGCCCCGAACCTCGCGCCTCAATCGCCGGCGGGGCCTGGTTTGGCCGCTCGCGGGCTTGGGTTCGGCGGGTTCCGCCCCCGGCCGAGCTACGCCCCCGTCGGGGCTCGAGCCGAGCCTCGCCCCTCAAGCGCAGGCGGGGCTGGATGGTGCCCTGCGCAGCGGGACCGCCCACGGCCGCCAGGCCGTCGGGAGTCCGGGGTCTGGGGCGGAGCCCCGGTTTCGGGAAGGGGCGGGGTGGGGGAGGCGCCCCGCGCAGCGGCCGTGCCCGCAGCCGCCACCGGAGGGCCCGGCGCCTCGAACGCCGGCAGGGCTGAAGTTGCGGCCGCCAGGCCGTAGGGCCCGGGTCTGGGGCGGAGCTCCGGTTTCGGGAAGGGGCGGGGTGGGGGAGGCGCCCCGCGCAGCGGCCGTGCCCGCAGCCCCCGCGCCCGGAAGGGCCCCCGCTCGGCCGCGTCACCAGGCCGGTCCGCCATCGGGCTCGTACGCTCGGAGAATGTCCGAGGTCTTTGGCGCCCGACGCGGTCGGCTGCGCGACCGGTGCGCAGCCGCCGGCAGCGCAGCGGTCCTGATCTCCCGACCCGCCAACGTCCGCTATCTCGCGGGCGCCGCCCCGTCCGGCGCCGTGCTGCTGCTCGGCCCCGACGAGGACGCCCTGCTGTGCCCCCGCACCCCCACCGGCGACCCCATCGACGGGCGGCCCGACGAGGAGCTGCGGCTGACCGTGCTCCCCACCTCCGTCGGCGACCCGGCCGTCGCCGCCGCCGAGCTGGCGCGCGGTTCCTCGGCGGAAGCGCTGGCCGTGGAGGAGCACCATCTGACCGTCGCCCGGTACAGGGCCCTGCAGTCCGCCGCACCGCGCCTGCGCATCACCGACCTCGGTCTCGCCGTCGAGCAGCAGCGCATCGTGAAGGACGAGGACGAGATCGCCTGTCTGCGTATCGCCGCCGAGATCACCGACCAGGCCGTCGGAGAACTCCTCGAGTCCATCCTCGTCGGCCGCACCGAACGGCATCTCGCCCTCGAGCTGGAGCGCCGTCTCGTCGATCACGGCGCCGACGGCCCCGCCTTCCCCACGTCCGTGGCCACCGGCCCGAACTCCGGGCGGCCCGGCCACCGCCCCAGCGACCGCCGTGTCGAGGAGGGCGACTTCCTGTCCGTCTGTCTCGGTGCGAACTACCGCGGCTACCGCTGCGAGATCGGCCGCACCTTCGTGATCGGCACGACTCCCGCGGACTGGCAGGTCGAGCTCTACGAGCTCGTGTTCGCCGCTCAACGCGCAGGCCGCGAGGCACTGCTGCCGGGCGCGGCCTACCGCGAAGTGGATCACGCGGCACGCCAGATCCTCGACGCCGCGGGCCACGGCGACGACCTCGCCCCCCGCACGGGGCACGGCGTCGGGCTCGAAATCGGTGAGGACCCGCAGCTCGCTCCTGCGGCCATGGGTAAACTGGACGCTTGCGTGCCGGTCACCGTCGAACCGGGGGTCCACCTCCCGGGCCGGGGCGGCGTCCGGATCGATGACACGCTCGTCGTGCGCCAGGAGGCGGACGGCGGACCCGAGCTACTCACCATCACGACCAAGGAACTGCTCGCGCTCTAGTGCGCGCCTCCGCAGCCACTGGGTCGTCCACCAGCGTCAGTCCAGGAGATTCCGCAACCGTGGCTTCCACGAACGACCTCAAGAACGGCATGGTGCTCAAGCTCGACGGAGGCCAGCTCTGGTCCGTCGTCGAGTTCCAGCACGTCAAGCCCGGCAAGGGCCCGGCCTTCGTGCGCACCAAGCTCAAGAACGTGCTCTCCGGCAAGGTCGTCGACAAGACCTTCAACGCAGGCGTGAAGGTCGAGACGGCCACCGTCGACCGCCGCGACATGCAGTTCTCGTACATGGACGGCGAGTACTTCGTCTTCATGGACATGCAGACCTACGACCAGCTGATGATCGACCGCAAGCAGGTCGGCGACGCGGCGAACTTCCTCATCGAGGGCTTCACGGCCAGCGTCGCGCAGCACGAGGGCGAGGTGCTCTACGTCGAGCTCCCGGCCGCCGTCGAGCTCACCATCCAGCACACCGAGCCGGGCGTGCAGGGTGACCGCTCCACCGGTGGCTCCAAGCCCGCCACCCTGGAGACCGGCTACGAGATCCAGGTCCCGCTGTTCATCACCACCGGTGAGAAGATCAAGGTCGACACCCGTTCGGGCGACTACCTCGGCCGGGTGAACAGCTAACCGTGGCTGCCCGTAACAAGGCCCGCAAGCGGGCCTTCCAGATCCTCTTCGAGGCCGACCAGCGCGGGGCGTCCGTGCAGACGGTCCTCGCGGACTGGGTCCGGCACGCCCGTTCGGACGACCGTCAGCCGCCGGTCGCCGAGTACACCATGGACCTCGTCGAGGGTTACGCGGAGCACGCGGACCGCATCGACGAGCTCATCGCCACGTACGCGGTCGGCTGGACGCTGGACCGGATGCCGGTCGTCGACCGCAACATCCTGCGGCTCGGTGCGTTCGAGCTGGTGTGGATGGACGAGACGCCTGACGCAGTGGTGATCGACGAGGCGGTGCAGCTCGCCAAGGAGTTCTCCACCGACGAGTCGCCGTCGTTCGTGAACGGCCTGCTGGGCCGCTTCAAGGACCTCAAGCCGAGCCTCCGCCGCGACTGAGCCGCGCGGCGGCGCGGCCGGCTTCACCGGGCCCGGGGCAGAAGACGACCGTCTTCTGCCCCGGGCCCGGTGCTTTCCGGCCACGCCGAGCACCCTGCGCGCGGCCGGCGCACCGAAAGGATCCCGCCACAGGTCGGCGCTGTGAGGATTCCGTGCGAACGTCCGTGCGGCGAGCGCAGGCCCCGCCGCCCGGCCTCCGGCCTGCCGGGCGTCCGCTACGGCCCCGCCGAGGCCAGGGCCGCTGCCGGGCGCCGTGGCCAGGGCTCCGGCACTCGCCAGGCGTCCGCTGGGCGCGGGCAGGTCCCGCCGGGATCGTTGCCGGAGTCGGCGGTGCCGGCGGTGCCGGGCGCATCTGCGAGGCGGCCACGCCCCGACTCAGGACCGCCCCGGCACGCGGCGGACCCGCCCGCCCCGCCAGCCCCAGCCGTGGGCATGCGCGGAGGCAGGGGCGGGCCCCGCCGAGCCGCCGCCCCGGGCCAGCGCCGCTGCCGGGCGCGACGGCCGGGGTCTTCGCATTGGCCGAGGCGGTCCGGGGGCGGCTGCCAAGGACGGCCAGCAGCGCCCCGCCCCGCCGCGGCCTGGCCTCCGGCCCGTCGGGCGTCCGCTGGACCGGCGGGCAGGTCCTGCCGGTGGTGCCGGTGGTGCCGGGCGTCTGCGAGGCGGCCACGCCCCCGGCTCAGGCCGCCCCCGGCAGGCGGGGGACCCGCCCCGCCCGAGTCCCAGCCGCGTAGGCGTCCGCGAGGCAGGGGCAGGCCCTGCCGAGCCGCCGCCCGGGGGCCGCTGTCGGGCGCGGTGGCCGGGGCCTCCGCAATGCCCGAGGCGGTCCGGGGGGCGGCTGCCAAGGGCGGCCAGCGCCGCTCCACCGGGCCGCGGCCAGGGCCGCCCGCCCCGCTCACCACCTCGTCGGCCCGCGCGCCCCGCACGACGAAGGGCGGGCCGGTCTCAGCCGGTCCCGCCCTACGACGTGACGTTTTTTCAAAAAGTGAGGTCAGCTCTCTTCGTGCGCGACCGCACGACGCGCGTCCGCGTCCAGCACGCCCCAGCTGATCAGCTGTTCGGTCAGGACCGAGGGCGACTGGTCGTAGATCACGGCCAGCGTGCGCAGGTCGTCCTGGCGGATCGAGAGCACCTTGCCGTTGTAGTCGCCGCGCTGCGACTGGATCGTCGCCGCGTAGCGCTGCAGCGGGCCCGCCTTCTCCTGCGGGACGTGGGCCAGGCGCTCCAGGTCCAGGACGAGCTTCGGCGGCGGCTCGGCGGCCCCGCCCGGCGTCGTGCCCGGGAGCAGCTCCTGCACCGGGACGCCGTAGAAGTCCGCGAGCTCGGCAAGGCGCTGCACGGTCACGGCACGGTCGCCGCGCTCGTACGAGCCGACCACGACGGCCTTCCAGCGGCCCTGGGACTTCTCTTCCACGCCGTGGAGGGACAGTCCCTGCTGGGTGCGGATGGCGCGGAGCTTGGCCCCGAGCTGTTTTGCGTATTCGCTGGACATATAGCTCCCCGGACGCTGTGACAACGTGCGGCTCCGCCGCGCGACTGGTAACTCACTGTGAGGTTACGCAGCGTGACTTGGCTGAGTCAAGCCGAATGATCCGGACCGGTTTCGGCCACGAGCCGGCCTACCCGGATCAGTACACCTATCAAGCACTGGTAACGTGGACGGCGCAATTCCGACGTCCTTTAAGAACCGTCCCGTGAGGCGGAGAAGGAGGTCCGTTTCATATGGACACGCAGAACTCCGATGCGGCCCGCCCCGTTCTCGAGGCTCCCGACATCGCGCGGGTACTGACCCGCATCGCCCACGAGATCGTCGAACGCGCCAAGGGCGCCGACGACGTGGTGCTCCTCGGCATCCCGACCCGCGGCGTCTTCCTCGCCCGCCGGCTCGCCGACAAGCTCGAAGGCATCACCGGCCGGAAAGTGCCGGTCGGCTCCCTCGACATCACCATGTACCGCGACGATCTGCGGCTGAAGCCCGCCCGTGCACTGGCCCGCACGGAGATCCCGGGTGACGGCATCGACGGCCGTCTCGTCGTCCTCGTCGACGACGTGCTCTTCTCCGGCCGCACCATCCGCGCCGCGCTCGACGCCCTCGGCGACATCGGGCGCCCGCGCGCCGTGCAGCTCGCGGTCCTCGTCGACCGCGGCCACCGTGAGCTGCCCATCCGCGCCGACTACGTCGGCAAGAACCTCCCCACGTCGCTGCGCGAGACGGTCAAGGTCCAGCTGGCCGAGGAAGACGGTCGCGACACCGTGCTGCTCGGCCTGCGGGAGACCGCCGCGGCCGGCGAGCGGTAGCACCTCCGTACGACCCACCCCTCGTACGGCGTGCGCTGCTGCGCGCCCGCATGTCTTACGAACCTCCACAGACCTGGAGAAACACCCAGATGATGCGCCACCTCATCTCGGCCGCCGACCTCACCCGCGACGACGCCGTCCTCATCCTCGACACCGCGGAGGAGATGGCCCGGGTCGCCGACCGGCCGATCAAGAAGCTCCCCGCACTGCGCGGCCGCACGGTGTGCAACCTCTTCTTCGAGGACTCGACCCGCACCCGGATCTCCTTCGAGGCCGCCGAGAAGCGCCTGTCCGCCGACGTCATCAACTTCGCCGCCAAGGGGTCGAGCGTGTCCAAGGGCGAGTCCCTCAAGGACACCGCCCAGACCCTGGAGGCCATGGGCGTCGACGCCGTCGTCATACGGCACAGCGCCTCCGGCGCCCCCTACCGCCTCGCCAACTCCGGCTGGATCGACGCGCCCGTCATCAACGCCGGTGACGGCACCCACCAGCACCCCACCCAGGCCCTGCTCGACGCCTTCACCATGCGCCGCCGGCTCGTCGGCAGGGACGCCGGGCTGGGCCAGGACCTGGCCGGGAAGCGGATCACGATCGTCGGAGACGTCCTGCACAGCCGGGTCGCCCGCTCCAACGTCGACCTGCTGCACACCCTCGGCGCCCACGTCACGCTCGTCGCGCCACCCACCCTCGTGCCCGTCGGCGTCGGGACCTGGCCCTGCGAGATCTCGTACGACCTGGACAGCACCCTGCCCAAGTCCGACGCCGTGATGATGCTGCGCGTCCAGCGCGAGCGGATGAACGCCGCCTTCTTCCCGACCGAGCGCGAGTACTCCCGCCGCTACGGCCTGGACGGCGACCGCATGGCCAAGATGCCCGAGCACGCCATCGTGATGCACCCCGGGCCGATGGTCCGCGGCATGGAGATCACCGCCGAGGTCGCCGACTCCGACCGCTGCACGGTGATCGAGCAGGTCGCCAACGGCGTCTCCATCCGGATGGCCGTCCTCTACCTGCTGCTCGGCGGCAACGAATCCGACGCCCCCAACCCCCGTACCGAGGAGAAGTAAGACCATGAGCAAGACCCTGATCCGCGGTGCGAAGGTACTCGGCGGCGAGGTCCAGGACGTACTGATCGACGGCGCCACCATCGCGCAGATCGGCACCGGGCTGTACGACGAGGGCGCCCAGGTGATCGAGGCCGAGGGGCGGATCCTGCTGCCGGGCCTCGTCGACCTGCACACCCACCTGCGTGAGCCCGGCCGCGAGGACTCCGAGACCGTTCTCACCGGCACCCGTGCCGCCGCGAGCGGCGGCTACACCGCCGTGTTCGCCATGGCCAACACCTTCCCGGTCGCCGACACCGCCGGCGTCGTCGAGCAGGTCTACCGGCTCGGCAAGGAGTCGGGCTACTGCGACGTGCAGCCCATCGGCGCCGTCACCGTCGGCCTGGAGGGCAAGAAGCTCGCCGAGCTCGGCGCGATGCACGAGTCCGCGGCCGGCGTCACCGTCTTCTCCGACGACGGCAAGTGCGTCGACGACGCCGTGATCATGCGCCGCGCGCTGGAGTACGTGAAGGCGTTCGGCGGCGTCGTCGCCCAGCACGCCCAGGAGCCGCGGCTCACCGAGGGCGCCCAGATGAACGAGGGCATCGTCTCCGCCGAGCTCGGCCTCGGCGGCTGGCCCGCCGTCGCCGAGGAGTCGATCATCGCCCGCGACGTGCTCCTCGCCGAGCACGTCGGCTCCCGCGTGCACATCTGCCACCTGTCGACCGCCGGCTCGGTCGAGATCGTCCGCTGGGCCAAGTCCCGCGGCATCGACGTGACCGCCGAGGTCACCCCGCACCACCTGCTCCTGACCGACGAACTCGTGCGCTCCTACAACCCGGTCTACAAGGTCAACCCGCCGCTGCGCACCGAGCGCGACGTCATGGCGCTGCGCGAGGCGCTGGCGGACGGCACGATCGACATCGTCGCCACCGACCACGCCCCGCACCCGCACGAGGACAAGGACTGCGAGTGGGCCGCGGCCGCCATGGGCATGGTCGGTCTGGAGACCGCCCTTTCCGTGGTCCAGCAGACGATGGTCGAGACCGGGCTGCTCGACTGGGCCGGCGTCGCCGACCGCATGTCGTACGCGCCCGCGCGCATCGGACGGGCGGCCGGGCACGGTCGGCCCGTCTCGGCAGGTGAGCCCGCGAACCTCACGCTGGTCGATCCGGCATACCGTGGAGTCGTGGACCCCGCGGGCTTCGCCTCCCGCAGCCGCAACACCCCCTACGAGGGCCGTGAGCTGCCGGGACGCGTCACCCACACCTTCCTGCGGGGCCGTGCGACGGTCGTGGACGGGAAGCTGGCGTGACACCTGCACTCATCACCATGGCGGCGGAGCAGAAGTCCGCGGAGGTGACCGACTGGGCGGCCCGCCTCGGCTGGGTCGCCGGACTGCTGCTCTTCATCGCCTTCGTCTACTGGCTGATGCGCCAGGGCTGGAAATGGCGCGGCAGCCTCCAGTCCGATCTGCCCGAGCTCCCGGCCGTGCCGGAGCAGCCCGGCGAGGCGAAACTGACGATGAGCGGCCGCTACCACGGATCCACGACCGCCGGCCAGTGGCTCGACCGGATCGTCGCCCATGGCCTGGGCGTGCGCAGCCGGGTCGAGCTCACGCTCACGGACGCCGGTCTGGATGTCGTACGGCCCGGGGCGCAGGACTTCTTCGTACCGAGGGAGGCGCTGCGCGAGGCCCGGCTCGACAAGGGCATCGCGGGCAAAGTCCTCGCCGAGGGCGGTCTGCTGATCGTCACCTGGGCGCACGGCGGCAAGCTCATCGACTCCGGCTTCCGCTCCGACCACGCGGCCGAGCAGAGCACCTGGGCCGACACCCTCAACACCATGATCAAGACAACGGAAGGCACCGCACGATGACGACCTCCACCAGGGGAGCCGCCAAGGCTCCCGCCGTACTCGTCCTGGAGGACGGCCGCACCTTCCGCGGCCGTGCCTACGGGGCCGTGGGGGAGACCTTCGGCGAGGCGGTGTTCAACACCGGCATGACGGGCTACCAGGAGACCCTGACGGACCCGTCGTACCACCGCCAGGTGGTCGTGATGACCGCGCCGCACGTCGGCAACACCGGCGTCAACGACGAGGACGACGAGTCGAAGCAGATCTGGGTCGCCGGCTACGTCGTCCGCGACCCCGCCCGTATCCCCTCGAACTGGCGCTCGCGCCGCTCCCTCGACGAGCAGCTGACCGCCCAGGGCGTCGTCGGCATCAGCGGCATCGACACCCGCGCGCTCACCCGCCACCTGCGCGAGCGCGGCGCCATGCGCGTCGGCATCTTCTCCGGCGAGGCGCTGGCCGACGACGCCACCCTGCTCGCCCGGGTCCAGCGCGCCCCCGAGATGAAGGGCGCCGACCTCTCCTCCGAGGTCGCCACCACCGAGGCGTACGTCGTCCCGGCCATCGGCGAGAAGAAGTTCACCGTCGCCGCCCTCGACCTCGGCATCAAGGGCATGACCCCGCACCGCATGGCGGAGCGCGGCATCGAGGTGCACGTCCTGCCCGCGACCGCCACCGCCGACGACGTCTACGCGGTGAACCCCGACGGCGTGTTCCTCTCCAACGGCCCCGGCGACCCCGCCACCGCCGACCTGACCGTCATCAAGGCGGTGCTGGAGCGCAGGACGCCGCTGTTCGGCATCTGCTTCGGCAACCAGCTGCTCGGCCGCGCGCTCGGCTTCGGCACGTACAAGCTGAAGTACGGCCACCGCGGCATCAACCAGCCCGTGCAGGACCGCACGACCGGCAAGGTCGAGGTCACCGCGCACAACCACGGATTCGCCGTCGAGGCGCCCCTCGACAAGGTCTCCGACACTCCCTACGGCCGCGCGGAGGTCTCCCACGTCTGCCTGAACGACAACGTGGTGGAGGGCCTCCAGCTGCTCGACCAGCCGGCCTTCAGCGTCCAGTACCACCCCGAGGCGGCCGCCGGCCCGCACGATGCCGCGTACCTCTTCGACCGCTTCGTATCCCTGATGGAGGCCGAGCGTGCCTAAGCGCACCGATATCCAGTCCGTCCTGGTCATCGGCTCCGGCCCGATCGTCATCGGCCAGGCCGCCGAGTTCGACTACTCCGGCACCCAGGCCTGCCGCGTCCTCAAGTCCGAGGGTCTGCGCGTCATCCTGGTCAACTCCAACCCGGCCACGATCATGACCGACCCGGAGATCGCCGACGCCACGTACGTCGAGCCGATCACCCCCGAGTTCGTCGAGAAGATCATCGCCAAGGAGCGCCCCGACGCGCTGCTGCCCACCCTCGGCGGCCAGACGGCGCTCAACACCGCCATCTCCATGCACGAGCAGGGTGTGCTGGAGAAGTACGGCGTCGAGCTGATCGGCGCCAATGTCGAGGCCATCAACAAGGGCGAGGACCGCGACCTGTTCAAGGAGGTCGTCGAGGAGGTCCGGCGCAAGATCGGCCACGGCGAGTCCGCCCGCTCGGTCATCTGCCACTCGATGGACGACGTCCTCAAGGGCGTCGAGACGCTCGGCGGTTACCCCGTCGTCGTCCGCCCCTCCTTCACCATGGGCGGCGCCGGTTCCGGCTTCGCGCACGACGAGGAGGAGCTGCGCCGCATCGCCGGCCAGGGCCTCACGCTCTCCCCGACCACCGAGGTGCTCCTGGAGGAGTCCATCCTCGGCTGGAAGGAGTACGAGCTGGAGCTGATGCGCGACAAGAACGACAACGTCGTGGTCGTCTGCTCCATCGAGAACTTCGACCCGATGGGCGTCCACACCGGTGACTCCATCACCGTCGCCCCGGCGATGACCCTCACCGACCGCGAGTACCAGCGCCTGCGCGACATCGGCATCGCGATCATCCGCGAGGTCGGCGTGGACACCGGCGGCTGCAACATCCAGTTCGCGGTCAACCCCGACGACGGCCGGATCATCGTCATCGAGATGAACCCGCGTGTCTCCCGGTCCTCCGCGCTCGCGTCCAAGGCCACCGGCTTCCCGATCGCCAAGATCGCCGCGAAGCTCGCCGTCGGCTACACGCTGGACGAGATCCCGAACGACATCACGGAGAAGACGCCGGCCTCCTTCGAGCCGACCCTCGACTACGTCGTGGTCAAGGCTCCGCGGTTCGCCTTCGAGAAGTTCCCGTCCGCCGACGCCACCCTCACCACCACCATGAAGTCGGTCGGCGAGGCCATGGCCATCGGCCGGAACTTCACCGAGGCGCTCCAGAAGGCCCTGCGCTCCCTGGAGAAGAAGGGCAGCCAGTTCTCCTTCACCGGTGAGCCCGGTGACAAGGGCGAGCTGCTGCGCGAGGCCGTGCGCCCGACCGACGGCCGGATCAACACTGTCATGCAGGCCATCCGCGCGGGCGCCACGCCCGAGGAGGTCTTCGAGGCGACGAAGATCGACCCCTGGTTCGTCGACCAGCTGTTCCTGATCAAGGAGTACGCCGACGAGCTCGCCGCCGCCGAGAAGCTCTACCCCGAGCTGCTCGCCGAGGCCAAGCGACACGGCTTCTCCGACGCCCAGATCGCCGAGATCCGCGGCCTGCGCGAGGACGTGGTGCGCGAGGTGCGGCACGCGCTCGGCATCCGCCCGGTCTACAAGACGGTCGACACCTGCGCCGCGGAGTTCGCCGCCCGGACCCCGTACTTCTACTCGTCCTACGACGAGGAGTCCGAGGTCGCGCCGCGCACCCGGCCCGCCGTGATCATCCTCGGCTCCGGCCCCAACCGCATCGGCCAGGGCATCGAGTTCGACTACTCCTGCGTCCACGCCTCCTTCGCGCTGCACGACGCCGGGTACGAGACCGTGATGGTCAACTGCAACCCGGAGACCGTCTCCACGGACTACGACACCTCCGACCGCCTGTACTTCGAGCCCCTCACGCTCGAGGACGTGCTGGAGATCGTCCACGCCGAGTCGCTCGCCGGTCCCATCGCCGGCGTCGTCGTCCAGCTCGGCGGCCAGACCCCGCTGGGTCTTGCCCAGGCGCTGAAGGACAACGGCGTCCCGGTCGTCGGCACCTCCCCGGAGGCCATCCACGCCGCCGAGGACCGCGGCGCCTTCGGCCAGGTCCTCGCCGAGGCCGGTCTGCCCGCGCCCAAGCACGGCACGGCCACCACCTTCGCCGGCGCCAAGGCCATCGCCGACGAGATCGGCTACCCGGTCCTGGTCCGCCCGTCGTACGTGCTCGGCGGCCGGGGCATGGAGATCGTCTACGACGAGGCGCGGCTGGAGGCGTACATCGCCGAGTCCACCGAGATCTCCCCGACCCGCCCGGTCCTCGTCGACCGCTTCCTCGACGACGCGATCGAGATCGACGTCGACGCGCTCTACGACGGCCACGAGCTCTACCTCGGCGGCGTCATGGAGCACATCGAGGAGGCCGGCATCCACTCCGGCGACTCTGCCTGCGCCCTGCCTCCGATCACCCTCGGCGGCTTCGACATCAAGCGCCTGCGCGCCTCCACCGAGGCGATCGCGAAGGGCGTCGGCGTCCGCGGTCTGATCAACATCCAGTTCGCGATGGCCGGCGACATCCTGTACGTCCTCGAGGCCAACCCGCGCGCCTCCCGGACCGTCCCCTTCACCTCGAAGGCGACCGCGGTACCGCTCGCCAAGGCCGCCGCGCGCATCTCGCTCGGCGCGACCATCGCCGAGCTGCGCGAGGAGGGCCTGCTGCCGAAGAACGGCGACGGCGGCACCCTGCCGCTGGACGCGCCGATCTCCGTCAAGGAGGCCGTCATGCCCTGGTCGCGCTTCCGCGACGTGCACGGCCGCGGCGTGGACACCATCCTCGGCCCGGAGATGCGCTCCACCGGCGAGGTCATGGGCATCGACTCGGTCTTCGGCACGGCGTACGCCAAGTCGCAGGCAGCCGCCTACGGACCGCTGCCCACCAAGGGTCGCGCCTTCGTCTCCGTCGCCAACCGCGACAAGCGCTCGATGATCTTCCCGGCGCGCGAGCTGGTCGCGCACGGCTTCGAGCTGCTCGCCACGTCCGGCACGGCCGAGGTGCTCAAGCGCAACGGCATCAACGCCACCGTCGTGCGCAAGCAGTCCGAGGGCCCGGGGCCGGACGGTGAGCGGACCATCGTCCAGCTCATCCACGACGGCGAGGTCGACCTCATCGTCAACACCCCGTACGGCACCGGCGGCCGCCTCGACGGCTACGACATCCGTACGGCGGCGGTGGCCCGCTCCGTACCGTGCCTCACGACGGTCCAGGCGCTCGCCGCGGCGGTCCAGGGCATCGACGCCCTCAACCACGGCGGCGTGGGCGTCCGATCGCTCCAGGAACACGCGGAACACCTGACCGCGGCCCGCGACTAGCAGCCATGAGGGGGACACCGGAAACGGTGTCCCCCTCCTCATGAGGACACCACTTCCCATGTACAAGTTCTTCTTCCACCTCGTCTTCCAGCGCATGGACCCGGAGCAGGCCCACTACCTGGCCTTCCGGTGGATCCGCCTCGCGGCCCGCGTCCCCGTCCTGCGCACCTTCGTCGCCGCGGTGCTCGCCCCCCGCCACAAGGAGCTGCGCACCGAGGCCCTCGGACTGCGCATACACGGCCCGTTCGGCCTCGCGGCCGGCTTCGACAAGAACGCCGTCGCCATCGACGGCATGGCCATGCTGGGCTTCGACCATGTCGAGATCGGCACGGTCACGGGGGAGGCGCAGCCCGGCAACCCCAGGAAGCGGCTCTTCCGGCTGGTCCCGGACCGCGCCCTGATCAACCGCATGGGCTTCAACAACGAGGGCTCGGCGGCGGTCGCCGAACGGCTGCGCACCCGGGTGCCGGTCTTCAGGACCGTCGTCGGCGTCAACATCGGCAAGACCAAGGTCGTCCCGGAGGCCGAGGCCGCCGCCGACTACGTGAAGTCGACCGAGCGCCTGGCCGCCCACGCCGACTACCTCGTCGTCAACGTCTCCTCGCCCAACACCCCCGGCCTGCGCAATCTCCAGGCCACCGAGTCGCTGCGCCCGTTGCTCACCGCCGTGCGCGAGGCGGCGGACCGCACGGTCACCGACCGCCGCGTCCCGCTCCTGGTCAAGATCGCCCCCGACCTGGCGGACGAGGACCTCGACGCCGTGGCCGACCTCGCGGTCGAGCTGGGCCTCGACGGCATCATCGCCACCAACACCACGATCGCCCGCGAGGGCCTGGGCCTGACGTCCTCGCCCGAGCTGATCAGGGAGACCGGCGGCCTGTCCGGCGCCCCGGTCAAGGCGCGCTCCCTGGAGGTCCTGCGCCGCCTGTACGCCCGCGTCGGGGACCGCATCACCCTGGTCGGCGTCGGCGGCATCGAGAACGCGGAGGACGCCTGGCAGCGCATCCTCGCCGGCGCCACCCTCGTCCAGGGCTACAGCGCCTTCGTCTACGAGGGCCCGTTCTACGCCCGCGCGATCCACAAGGGCCTCGCCGCACGCCTCGCGGCCAGCCCGTACGCCACCCTCGCCGATGCCGTCGGCGCCGAGACGCGAAAGGTCACCGCATGAGTCCTCTGGAGTCCTTCGGCACACGCCTGCGCCACGCCATGGACACCCGAGGTCCGCTGTGCGTCGGCATCGACCCGCACGCCTCGCTGCTGACCGCCTGGGGCCTGAACGACGACGTCGCCGGTCTGGAGCGGTTCACCCGCACCACGGTCGAGGCGCTCGCCGACCGGGTCGCCGTCCTGAAGCCGCAGTCCGCGTTCTTCGAGCGCTTCGGCTCGCGCGGCATCGCCGTCCTGGAGAAGGCCGTCGAGGAGGCACGGGCCGCCGGCGCGCTGGTCCTGATGGACGCGAAGCGCGGCGACATCGGGTCGACCATGGGCGCGTACGCGGAGACGTTCCTGCGCAAGGGCTCGCCGCTGTTCTCGGACGCCGTCACGGTGTCCCCGTACCTCGGCTTCGGTTCGCTGCGGCCCGCGCTCGACCAGGCCGTGCTGAGCGGCTGCGGCGTCTTCGTCCTGGCCCTGACCTCCAACCCGGAGGGCGCCGAGGTGCAGCGCTCCACGGCGGCGAACGGCGCGTCCCTGGCACAGCTGATGCTGCAGCACATGGCCGCCGAGAACGAGGGCGCCGAGCCGCTCGGCTCCGTCGGCGCCGTCGTCGGCGCGACGCTCGGCGACGCCGGCGTGGACCTCGACATCAACGGCCCGCTGCTGGCTCCGGGCATCGGCGCCCAGGGAGCGACCCCGGCGGACCTCCCCGGCGTCTTCGGCGCGGCCGTCGGCAACGTCGTGCCGAGCGTCAGCCGCGGTGTGCTCAGGCACGGCCCGGACGCGGCCGCGCTGCGGGCCGCCGCCGAGCGGTTCACGGACGAGGTGCGCGAGGCGGTGGCGTCGGCCGGGGTCTGACCCGGGACGTCAGGAGCGTGCGCGTGCGCTCTCGGGTACCGGTCGCACGCGCTGCGTGACCGCCGAGAACCCAGGGGTGCGGATCCCTGCAGGACTTCTCGGCCGAAAAGCCGGTCGTTATGTCGGAAATGTCCTGGTCGGTCGATGCTGACCAGGACTTTTCGTCTGTTCTCGCTGACTGGAGCGGTGATGGCCGCTAGTCTCCGTCCAAGAGCGAACGTGCAGGCGGCGTCCCGCAAAGGGTCCTGCGTTGCTCGTTGCTCGCCTGGTGTGGGGCGACTAGGTTCCTCACCGGTCCGTATCCGACAGTTCGACATCCGAGGTGACGTAGGCGTGGCTCTTCCGCCCCTTACCCCTGAACAGCGCGCAGCCGCGCTCGAAAAGGCCGCCGCGGCTCGCCGGGAGCGGGCCGAGGTCAAGAATCGACTCAAGCACTCCGGCGCCTCCCTCCACGAGGTCATCAAGCAGGGCCAGGAGAACGACGTCATCGGCAAGATGAAGGTCTCCGCCCTCCTCGAGTCCCTGCCGGGCGTGGGCAAGGTCCGCGCCAAGCAGATCATGGAGCGGCTCGGCATCTCCGAGAGCCGCCGGGTCCGTGGTCTCGGCTCCAACCAGATCGCTTCCCTGGAGCGCGAGTTCGGCGGCGGCGCCGCCTGACGTTCCCGGGCACCCCCGGGAACCTGGATAATCGCTGCATGGCAGCAGAGGTACGTCCGCGGCTGACCGTGCTCTCCGGCCCCTCCGGGGTCGGCAAGAGCACGGTCGTCGCCCATATGCGCAAGGTCCACCCCGAAGTCTGGCTCTCGGTGTCGGCGACCACCCGGAAGCCGCGGCCCGGCGAGAAGCACGGCGTCCAGTACTTCTTCGTCACGGACGAGGAGTTCGACAAGCTGGTCGCCAACGGCGAGCTGCTGGAGTGGGCCGAGTTCGCGGGCAACCGCTACGGCACGCCCCGTCGCGCGGTCCTCGACCGCCTGGAGGCGGGCGAGCCGGTGCTGCTGGAGATCGACCTCCAGGGTGCGCGGCAGGTCAAGGAGTCCATGGCGGAGTCGCAGCTGGTCTTCCTGGCCCCGCCGAGCTGGGACGAGCTGGTCCGCCGGCTCACCGGCCGCGGCACCGAGTCCGCGGAGGTCATCGAGCGCCGGCTGGCGGCCGCGAAGGTCGAGCTCGCCGCCGAATCCGAGTTCGACACGACCCTGGTCAACACCTCCGTCGAGGACGTGGCCCGCGAGCTGCTAGCCTTGATGGCAGTTGTTTGATCTTTTGTCCGATCTTTCTGCACGTTCTTCGGAAGGCTTAGAGTGTCCTCTTCCATCACCGCGCCCGAGGGCATCATCAACCCGCCGATCGACGAGCTGCTCGAGGCGACTGACTCGAAGTACAGCCTCGTGATCTACGCGGCCAAGCGCGCGCGCCAGATCAACGCGTACTACTCGCAGCTCGGTGAGGGCCTGCTCGAGTACGTCGGTCCGCTGGTGGACACTCACGTCCACGAGAAGCCGCTCTCGATCGCCCTGCGGGAGATCAACGCGGGTCTGCTCACCTCCGAGGCCATCGAGGGCCCGGCGCAGTAGGCGCGACGCATCGTTCTTCACCCCAGGCCCGGCGGAGCATCCGCCGGGCCTGGGGTCTGTTCGGGGGGCGCGGAAGGCCGTCCCCCCGCAGTGATGCAGCATGGGGGAACCAACCGAGTGCGGGGAGGCCGTGCAGTGGACGCAGTGGACGCGAGTGTCAGGCCGAGGGTCGTCCTCGGGGTCAGCGGCGGCATCGCCGCGTACAAGGCGTGCGAGCTGCTGCGCAGGCTCACCGAGTCCGGCCACGACGTCCGGGTCGTGCCGACCGCGTCGGCCCTGAACTTCGTCGGCGCCGCGACCTGGTCGGCGCTGTCGGGCCACCCCGTCTCCACCGAGGTCTGGAACGACGTCCACGAGGTCCCGCACGTCCGCATCGGCCAGCACGCCGACCTCGTCGTCGTCGCCCCCGCCACCGCCGACACGCTGGCCAAGGCCGCTCACGGCCTCGCCGACGACCTGCTCACCAACACGCTGCTCACGGCCCGCTGTCCGGTCGTCTTCGCGCCCGCGATGCACACCGAGATGTGGGAGCACCCCGCCACCCAGGAGAACGTCGCCACGCTGCGCCGCCGCGGCGCCGTCGTCATCGAGCCCGCCGTCGGCCGGCTCACCGGCGTCGACACCGGCAAGGGCCGGCTGCCCGAGCCGGGCGAGATCTTCGAGGTGTGCCGGCGGGTGCTCGCCCGCGGGGTGACCGCCCCCGACCTCGCCGGCCGCCACGTCGTCGTCAGCGCCGGCGGCACCCGCGAACCGCTCGACCCGGTCCGCTACCTCGGCAACCGCTCCTCCGGCAAGCAGGGCTACGCCCTGGCCCGTACCGCGGCCGCCCGGGGCGCACGCGTCACCCTCGTCGAGGCGAACACCGGCATCCCCGACCCGGCGGGCGTCGACGTCGTCCACGTCGGCACGGCGGTCCAGCTGCGCGAGGCGGTCCTCAAGGCCGCCGCCGACGCCGACGCGGTGGTCATGGCGGCGGCGGTCGCCGACTTCCGGCCCGCCGAGTACGCCACGGGCAAGATCAAGAAGAAGGACGGCGTCGAGGCGCCGACCGTCGCGCTCGTGCGCAACCCCGACATCCTCGCGGAGATCTCGGCCGACCGCGCCCGCCCCGGACAGGTGATCGTCGGCTTCGCGGCCGAGACCGACGACGTCCTCGCCAACGGACGCGACAAGCTGCGCCGCAAGGGGTGCGACCTGCTCGTCGTCAACGAGGTGGGGGAGCGCAGGACCTTCGGGGCCGAGGAGAACGAGGCGGTCGTCCTGGCCGCCGACGGCGCCGAGACCCCTGTCCCGTACGGGCCCAAGGAGGCCCTCGCCGACACGGTCTGGGACCTCGTCGTCCCGCGGCTCGGCTGAGGGCCCGGCGGGCCGTGTGACGAACTCTGGGGGAATTTCCGGCGACGGCCCGCCTGTGAGAAACCAGCGAAATGTGGCGAATCGCTCAGTCCGCAGGCGCTATGGTCATAGCGTCTCGGCCATGGACCACAGGTCAGGGGGCTCCCAAGCTGCGAGACGGGTTGTCCGGCGATGGAAAGCGACCGATAAACTGGTCTGCGGAACGTCGCGGGGCGCAGCCCCCTGCCGGTCCGTCAATGATCAGCCAGCAGCCGCTGCAACCCCAGGGAGCGATGTGTCCCGCCGTCTCTTCACCTCGGAGTCCGTGACCGAGGGCCACCCCGACAAGATCGCCGACCAGATCAGCGACACGATTCTCGACGCCCTTCTGCGGGAGGACCCGACGTCCCGGGTCGCCGTGGAGACCCTGATCACCACCGGCCTGGTGCACGTCGCCGGTGAGGTGACCACCAAGGCGTACGCCGACATCCCCACCCTCGTGCGCAACAAGATCCTGGAGATCGGTTACGACTCCTCGAAGAAGGGTTTCGACGGCGCCTCCTGCGGAGTGTCGGTGTCCATCGGCGCGCAGTCTCCCGACATCGCGCAGGGCGTCGACACGGCGTACGAGAAGCGCGTCGAGGGCGATGAGGACGAGCTCGACAAGCAGGGCGCCGGCGACCAGGGCCTGATGTTCGGTTACGCGTGCGACGAGACGCCCGAGCTGATGCCGCTGCCGATCCATCTCGCGCACCGGCTCTCGCGCCGCCTGTCCGAGGTCCGCAAGAACGGCACCATCCCCTACCTGCGTCCGGACGGCAAGACCCAGGTCACCATCGAGTACGACGGTGACAAGGCCGTCCGCCTCGACACCGTGGTGGTGTCCTCGCAGCACGCGTCCGACATCGACCTGGACTCGCTGCTCGCGCCCGACATCCGAGAGTTCGTCGTCGAGCACGTGCTCAAGCAGCTCGTCGAGGACGGCATCAAGCTCGACACCGACGGCTACCGCCTCCTGGTGAACCCGACCGGCCGCTTCGAGATCGGCGGCCCGATGGGCGACGCCGGTCTGACCGGCCGCAAGATCATCATCGACACGTACGGCGGCATGGCCCGCCACGGCGGCGGCGCCTTCTCCGGCAAGGACCCGTCCAAGGTGGACCGCTCGGCGGCCTACGCGATGCGCTGGGTGGCGAAGAACGTCGTCGCGGCCGGCCTCGCGGCCCGCTGCGAGGTCCAGGTCGCGTACGCGATCGGCAAGGCCGAGCCCGTCGGTCTGTTCGTGGAGACCTTCGGCACGGCGACGATCGACGTCGAAAAGATCGAGCAGGCCATCGCCGAGGTCTTCGACCTGCGTCCGGCCGCGATCATCCGCGACCTCGACCTGCTCCGCCCGATCTACGCCCAGACCGCGGCGTACGGCCACTTCGGCCGCGAGCTCCCCGACTTCACCTGGGAGCGCACGGACCGCGTCGACGCGCTGCGCGCGGCGGCGGGGCTGTGAGCCTGTAGCCGGACGGCTTTCCCGAGGGCCCCGGACCGTGTCGGTCCGGGGCCCTCGCGCGTGCTGGGGCAGCCCGGGGCTCGGGGTACGCAAGGGCCGCGGCCGGAGTCGTCGGCGGTGGCCGCGGGTCCGGCCGCCGGGCGTACCGGTCCGGGGTGTCCGCAGAGCCGTGGCCGGGCCGTCGGCCCGGTCGACGGGCCCGAGCGCTGTCAGTGGGCTCTGGTAGGAATGGGGCTGTGAGCAGCGACGACGAGCAGCCGGAGGAGTCCGCCGCGGGCGGGCCCGAGCAGCTTGCGCTCATCAGGGAGACCGTGCGCAAGGCCAAGGTGCCCAAGGCCAAGCCGCGCACCTGGCGGGGGGCCGCGCTCGCCCGGGAGCTGCCCGTCGCGCGGGTCGTCGTCAACAAGGGCGTCCTGCACCTCGACCAGTTCTTCGACTACGCCGTCCCCGAGGAGCTCGACGCCGCGGCACAGCCCGGTGTGCGGGTGCGCGTACGGTTCGGGGCGGGGGCGCACCGGGTGCGGGACGGGCGCCGTGAGGGCGGCGGGCTCATCGACGGCTTCCTGGTCGAGCGCCTGGCCGAGACCGACTACACCGGCCCCCTCGCGGCACTCGCCCACGTCGTCTCGCCCGAGCCCGTCCTCGGCCCGCAGATGCTCCGCCTCGCCCGCGCTGTCGCCGACCGGTACGCGGGCAGCCTCGCCGACGTGCTGCAGCTCGCGGTGCCGCCGAGGAACGGACGCGCGGAGGCCAAGCCGTCGCCCGAGCCCCTGCCCCCGCCCGCGCCTCCCGGAGCCGGCTCCTGGGAGCGGTACGGGCGGGGGCCCGACTTCATCGACGCCCTCGCGACGGGCGGCGCCCCGCGTGCCGTGTGGACCGCGCTGCCCGGCCCGCACTGGCCCGAGGAACTGGCCCGCGCCGTCGCCGCGACGCTCGCGTCCGGGCGCGGAGCGCTCGTCGTCGTGCCCGACGGGCGGCGCGCCGCCCGCGTGGACGCCGCCCTCACGGCCCTGCTGGGCGAGGGCCGCCACGCCCTCCTGACCGCCGAATCCGGGCCCGAGAAGCGCTACCGGGAGTGGCTCGCCGTGCGCCGGGGCTCCGTGCGGGCCGTGGTGGGCACGCGGGCCGCCATGTTCGCGCCGGTGCGGGACCTCGGGCTGGTCGTCGTCTGGGACGACGGCGACGCGAGCCACAGCGACGACAACGCCCCCTTCCCCCACGTCCGCGAGGTCCTGGAGCTGCGCGCCGCCCACGACGGATGCGCCTTCCTGCTGGGCAGCACCAGCTGCACGGTCGAGGCCGCCCAGCTCGTCGAGAGCGGCTGGGCGATGCCGCTCGTCGCCGACCGGGCGCGGGTCAGGGCCGCGGCGCCCCTGGTGCGCACCGTCGGCGACCAGGACCTCGCGCGGGACGAGGCCGCGCGCGCGGCCCGGCTGCCCAGCCTCGCCTGGCAGGCGGTACGGGACGGGCTGCGGACCGGACCCGTGCTGGTCCAGGTCCCCCGCCGCGGTTACGTGCCCCGGCTCGCCTGCGAACGCTGCCGCACACCGGCGCGGTGCCGGCACTGCGCGGGGCCGCTGGAGGCGCCGGACGAGCGCGAGCTGCGCTGCGCGTGGTGCGGGCAGGGGGAGCCCGAGTGGCACTGCGTCGCGTGCGGCTCGGTCCGGCTGCGGGCCCGGATCGTGGGCGCGCGCCGTACGGCGGAGGAACTGGGCCGCGCCTTCCCCGCCGTGCCCGTGCGCACCTCCGGCCGGGACCACGTGCTGGACGCCGTGCCGGGGCGCCCCGCGCTCGTGGTCTCCACGCCGGGCGCCGAGCCCGTGGCGGACGGCGGTTACGCGGCCGCGCTGCTGCTGGACGGCTGGGCCATGCTCGGGCGGCCCGATCTCCGCGCGGGCGAGGAGGCGCTGCGCCGCTGGATCGCCGCGGCCTCGCTGGTGCGGGGCCAGGAGGAGGGCGGCACGGTCGTCGTCGTCGCCGAGCCGACGCTGCGGCCGGTCCAGGCGCTCGTGCGGTGGGACCCGGTCGGCCATGCGCTGCGGGAGCTCGCCGAGCGGGCGGAGCTCGGATTTCCGCCCGTGTCGCGGATGGCGGAGGTGGTGGGCCGCCCGGAGGCGGTCGCGTCGTTCCTGCTCGCCGCCGAACTGCCCGAGGAGGCCGAGGTGTTGGGACCGGTCCCGCTGCCGGTGACCGACGCCGGGCGGCCACGCAGGCCCGGGGAGGCCCCGGTGGGGGAGCGCTGGGAGCGGGTGCTGCTGCGGGTGCCCCCGGGCCGGGGGGCGGCGCTGGCGGCTGCTCTCAAGGCGGCGCAGGCGTCGCGCCTCGCCCGTGGTGGCACGGACCCGGTCCGGATCAGGATCGACCCGCCGGACATCGGCTGAGGGGCGGCGGCCCACTGCGGGGCCGTGTCCTCGGGAGTGGGATACCCGGACTGCTTTCCGGCTGCCGGACGCCACGCCGTCTCGCGACGCCTCAGGCCGGGCACCCCGCCCCGGCCCCTCCCGCCGGTGGAGGCCGTTGCGGCTGTCGGTCGCCTCCACGGCGGTGGTCTTCGGTCCTCGGGAGCGGGTGGCCGCGGGTGCGGGGACGTCAGCCCCGCCAGGCGTCAGCCGTTGCGCGGACCGGGGAACGCGCCCGGGCGCGGGTCCGCCGGCTGCGGAGGCATCGAGCGTGCGGCCGGAACGGCCGGCATCGGCGGCAGTGTGCGGGTCGTCGTGGTCGGCTCGGGCTCTGCTGCACCCGGCTGGGGCGTCGCCCTGCGGGCACCGTAACGGCGGTGCACCGCCTGCTTGGTGACCCCGAGCGCCGAGCCCACCGCGTCCCAGGAGAAGCCCAGCGAACGGTCGAAGTCCACGGCCGCGGTCACCAGCGTCTCGACGCTGTCGCGCAGCTCCTGCGCGAGACGGACGGTCGGTGCCGGGGCCCTGCCGTAGACGACGAAGCCCGTGGACGGGCCGGAGCGGCGCGGGCGGTAGACATTGCCCAGCTGGGCGGTGAGCGTGCGCAATGCGTCCACCTGCCGGCGGACCCGCTCGATGTCCCGCACCAACAGGTGCAGACTTGCCCGGGCTTGGGCGTCATGGGTTGCGTGGTCGGCCATTGACAAGCCTCTCGAACCGGCGTTGAAAGGGGCCGGGCCGCATCCGGGCGGCCCGCTTCGGTCAATCTCTCTTGACCAACGCCCCAGCCGCCGATCTGGTCACGCTTCGGGGCGTATGCGCTTTTGCACAGGGCGCGTGGTCTCCCGTACGCCCCCTGCGGCCCTGCCCCATAGACTGGTGAGCTGCTCGTCGCACCAGTAGGAACCGCACACGTCCGAGAGGCAGTCAGCCACCGATGAAGCTCGTCTTCGCAGGTACCCCCGAGGTAGCCGTCCCCGCCCTGGACGCCCTGATCGCCTCCGGACGGCACGAGGTCGCCGCGGTGGTCACCAGGCCGGACGCGCCCGCCGGACGCGGCAGGCATCTGGTGGCCAGCCCGGTCGCCCAGCGCGCCGAAGAGGCCGGGATCGAGGTGCTCAAGCCGGTCAGGCCGCGCGACGAGGCGTTCCTGGAGCGGCTGCGCGAGATCGCCCCGGACTGCTGCCCGGTCGTCGCCTACGGGGCGCTGCTGCCCAAGGCGGCACTCGACGTGCCCGCCCGTGGCTGGGTCAACCTGCACTTCTCTCTGCTGCCCGCCTGGCGCGGCGCCGCCCCCGTCCAGCACGCGATCCTCGCCGGCGACGAGATGACCGGTGCCGCCACCTTCCAGATCGAGGAGGGCCTCGACTCGGGGCCGGTGTACGGCGTGATCACCGAGCCCGTGCGGCCCACCGACACCAGCGGTGACCTGCTGACGCGGCTGGCCTTCGCCGGCGCCGGGCTGCTCTCGGCGACGATGGACGGCATCGAGGACGGCACCCTCAAGCCCGTGCCGCAGCCCGCCGAGGGGGTCTCCCTGGCCCCGAAGATCACCGTCGAGGACGCCCACGTGGACTTCGCCGCCCCCGCGCTGCGCGTCGACCGCGTCGTCCGCGGCTGCACGCCCGCCCCCGGCGCGTGGACGCTCTTCCGCGGCGAGCGGCTCAAGCTGATCCAGGTCACGCTGCTTCCCGACCGTACGGACCTGGCCCCCGGCGAGCTGGACCCGGGCAAGAACAACGTCTACGCGGGCACCGGATCGCACGCCGTCGAGCTGCTCTGGGTCCAGCCCCAGGGCAAGAAGCCGATGCGGGCGGCGGACTGGGCGCGCGGGGTGCGCATCGCCCCGGGCGAGAGGCTCGGCGCGTAGCCCCGTCCTGACGGGAGGCACGGCGCGGCGACGTAGGGTGGGAGGGTTCAACCCTCTTCGAACGCGGAGCACCTTTTGAGCGAGCAGTCCCGTCGCCGTCCCCCCAAGCCGCACCGCCGGCCCAAGAAGGATCCCGTCCGGATCCTCGCCTTCGAGGCGCTGAGGGCCGTCGACGAGCGGGACGCGTACGCGAACCTGGTCCTGCCGCCCCTTCTGAAGAAGGCCCGCGACAAGGGCGACTTCGACGCGCGGGACGCGGCGCTCGCCACGGAGCTCGTGTACGGCACGCTGCGCCGCCAGGGCACGTACGACGCGATCATCGCAGCCTGTATCGACCGGCCGCTGCGCGAGGTCGACCCGCCCGTGCTCGACGTGCTCGCGCTCGGCGCGCATCAGCTGCTGGGGACGCGGATCCCGACGCACGCGGCGGTGTCGGCGAGCGTGGAGCTCGCGCGGGTGGTGCTCGGCGACGGACGGGCCAAGTTCGTCAACGCCGTGCTCCGCAAGATCTCGCAGGACGACCTGGACACCTGGGTGGAGCGCGTCGCCCCGCCGTACGACGAGGACGCCGAGGACCACCTCGCGGTCGTGCATTCGCACCCGCGCTGGGTCGTCTCCGCGCTGTGGGACGCGCTCGGCGGCGGCCGCGCCGGCATCGAGGACCTGCTGGAGGCCGACAACGAGCGGCCCGAGGTGACCCTGGTCGCCCGGCCCGGCCGCACGACGACCGGTGAACTGCTCGACGTGCTGGGCGAGGATTCGGCGCTGCCGGGCCGCTGGTCCCCGTACGCCGTCCGGCTCGCGGAGGGCGGCGAGCCCGGCGCGATCGCGGCCGTGCGCGAGGGGCGGGCCGGCGTGCAGGACGAGGGCAGCCAGCTCGTGGCGATCGCCCTGGCCAACGCCCCGCTGGAAGGCTCCGACGAGCGGTGGCTCGACGGCTGCGCCGGGCCCGGCGGCAAGGCCGCGCTGCTCGGCGCCCTCGCGGCCGGTCGCGGCGCGACACTGCTGGCCTCCGAGAAGCAGCCGCACCGCGCACGGCTCGTGGACCGCGCGCTGACCGGCAACCCCGGCCCGTACCAGGTGATCGCGGCGGACGGCACGCGCCCGCCGTGGCGCCCCGGGTCCTTCGACCGGGTGCTCGTCGACGTGCCGTGCTCGGGTCTCGGCGCGCTGCGCCGCCGGCCCGAGGCCCGCTGGCGCCGCCGCCCGGAGGACCTGGAGGGCTTCGCGCCGCTCCAACGGGGCCTGCTGCGCGAGGCGTTGAGGGCCGTGCGGGTCGGCGGCGTGGTCGGGTACGCCACCTGTTCGCCGCATCTCGCCGAGACGCGGGTCGTCGTGGACGACGTGCTGCGCGGCCGCGGCGGCCCCGCACCCGAGGCGGAGCTGGTGGACGCGCGGCCGCTGATGCCCGGCGTCCCGGCGCTCGGCGACGGCCCCGACGTCCAGCTGTGGCCGCATGTGCACGGGACCGACGCGATGTACCTGGCGCTGCTGCGCCGCACCGCGTAGCCACCGGGCCGTATCGGCCGCGGCACGGCCCGGCCTGTCAGCCGGGCCGGGGGGCGGGGGGGGGGCCCCCGGCCCCGCCACGGTACGCACCTCCCGGCCCCTCGCGCCGCCCGCCCGCGCTGCCGGGC